>JABGQH010000016.1 GCA_018648865.1 Candidatus Peregrinibacteria bacterium
TTGTTCCAACTACTTCTAGTGCAGTTGATGGGGTTGTTGTACCAATACCTACGTTGCCATTTCCTTTAATTGCCAAAATATTATCAGAAGAGAAACTACGTAATATTAATAAGTCATTAGTTGTAGATGAATCTAAGTCTGTTTCAAAAGTAAACCTTTCTGAATCGTCTGCTGCTGTAAATTTAATCTTTGCCTCATCTGCCGCTATTGTACCTGTGATACTAACTGCTCCATTTAGTGTTGATGTTCCTTCTACTACTAATGTTCCAGAGGAAGCTAGAGTTGCAGATGCATGAAGTAGAGATCCTGTTACTGTTTCAGAGAGAACAAACATTGTTCCATCTAGTACTAATCCTTCACCTGCTTCATATATTTCACCTAAGCTACTTCCACCCCAACTTAGATTCCCTGCCCCATCTGTCATAAGTACATTTCCAGAGGCTGAACCATCTGAGGTTGGGAATGTGTATGCCACACCTCCAAATGAAACTGTTGAAGAGAAGGAAGCTGTATCTGTTATATATAAGGAGGAACCTGAGATTGTTCCAACTACTTCTAATGCAATCCCTGCATCTGCATATGAGCCAGTTGAACTAAGCTGACCTATTATTGTTGATCCAGATACAGTAAATGTTGATCCCGAATTTGCAAGAGAGCCAACTGCTAATTGGCTTAAATTGAATAAATTTTCTCCTCCTGCATTTCCTGCCTCAAATCCTGTGCTGTCAGTAATTAAGGAATTGTATATTCCTAAAGTAGGACCAGGTGGTCCTCGTGCGCCCTGTGCACCTTGTACACCAGTTCCTCCATCAGTTGGATTTGCTCCACCTCCACCTCGTCCACTACCACCACCTCTTCTTGAAATATAATCTCCATGTGGTGCATTATCTTGAACTCCAGACATAATTATATGTTTCCATACAGGTCTTCCGTCAACGATCATAAGCACTTGTCCTTCCTTCCCAGCTCCTAGCATGTCTAGTGCACTTAGATTAGATGTCCTAGATGCTATTGTTCTACCATCTGAGACTGGAGCATATTGTGAGCTTTCATAATCTGGAGCCAATAATCCTCGTGTTAACATCCTATCTTGTCTACGGATTTCTACATTAGCTAACATAATAGACAATTGATTTCTAGCTTCTTGCCTAGTTTGAACTGTAGTTATTGCTACTTGATCTGTTCTAATTTGTGGAATTGTAGCTCCAGATAGTGAAATCACCCTTCTTCCTCCAACTCTCTCTGCAATATCTGGACCTATAAATAGAACTTTTCCTTCTTCAGAAGTCTCAGCCAGATTAGATTTTGTCTGATACCAAAAACGCTTACCTGCACCATCTAGTTCTGAATTCCAAATTCTATAATCTCTACGCTTTTGTACTCGGGATAACAGTGAGTCGATAGAAGCAGATGCAATCTGAACTCCTTCTCCATCAATAATTTTTTCTTGATAGTATAGTGGTTGGAATTCAGCTAACCCAGTATTTATTGAACTGACCTCAGTAATAATGCTAGTTGGACTCCTAAGGCTTGTAGAGCTTAGATCTTCTTCGTAATAATTAGATCCATCATTCGATGCTATCTCCCAATCATTTCCTAACTGAGCGTTCAAGAAACGTAAAGGCATAGGATCTGTTGTTATTACACCATGAAGGATCATAAGCATTACTCCAAGACTAGGAAGACCGAGTGACCATGCAAGATTGTTACGATATTCCAGAATCTCTTGATAATTTCTTGATAGTCCAACGACTTTTCCAACAAAGTCTTCCACTGAGCTAATAAATCCAGATTTTATTTCTGGACGTTCTTCAATAATCTTTAGACCTGCTGTAATAAGTCTTGTTGATTGAGCTCTGGAATATCCAGTAGTTTGAAGAATGAATTTTCTGACCAAGCCCTTGTCATCTCGGCTAAGATTTTCATATTCGAATTTTCCTAATAGTGAAATGATCCACTCTTGTTTTTCTTGAGCACTTGCTGAACTAGACAACTGGAATAAGTCTGATAATTCATCGCCTTCATTACACTCGAGTGCAGAAGAAATTTCTTTTAGAGATTTTGGTAATTCGAAATCTACTAGTGGAATTTCAATTTCTTGTCTCTTCGAATTGCTTACAATCTGCTCGGCTGATTTTTTAATTGAATCAAAGAATCCAGATTTTATTTCTGGACGTTCTTCTATAATTATTAGGCCTGCTGTTATAAGTCTTGTTGATTGAGCTCTAGAATATCCAGTAGTTTGAAGAATGGATTTTCGAATCAAGCCCTTGTCATCTCGACTAAGATTTTTGTAGTCAAATTTTTCTAAAAGTGAAATGATCCACTCTTGTTTTTCTTGAGCACTTGCTGAACTAGACAACTGGAATAAGTCTGATAATTCATCGCCTTCATTACACTCGAGTGCAGAAGAAATTTCTTTTAGAGATTTTGGTAATTCGAAATCTACTAGTGGAATTTCAATTTCTTGTCTCTTCGAATTGCTTACAATCTGCACTGCTGCTGCTTTTACTGAACTAATTGCCTTTGGCTTAGTAACAGTACTTTCTTCAATGGCAAGCAGGCTGGATGTTATTAGTCTTGTTGATTGAGCTCTAGAATATCCAGTAACCTGCAAAATATATTTTCGAATGTAACCCTTGTCCTCTCGACTGAGTTTTTTATATTCAAACTTTTTAAGCAGCAAAATAATCCACTCTTGTTTTTCCTTGGGACATGCATTTTCTAACACTCTAAATTCGTCCAACATTTCACCACTCTCCTTACGCGCAAGTGCGCGCGAAATATTTTTTAGGGAGCCCGGTATTTCTAGTGGGTTGGTATTGGACATTTATTTTTTATATTTGTTTTTCATCGCGTGAGCCTAGGCTCATTCAAATGATCATATGATTATATCAAATTCCAGGCTCATTTACAAGGGCTCATTTGGCTTAAAATGTACATGAAACTATTGATTGATTGTGTTTAAAAGAGTTTCTAAGTGAGCCTGATAATTATTGATATTTGGATGGTATTTTTTGCTATAATTCGGATATGTTAAAACCACTTATTGCAGCAAATTGGAAAATGAATCCCATCCCAGATGGAGCCCTAGAAAATAGCAGCTCATTCCGTTCATCTGAATCGGTAGATGTTGTTGTATTCCCTACATATCTAGATCTACAGCCATGTATACAGGCTGGGCTAATTGTTGGAGCTCAATATGGCAGAAATGAGGAGAATGGAGCATTTACAGGCGATATAAGCATAATTATGCTCAAAAACCTTGGATGCGCGTATATTCTATGTGGCCATTCAGAAAGGCGTTTGTACCACAATGAAACAAATGAGCAAGTGGCTCAGCAGGCAGAATCTGCATTAAATGTTGGCCTGCATCCAATAATTTGCATAGGTGAAACAGCACAGGAAAGAGAAGAAGGACGCACAGAAGAGGTTTTGAAAAGCCAATTAACGCCTATATTTGAAATATTAAAAGGTCAAAACACATTTAGTATCGCATATGAACCTGTCTGGGCTATCGGAACTGGGCTTAGCGCAACTCCAGAAATCGCTCAAAAAGCACATAGTTTCATACGATCATTACTACCTCCTAATTCATCAGGGAATGATATTCGAATTCTATACGGGGGGTCCATGAAGCCAGAAAATGCCTCTGAATTGCTGTGCCAATCAGACATAAATGGTGGGCTCATTGGCGGTGCCTCTCTGGATCAAAAAAAGTTCTTAGATATCGTTAATATAGCTGCAAAGTAGTATTTTAACGCAATATTTAGCTAGGCTCATTGATATGAGCCTGAGGCTGTAGACTGAAAATTGAATGTCTGAATGTCAAAAGTCGAATGTCTAAAGGTCCTATGACCTTTTACCTTCCCCCTTCGATACTACGGTGAAATTAGGCTTCGCTTGGCTCACTGCTATAATGATTAATTGTTACACTGCTTCACTGATTTAATTTCCCCACTACCTCATGAATCCATTACTTTTAGCAACATTTGGCTGGCCAATATTAGTACTTCTACCAATTCTGATTAAACAAGTTAATCAATATGAGAGAGGTATCGTTTTGCTTATGGGGAAGTACCAAACTACTTGGAACCCAGGTTGGAAGATCCTAATACCAATATTCCAAAAGATCATAAAAGTAGATATACGTGTAAAAGCTGTAGATGTTCCTGATCAAGAAGCTATTACAAAGGATAATATACCTATACGCATTAATGCTGTGCTGTACTTTAGGGTAGTAAATGCAGAAAAAGCCGTACTAGAAGTAGAGAATTTCTTCTTTGCAGTGTCTCAACTAGCTCAAACAACCATGAGAAATGCAGTTGGAGAGGTAACATTGGATGAATTATTGGCAAATAAGTCAGATATAAGCGAAAAGATAAAGAAAACTGTAGATACAGCATCAGATCCATGGGGAATTGACGTACAAAGTGTTGAATTAAAGGATATTGTGCTTCCAGAGAGTCTAAAACGCACAATAGCTAAAGTTGCAGAGGCCCAAAGAGAGAAACAGGCTGTTATTATAAACTCAGAGGGAGAGGTAGATGCAGCATCTAATATGGCAAAGGCAGCAGAAACGCTCTCTAAACAAAAAGGGGCTTTGCATCTACGAACACTCCAAAGTATTAATGATCTTAGTTCAGATCAAAGTAATACAACAATTTGGATGGTACCTATTGAAGCATTGCGAGCAATGGAAGGATTAGAGAAAATTGCTGGAAAAATAGGGATGTAGAATGTTATTGGTAACAATCTAAATCTTGAATGATTTGCAAATTTAGAGCTCTGATTGGGACTTTCCACAGGCTCATAATCATGAGCCTAAGCAACTCTATGTAAGATTTGCGCTTAAATAAGCCATTTTAGTAATAAAGACAGGCTCATTGTTTGTTTTTTAATAATGTTTTCACCTAATGTGTTTCTCAACATTGTTTTAAGCATTTTCCTACCAATAGTTGTTTTTAGATATTTTTCTCTGCGAGTAGCGTCCCCCTTATTAATATATGACTCGAGAAATATTAATGAAAGAGGGCGTCTTCCTTTTGTTGAAATTACACTACCTTCATTGTGTGCTTTAAGACGATTCTTTATATTTGCCGTATAGCCTATATATAAGCCATTATCCTTCTTGCTATAAAGTATATATACATGAAACATAGTAATACAGAATGCCCCAGTAGTAGATTCGCTTTCAAGTTAAAAAGTAGCCTGTGATATAGAAAATTTCTCTTATATTGCGTGCTTATCACTACAGGGCACTCATTAATGCTATGAATTTTCAATATGGCGGCGCCACGTAGTCTGTGAACGAATTGAGTGGTTTTGATTTCTTTTTGGCGGCGCCACGTAGTCTGTGAACGAACGAAGTGAAGTGAGCAGTACTTCGTGGAGCCACCGCGGGGGATCGAACCCCGGACCTACGCGCTACGAGTGCGTTGCTCTACCATCTGAGCTACGGTGGCAATATCATTTATCTATATGTGCGTCTTTAAGTACTTCATCCAATATATTATTTTATCCTCAAAATAACATCAATAAGCAGATTAATTATTAATTATTTTCAACTAATCTGAATAATGGGAATATATAGAATATATGTGATATTTAACTCGACTGAGAGTTGCGTTAGCTATATTCCCATGTTTCAAGGCAAATATTATGTTTAATTCCCAGGCTCACTGCCATGAGCCTAAGTGATTATGTGCTATATTTTGGCTTAAAATGACTATTTAGTAACAAATGATAATTTTCACCCCTCTCTAAGTACATTTTTCTTGATCTGGACCAAATTATTAGCTTCAAGATGGTAAAGTGTAGTGCTTAACTACTTTATTTTTAAATATGCTAAAAGAACACGCTCTTTTATGGTCTTGGTTAAATATATTAAACAAAAAACGATATAATGCTCTTTGTGAAGTATATGGGAATCTAGATGCCGCATCTGATCAAATAGATTCAGAAATGTTAAAAGGACTTGGATGTAGACCAGATACCATAATCAAAACATTAAACCGATTAGAAGAATTTGATGCGAAAAACTATGCCAAAGAGCTATCAAGGAGGAATATCCACCTATATTCAATAGAAGATGACGATTATCCACAAATTTTGCTATCTACAGAAGATCATCCTGTATTTTTATATATAAAAGGGGCTCTAGAGGTTCTTTCTCAACCTCTTATATCTATTGTTGGGACTAGAAAAATGTCATCTTATGGTCACAGAGTCGTAGAATCGTTCGTTCCACCTATTATTAGATCATCTTTTGGAACAGTAAGTGGCCTTGCTATGGGTATAGATACATCTGTCGCTACACAAACAATAGAATCTGGCGGCAAAACAATAGCGGTTTTGGCACACGGACTATCTAAAGTGTTCCCAAGGGTAAATGCAAATCTAGCAAATAATATAATTAGCAGTGGCGGAGTAATCGTTAGTGAGTTCCCATTAGATCAAACCCCCGATAAATATACTTTTCCTGCTAGGAACAGAATTATTGCAGGTCTGGGTTTGGCAACACTAGTTATAGAGGCAGGTAAAAAAAGTGGAGCACTTATAACCGCAGATATTGCCCTTGGATATGGAAGAGAAGTTTTTGCTGTTCCGGGGCAGTTATTTGATCCAGGATTTGCTGGATGTCATAGATTTATAGCAGAAGAAAAAGCTCGCTTAGCCCAAAGTCCAGAATCAATGCTTAAATACATTGGAGTACATATGCCAGAATCAAATTCCAAATCAAAGTACTCACCAATCAATCCAAATGAATCTAGCTTGTGGAATGTATTAACTACAATGCCAAAAAGAACAGGAGATTTAATTGATCAATCTGGACTAGATACTGGCACGCTAACAGCAACTCTTACAATAATGGAACTGCAGGGGGCAGTGCAAAACATAGGAAATGGTCAGTGGATTCGCGCATGAGCCTCAGGCTCATTGCAATGAGCCTGAGGGAATTAACAAAAAACAGCGGTATAAAACCGCTGTTTGATGCAAAATATCTATATTACTTGGAACATTTTGGTGGATCGATCCATAGTGGCCAATCCATTGTTACCTTACAAGCATTGTCCTGTGAAACTACTCGTCTAACAGAACGATATCTTGATTTAACTCCTTGGCCCTGGATATATGTCATACGAACAGTACTCTGACGGTATTGAACTGGGACTTGACCATCTGAGAATGTACCGACATAACCCATGGCAGGTGTTGCGACTATCAATCCGATAGTAATGCCGATGGAGGAAATTAGTGTACGCATAAAAGGATCATATCATAAAAGTAATATGTATTAAGAATTAAGAATTAAGCAAACAAACAGGCAAAAATCACAGGATTCATACATACTACTTGATACATAATACTTAATACTTACCTAAGCGAGTTCCATCTTCATATAATACAGGCTTTTACCATCATCTGTGTCTAATATGAACTTAGCATCCAATTCTATTAATTGAACAATCGTCTGGCACATACGCAACAGCATGTGAGCTGGCATAAGCAATCCACCCTGCAAACACGTAGCGCATAGGCCTGCAGCGTCTTTTGAGCGGATATATGAGTCTCCATAAGCCACTATCGTATCTTTCATTGTCTCATGTATAGAACAAATATACTTCTCTATATACCCCTCCATTTCTTCTATAGGCAATTCATGAACCTCTGGGAGAGCTTCCATGATATCTAGATCATTATGAATTGCGTGGGCAATGCAGGCGTCAATGGACATGTATTTTTGTTTGGAAAATCTAACTAGTATAGCAGAAACAGTCTCATTTGTTAAGACCTATAACAAACAGCTTTGAGAATTGAGCTTAAAGCCTCTTATCTTTAGCTAATAAGTTCTTTATCAATTATAAAATATATACTTCATTATTCTCTCACACCCTCTCCCCTAGGGAGAGGGCAGGGAGAGGGGGTTTATGTTTAAGTATAATAAGCTACTAAGTATGCTTTGGTATGACAGATTATTAATAAAGGATTCCACAAATCTCAATTACCCAATCATAATAAGATATTTGAATTTCATAGATATATTTAATCCCCTCTCCCTAACCCTCCCCCGTCTGGGGAGGGGATGTTTTGTATATGTTTTGTTTTTAATTATTTAAACAAGAAACTTAAAGCTTTAAAGCTATTTATACTGTTTTACTGCTTCACTGTTTTACTGCTTCACTTAAGAGGTTCTACCTCTTACTAAACTGTGGTGCTCTTCTAGCTGATTTTAGTCCTGGTTTCTTTCGTTCTTTAACACGAGCATCTCTACGTAAGAATCCTTCACGCTTTAATAGTGTTCTAACGTCTGGATCAATTAGAAGTAATGCCCTGCTAATTCCATGACGCATTGCATCTGATTGTGATTCTTTTCCTCCACCCTGAACCCTAACAACTATATCGAAATCACTCTTTCTATCTAGCAAAGCTAAAGGTGCAATTGCATTCTCTATTTGTAGTGGAGTGAAATAATCTTTTGCCTTCTTGCTGTTAATAGTTATCTCCCCTTTTCCTTCGTCATACAATTTTACACATGCGACTGCTGTTTTTCTTTTCCCTGCGCTGTAAGTGTACTGGTTAGTCATGTGAATGATTAATTAAGAAATTGTAAGAGGAGTAGGCTTCTGTGCTTCATGATTATGATTTGCATCTGTATATAAGTGCAATCTTTTAAGCATTTCATTACGAAGTCTGGTTTTTGAAAGCATTCTTTTTACAGCATCCATTACTACACGATCAGGATGCTTCTCCATTCTTTCTTCTAGAGTCTTAGTTTTTAAATGACCTATAAATCCTGTGTGCTTGTAATATAACTTTCTTTTTAACTTTGGTACTGTAAATTTCAATTTACTAATATTTATTACTACAACATGATCACCACATAATTGATGTGGAGAAAAAGTTGGCTTATGCTTGCCCCTAAGCACTGTAGCAATAGTTGCAGCCATTCGACCAAGTGATTGGCCTTCTGCGTCAATTATGTGCCATGCTGGAGCCTGTACAGGAATGATAGAGGTCTTCATTATGCTTTTTTAGTAGTGGATGTTGTTTTCTTCTTTGCTGGAGTCTTTTTCTTTGCTTCTGGTTTTTCACTATCTTTGGAAGCAGCACTGCTTTTCTCGGCCTTTGGTTTGGCCTGCTTCTTCTCTTTCTTCTTTGGCTCTTCTGTCTTAGGTTTTACACCTAAGTCTGCATCTATAAGAGTAATATCTACTACTTGAGCTCCATCACCCTTTCTAACACCAACTGGGATAATTCTAGAAAGACCAGATGAACGATCTTTGTATCTAGTTATATACACATCCATAATTTTCCTACATGCATTCTTGTCTGTTACAACCTTGTTAACATATCTAATCGCAATCTGAGGATCATGAGATTTTGAATATGAAATAAGTTTGTCTATAGCTGGCTGTATAACCTTTGCACGTTTACGTGTGGTTCTAATTGATTCGTATAGCAGAAGTGAAGTTATTAGATTGCGCTCCAGCATCTTTGCGTGAGCTGGTTTCTGCTTAAGCCGTAAACGGGAACACTTGTGTCTCATAATTAAATAGGGGCGGGGAGTTTATTCCTCCATGTTGTCATCTGCAAGAGATAGGTTGCGTTCTTTTAGGGTGTCTGCAACTTCGTCTAATGCTTTTGCACCAAAACCACGGAAATTACTTAATTGTGATCCGGTACATTTTGTTAGTTGTTCTATGCTACCAACTCCTGCGTTGATAAGAGCATTTAACGTACGTGGAGAGAAATTCAATATCTCGATAGGTGTGTAACTCTCTCTTGCTGGGGATGCATCCCCTTCTTCTTCTTGAGCTCCTACACGAGAGAAGTCAGCAACAAATTCACTCTCTACAATCTTTTCTTCGCTACTAAAGTATTCGAAGTATCCTTTTAGAAGTTGTGATGCAAATTGGACTGCTTCTTCGGCAGTTAATGATCCATTTGTCTCAACATCAATTTTTAGCTTTTCTAGATTAGTTTGTTGTCCAACACGTGTTGGTTCGATTTCGTATCTTACACGTACAACTGGACTAAACACTGAATCAATGTAGATAAGTGTTGGTTCATTCTGCTTCTTGTTTCTTTCTGCAGCAGGTACGTATCCGACACCTTTTTCTACCATAATTTCCATATCTAATTCTCCTCCCTTTTCCAATTTGCAGATTACCTGCTCAGGATCCAAGATTTCGATATCAGATGAAGCATCAATGTCTTTTGCTTTTAGTGTCTTTGAGCCCTTTCCTTTTAAGGAAATTGTTTCTGGCTCTTTCCCAAACTTTCTTAGTTTGAGTGTTTTTAGATTTAGACAAATGTCCATTACAGATTCTACGACACCTTTCACTGTCGTATATTCATGTTGAACACCTTTCATACGAATAGATGTTACTGCTGCCCCTGGCAAGCTAGAAAGTAGAACACGTCGTAACGAGTTCCCAAGGGTCATACCGTATCCTGGAGGTAGCGGTCCTATGCTAAACACAGCGTGTGCACCACCTTTATCGTCCTCAACTGGAGTGACGCTATAGGTTGGCAGACCGATTTCTTCCTGAAGAATGTGCATAATAGATGGAGGGAAGAAAGAAGAGGGGTTAGTTCCTAGAATAAAACTCAATAACTTGTCGAATATCGACAGCTTGCTCCGCTGCTTCTGCAGATGGAGTTGAAATTATTTCTGCAGATAGGCTGCTACTGTTTGCCTTGATCCAATCTGGAGCCATATACTTTTCGTGAGCGGCAACAATGTCTGCAAAAATTGATGATCCTTTGTTTCTATCGCGCAATGCTACTACGTCTCCTTCTTGAACTGAGTATGAAGGGACAGTAACTCTTATTCCGTTAACTAGGAATAATCCATGACTTACAAATTGTCTTGCTTGAAGACGAGTCTTTGCAAATCCTGCACGGTACAAAACATTATCTAGTCTCTTTTCTAGCATTTCTTTCATGCTGTCTCCTGTTGGCTTTCCTTTTGTGCTAGCTGCTTTTTTGTATATAGATTTAAATTGTCTTTCAGAAAGACCATATATCATTCTCATTTTCTGCTTTTCCATTAACTGTTGTGCAAATTCAGACTTGCGACCTAGACGATCACGAGGCCCCTTTCCTGCTGGCTGAGGCTTTCTCTGCAATATTGCATCGTACTTATCTGATCCGTAAATGTTAGTTCCGAATCTTCTACATACCTTTGCTTTTGGTCCAGTAAACTTCATAAATATAAGAAAAACACAAAAAAATTAAACACGGCGACGTCCTTTTGGACGACACCCACCATGAGGAACAGGTGTTACATCAATAATTGATTCTAGATTAATACCAGTACCAACAATTCCACGAATAGCTTGCTCTCTTCCTGCTCCGAGTCCCTTAACCTCTACATGAGCACTTTCTATTCCGTATCCTTGAACTAGTTCAGCAGCTTTCTCTGCTGCAACTTTTGCTGCGTATGGAGTAGATTTTCTACTTCCTCTAAATCCAACTGCACCACAGCTGCTTCCGCCTAGCTTCATGCCATCTAGATCTGTGAAGGTAACAATTGTATTGTTTTCTCCTGCATGCACACATATACGTGCGAGCGGGACCTTCTTTTTGATCTTCTTCTTGCGACCTTTGGTTGTTGGCTTCTTAACATCAGCCATACTAATTTAGGAGAGAAAAATTTATAATACTAATATAATAAGTCCGCGAATATCGCGGGGATAAGCGAGTTAACGCCTATGTCTTTGTTAATGATACACGACCAGAAAGACCTGTCTTCTTCTTACCTCGTTTTGTTCGTGCATTCCTTCTAGATGTCTGTCCTCTAACTGGTAACTTTCTTCTGTGACGATAACCTCTTAAGGTTCCAATATCTTGTAATCTTTTTACGTCCATAGATATACGTCTAGTTAATTCACCTTCAATTTCTTCTTTCTCAATTCTGGCACGTAAACGTGCCTGATCTTCTTCAGAAATATCATCAGCTTTTATATTTTCATCAATCTTTAGCTCTTTTAAAATGCTAGTCGCAGTAGATAATCCAATACCCTTTATATATGTAAGAGCAATAATTATATGCTTTTCGCCTGGTAGAGGGACACCTGCTATACGAATCATTTTAAGAGCTGATTAATTTAGTAATAAAAAATAAATTATCCTTGTCTTTGTTTATGCCTCTTGTTCTTGCAGACAATTCTGCGAACCATTTTCCCTAGACCGTTCCGGCGAATCACCAGACGGCAGTCTTTACAGATTGGTTTTGCTGATGCACGAACCTTCATGTACTTAGGGGAGAAAACAAGAGAATAAACTATGCTGCATCACTACTTTTCGCATCTGCTTCCAGTTCGGGGAATTTTTGATCCGAACGATAGCGATAAACGATGCGTCCTTTCTCTAGGTCATAAGGGGTCATTTCGACTTTTACCTTATCACCAGGGAGGATTCTAACGCGTGATACACGCATGCGACCAGCTAAAGTGCAATGAAGCACATGGTCCTTCGCCTGGGGACTTAAGACGCGTATTTTGAACGTGGCATTTGGGAATGTTTCTTCTACAATGCCGAGTAATTCAATAACATCTTTAGACACTAGTCCAGGAATGAAGTAAAGCCGAAAAATTCTACTTAGCGAATGGCCCGTATACAAGCTAAATCTATAGAAAATTTATATTTATTCAAAAATGACATAGTCATAGTGAGATTTTCTGTTCCTAAGCCACCACTTCGCAACCATCCTCGTGAACGAGTAAAGAGTGTTCAAAGTGGGCAGAGAGTGCCAAATTCTTTATTACAAGGGTCCATCCATCTGACGATTCTTTAACAATATCGCTTCCTGCAGAAATTATTGGCTCAATTGCAATTAATGCACCATTTGGAATTGGAACTCCTGTTCCTTTTGTGCCAATGTTCGGAATGTCTGGAGGTTGATGCAAATTATCTCCCAATCCATGGCCTGTTAGAGATCTAACTGGCTTGAAACCCCTTTCTTCTGCATATTGCTGAATAGAGGCTGATAAATCCCCTGTTAGAACATTTGCACGCACTATGTTTAAAACATTCTTTAACGAGCCCTCTGTGGCCTTTAAAAGCTTGTCTGCATCACTAGATATAGTACCAACGGGATATGTTCTACACGCATCTGTATAGATCCCATCAAGTAATACTCCACAATCCAAAGAAATTATATCTCCATCTATTAATTCTCTTTCACTAGGTATGCCATGTACACATTCTTCATTAACAGATGTACATAGTGTTCCAGGGAACCCCTGATATCCTTTAAATCCAGGCACACCACCTTTCGATCGAATAAATTCTTCTGCTCTTTCATCTAGTTCTAATGTTGTGACTCCTGGTTTAATAAATTCATTAATCATTAATAAGCAGTCACCTAAAATCGCACCACTTCTTCGTGCAGCATCTTGTTGTTCCTGTGAAAGAATCTGACAACTCATGAGGTTTGTATAATAGCAGTCTTAAGACGTTCATATACTTCATCTACAGTTCCATCGCCATCTACTACTCTTAATAATCCTTTATCTGCATATTTTGCGATAGCTGGCACTGTCTTTCCATGGAACGTATCAATTCTTTTCTTAATAACTTCTTCATCTGCGTCATCGGCTCTACCTTCTTTTTCTGCTCTTCCAAGTATTCGTCTTACCGCTTCGTCATCTTCTAATTTTATTTGAATACAAATAACTGATCGGCCAACGTCTTTCATAATTTTCTCAAACTCTATCTGTTGATCTGCATCTCTTGGAATGCCATCAAATAAAATGGAGGTGTCTGAATCTCTTCCTTCTATTGCCTCTCTTACTACCTGCATAATAATTTCATGAGGAACCAAGTTACCTGCTTCTATATAACTTTTTACTGTCTGGCCTAATTCAGATCCAGATGAAACAATCTTTCTTAACTCACCACCTGCTTCAAAAATCTCATAGCCAAATTCTTCTGCTAATCTTTTTGCCTGAGTACCTTTGCCGGATCCCTGAACACCAAATAGAACTATATCGTTTTTCATACTAGTTTATCGTAATCATGAGCAAGCAATTGAGCATTAACTTGTCTGATCAACTCCATAACAACACCAACTACGATAATTAGTCCTGATCCAGAAATTATTAGATCCTGTGAACTTAGTGCACTGTATTTTGTAAAGATGAGTGGAACGATTGCTACTGTTCCAAGGAAAACTCCACCCCATAGATTAATTCGATTGCTTACTTTTGCGAGCAAGGCAGCTGTTGGTTTACCAGGACGGATACCAGGAATAAATCCTCCACGCTTTTGAATGCTCTCTGCAATATCGTCTGGTTTGAATGTTACTGACACATAGAAATATGTGAATCCCATAACTAATGAGAAATAAATCAGCATATATAAGATGCTCGGATTTTGAGGATTAATATTTTGATTAATAAATGAAACAATCATTTGGAATCGTGGAGCAGTTGAAAGGAACTGAGCCATAATTGCTGGCAATGTGATTAGAGAGATAGAGAAAATGATTGGAATCATTCCTGCCTGATTTAAACGAATAGGAATGTTTCCTTGAACACCTCTGCCAGCTCCTTGGTTCGCATAGGTAATAGGAATGAGTCTGTGCGCATCTGTAAATAGAACAATACAAACAAGCATTGCTAGTGACACGATACAGAACAAGAAGAACGCTGCTTGTTTACCCTCGCCAGCAATAAACATAGAGGATAAGACTGCAGGAATTCCAGACACGATACCTGTGAAGATAATTAAAGAGATTCCATTTCCAATTCCCTTCTCTGTAATAAGTTCACCAAGCCACATAATAAATAGTGATCCTGTTGTTACAAACAACATTGGGAACAACACTCCTGGGAACGATAGATCAACTAGATCTACTCCTCCACTACCAAGCAACATTAGGAATCCGTAACTCTGTACGAATGCCAATGGGATAGCTAGGTATCTTGTATATCTATTAATTTGTTGTTGTCCTTGTGCTCCTTCTTTTGAAATTGCTTCTAGTTTAGGAAAGATAACAGTAGAAAGCTGCATGATAATAGATGCATTGATGTATGGGGAAAGCCCAAGCATCACTACAGAGAAGTTATCTATAGCTCCACCTGTTAGTGCAGCAAATATTCCAACAGCACCTACTCCTCCACGTGTTCCCAAGAAATCTTTAAGTGCTAATGGATCAGTTCCAGGAACTGTTATATGTGCAACTAATCTATAAATGAAAAGAAGAAATAGAGTTATTAGAATCCTTTTTCTAAGATCTTCTGAGTGCCAGAGTTGGCGTAGGTATCGAAACATTATTTAGGTATATTGTTAAATTTTTACTGATCTTGGTCAATGTTTTATATTATCCAATAACAATTTTTCCTCCGGCTTTCTCAATTGCCTCTACTGCTACTTTGGAAGCGGCCTCAACTTTTAGCTCATATTTCTTTGTAACTTTTCCTTTTCCAAGAATCTTAATAGGTTTTTTTGTTCTTGCGATTTTATTCTCTCTAAGAGAAGCAGTATCGTAAGATCCAGATTCTAAACGTTCAATATCACTTAGATTAATAGCTTCATGCTCAACTCGATTTGGATTGTTAAATCCTCCTAGCTTTGGCTGTCTAATAAGTAGAGGAGTTTGTCCTCCTTCGAAGCCAAGCCTCTTTCTATTACCAGATCTAGATAGCTGTCCTTTTGTACCACGACCTGCCGTAGTACCGCCTTTGCCGCTATTTCCGCGAGCAATTCTCTTTCTATTCTTTCTAGAACCCTGTGTTGGACGAATGTTATGAAGCATACGAGGCGATATGTTAGAGAGATACGTCTACATGCTCAAGAAAAATCAAAGGTTTATATAAAAATATGAATCGCCCAAAACACCAATTTTATGGTATACTATATAGATTATGTCCTTACGTTTGCCATTTCTGTGCTTTTCAGCGCTTTTGAGCGCCTTATTAATATGCCCCTTGGCAGATGCCGAATCACCATCTACAGACCTATCTGAGTATGTTACTAGGGCAGAAGCAGCATTATTTTTGCTTAGACACAAAGAACCTCCTATCCCCGAGATATCAAATGATGGTATGTATCCAGATATCCTAGAAGATGAGTGGTATACAAAGTTTGTTTTAGCTGGAATAGAAATGGGAATGTGGGAACCAGATCCTTTTTCTAAAAGAGTGCATCCACATAAACCAATAACTCGAGGTGAGTACCTATATATGATGTCTGCCGCATTTAATATAAGACGTGGTGGGTCATATGCATATACAGATATAGAACCAGATCATCCACTTAGAGACACCGCAGGTATTGCTGCAAAATATAAATTATTCTTTGATGAAGATAATCCATTACTACTTAGGATTGATCATCCCATATCTCATGAAGATGCCAGTAAAACTTATTACACCTTCTTAGCTAATGAAAAGTCATCACCTTCTCAAACATTTGTATTACAAAGGAGGCTAAATGTATCGGGCACAGACGCATCTGGAATTAGATCAGGTCATTCTACGCTCTCTACTTACATGACTATAATGAGTAGAACATTTATCAAACGTACACTTCAGAATTCACTTCAAAATCAATCATCATTCTCTGAAAGAATTCAAAATGAAGTACTAGCTGCAACAAATGCAGAAAGGATTAAAGAAGGACTACCTACATTAAAAGCAAATAAATCACTGCAGTCATCTGCACAAAAACATGCAAAGCAGATGTCTAGTATTGGATATTTCTCTCATGTAACTCCAGATGGATTAACATATATAGATAGGATAAAAGCCTCTGGATACACAGATGTAGACCCCGTTGCATGTGGTTGTCAGCAAGTCTTTTCTATCCAAGAAGGAGAGGCAGTTAGAACAGAAATACGTCCAAATTCAATTATGTATGAGGAGAATATCTGCAGCTGCAAGCCAAAATATGCCCTTGGAGAGAATCTAGCAAGGGGACAGCTAACCGCAGAAGAAGTAGTTAAAGATTGGATGGAAAGCCCAGGACATAGAAGAAATATGCTAGAGCCAAAATTCACAGAACTAGGAATTGGAATTTTTAGAGACATGTGGGTACAGAATTTTGGAATGTTTGAAGTTCAATATTAAAAAAGAGTCGAAGGTCATAAGGTCTGAAGGTCGAAGGACTTTCGACTTTCAGACATTAAACAATATCTATTTGCATACTTGCGCAAATGCGCAAATAGAAAATCTGGTAACTAATAGCTTAAAGCTTAAGTCTTAAAGCTATTCTTAATACCTAATACTTTTATTTAACCCCCTCTCCCCAACCCTCTCCCCCCGGGAGAGGGAGACGAAATCCACATAACTTTTTGTAATACGTTAAATTCCATACTCCAACCTTCGCCCTTCGGGGCTACGGTCGGCAAGCATAACTCATCCTCCGACTTCGCTTAGGACAAGTAACCCATAACTCATAGCTCATAGCTCAAGTCTTAAAGCTCAAAGCTACTTAACTGCTGCTCCTTTTAAGTTTCCATCTCTATCTATATCGTCTGTAGAAACTTCTTTAATCTCTACTCCTTCTAGAGCTTCTTCATCTGCTTTTGCCTGCTCCCCTTGTTCTACTTTGATAGCTTTCTTAATCTTCTTTCCAGAAACTTCTTTTGAGTCTTCTGATGCCTCTGGTTCTGTTTCTTCTGCTGTCAATCCACCACCCTTTAGTGATGCAAGAGCCTTGATAGTACATTGAGCGTTAACAAGCTTGTTTGTTGTTCCATATCTTTTGCTTAGAACATTCTTTATTCCTGCGTTTTCTAAAATTACACGAAGTGAGCTACCAGCGATTACACCTGTTCCCTCTCCTGCTGGAACTAATCTAATTCTAGATGCTTTAAATTTCTTATCTATCTCATGAGGAATTGTTCCATTAACAATAGGAACATTAATCATTTCTCTCTTTGCGTCTGCTACAGCTTTCTTTACAGCGGACTGTACGTCGTTTGCTTTGCCTGTACCTAGTCCTACCTTTCCTTTCTTGTTACCTATAACAACAACGGCTCTAAACCTCATACGACGTCCTCCTGATACAACACGAGTTACACGATCAACAGATATAGTTGTCTCTTCAAACTCCTTTGGTTCTCTCTTTCTTTGATTTGGTCGCCTGCGATCTGGTTTGGAACTCTTTGCCATCTCTTTATGAATGGGGGATGAAGATATATAAGTAATTAAAATTTTAATCCAGCTTTTCGTGCTGCCTCTGCTAGTTGCTGTATACGACCGTGATACCTGTAACCACTACGATCGAAAACAACTGTTTTTATCTTTGCGTCTGCAGCTTTTTTTGCAACTGCTTCGCCTAGCTTTGCTGCTCCTTCTAAATTAGGTTTAGCACCTAGCTCTTTTGTAGATGCAGAAACTATTGTCTTTCCTGCTTCGTCATCAATAATTTGAACAGACATCTGCATAAGGGACCTAAACACACTCATTCGTGGTCGCGTGGCAGTACCAGTTATACGAGAACGTATTCTCCTTTGTCTTGCCTGCCTGCCGATTGATTTTTTAGATAGTTTCATAATAGAAGGTTATGTTATGCCGCCTTAGCGCCAGCGGTCTTTCCTGCTTTGCGTTCAATGTGTTCACCAACGTATTTAATACCTTTTCCTTTGTAAGGCTCTGGTGGTCTGTATGAACGGATATCAGAAGCTACTTGTCCTACCATTTGCTTATTAATACCTGATATAACGATAATATTCTTGTTTTCTGGATCCTGCTCAACTGTTACCCCTTCTGGAACATTAAAATTAATGGGGTGAGAAAAGCCAAGATTCAATACAAGTAACTTTCCTTTTGGTTGTGCTTTGTAACCAACTCCAATTATTTCTAATTTCTTAACGAATCCTTCGTTAACACCTACAACCATATTGTTTATTAGCTGACGTGTTAGTCCATGTCGTGCCATGGCATCTTTCGAATCATTTATTCGATCTACAGTTACTTTTCCTTCTTCAACTTTAACTGTCACCTCTGGTAGATGCTCAATGCTGAGCTCTCCTTTTGGTCCTTTTACTAGGACGTTGCTTCCTGTGACAACTACAGTCACTCCGGATGGAACAGCCACTGGTTTTTTTCCAATTCGAGACATTTTAGATTATGTAATTTTACAAAGTACTTCACCTCCTAGTTTTTTCTCTCTTGCTTCACTGTCTGTCATTATTCCCTTGCTTGTAGAAATTAGTGAAATACCAAATCCATTTAAAACAGGGCGTATTGATGAGCTTTTTTCGTAAATTCTTCTACCTGGTTTGCTTACGCGAGTAAGACCTAAATTATCTCTTTCTTTAGAGAAAGTAACAACAATATCAAATTTAGGATCTTCTCCTATCTTTTCTACATCCTCTATCCATCCATTCTTCTTTAGTGTTTCTAGTAATTCAAACTTCATTCGAGAGAATGGAGCTACGCATGAATCTTGACCGACAGCTTGAGCATTTCGGATGCGGGTTAGTAAGTCGCCAATGGGATCAGTTACGTATGTCATTTAAAAGAATAAGAAATAGTTTTTACCAAGAAGATTTTGTTACACCTGGGATATCACCATTGCTGGCTAGTTCCCTGAAACAAATACGACAAATACCAAAGAACCTCATATATCCATGGCGCCTATCACATAATTCACAACGATTGTATACACGCGTAGAGAACTTTGGCTTTCTGCCTGCCGCTTTGTCTCTAAGAAATTTCTCGAGTGCTTTGCGTTGCTTGTGAGTGATTGCTGTTCTAGCCATAATATTAATTAAGGTATCTAGGGTTTAAGAAGTATGAGTGGAATCGTCTTTATCATCAATTGAATTGTCGTCTTTCTCTTTTTTTACATCTTGCTGTCTCTTTCTAAATGGAACTCCTAACTCTTCTAATAGAGCTCTTCCTTCTTCGTCTGTCTTTGCGGTTGTTGTAATTTGAATCTGCAAACCAAATATTTGCTTTGCATCTGGTGGATCAATTTCTGGGAAGATAGAATGGTCTTTTATACCAATACTGTAGTTTCCATGACCATCTAATTTATTTGATGCACCACGGAAGTCTCTTACTCTTGGTAATCCATAACTTAAAAATCTATCTAAGAAATTCTCCATCTGTTTGCCTCTTAATGTAACCATTGCTCCAATAACCATTCCCTCTCTTGTTTTAAAGTTAGAGATAGCCTTTTTAGCTTTTGTTGTTACAGGTTGCTGTCCTGAAATTTTTGTAAGGCTCTCAATTACGTACTTTTTCATTTCTTTACCATCCATCTTGGATTTATTTATACCAGTACTTATAACTACTTTTTCTATTGTTGGAACTGCATTTACATTTTTTATACCTAGCTTTTTGGCCACGTTTTTAGCGATCTTTCCTTTTAGCCGATCATGCAATGATTCGTATGTCATATTTAATATGTAAATTATTTTCCTCGTTTGTGGGAAACTGCGTCAGGAGATTTACCTTGATCTGGAACTGATCGATCTTCTTTCATGCGTGGCTCTCCTTCTACCTCACCTTGCTCTCTAATTGCATCCTCTCCAAAGCCTACACGTTTCCAGAATGGCTTCTTTGAATCCTTGTTATCTGCTGCACTATCAACTTTTACCTCTTCTTTTTTACCTTTCTCTGTTGATACTTTTTCTGCATCTTCTTTAATTGGAGCTTTTTTCTTTGCTACTGATCCTTTTGCGATTGCTTCTCCACTCTTTTTAGCAATACGAGTCTTCTTTCCTTTCTCATCTATTTTGTATCCAGCTCTAGTTCGTTTCTTTGTTTTGCTATCAACAAGCATGACATTACTAGCGTGGATACTAGCTTCGTATTGTATTCGTTGACCTGCTGCATTTGGTGTTTTCTTAATATGTTTTGTACGCATATTTATGCCTCCAATAACAACGCGATCCATCCCCTTAAGCAAACGTAATACTTGCCCAGTCTTTCCTTTGTCTTTGCCTGTAATAACTACGACTGTATCGCCGGTTCGTATTTTCATAGTACGTCTGGGGCCTGAGAAATAATTTTTTGATATCCTTTTGCTCTTAGTTCACGTGCTACAGGACCAAATACTCTGGTTCCTTTTGGCATTTTTGATCCATCAATAATTACACATGCATTGTCATCGAACCGAATGCAACTACCGTCTGATCGTCTTGTAACATTTTTTGTTCGAACGATAACTGCTTTCTGTACTGATTTCTTCTTAACTGCGCCTCTTGGTACAGCTTGTTTAATAGCAACAACAATAATGTCACCAACTCCTGCGTATCTTCTTTTGGATCCACCAAGTACTTTTATGCACTGTGCGCTTTTAGCGCCAGTATTGTCAGCCACATGAAGGATTGTTTCTGTCTGGATCATTTTGTTTCAGTGGAAGTTTCTTCTGCATTGTCTTCTTCTTTCTTTTCTTCTACTTTTGGCTCTTCCTCTTTCTTCTCCTCTACTTTTGTCTCTGTCTCTGCGACCTCTTCTTCTTTGTTCTTTTCATGGCTTAGTTCTTCTACTACTTCTTCCTCTTCTTTTAATTCGCTTACCTCTGCTGCACGTTTTACAACCTCTATAACTTTGAAATGCTTGTTTTTACTGATTGGTTTGCACTCTGCAATTATTACCAAATCACCTTCATGCAAATCATCGTTTCCATTTGTGTCTGCAAGATATTTTTTACTAATACGGAATCTTTTTCTGTACTTAGCATGCACTAGTTGTCGATGCACGATCACTGCTACAGTGCCTTGCATTTTTGCCGATGTAATAATGCCTTTTTTCGTTCTCATGATTTCTTGCGGGTAGATGGCTTCTTTTTATCGTCTTCAGTTGTTACTTCGCTTTTTTTAGGGCGCTTTAGCTTAGATTCAGTTGTCTTTAACTGCAACTCTTCTCTCTCCTTTTCGCAAAGAATTGTTTTAAGTTGTGCATAATATTTTTTTTCTCGGATGTATTTTGCACTGTTCTTTTCCTTTTGAGTCCTAACACTTAGCCTTAACTTGGAAGTTGCTAGGCTACAATCACGAATTTCTATTCGTAAGTCTTTCACAGACATTTTTCTTAGCTCGGCGGGTGATGAATGTTTAGACATATTAGCGAGAAATACGGGTAACAATTTTACATTTCATTGGCAGTTTATGGCTTGCTAGACGCAATGCCTCTCTTGCTACTTCTTCAGAGATTCCATCCATTTCAAATAGTATTGCTCCTTTCTTTACGATTACTCCCCAATACTCCAAATTACCTTTTCCAGATCCCATGGGTACCTCTGCAGCCTTCTTGGATACTGGGGTATCTGGGAAAATTCTAATCCAAATTTTTCCTCCTCTTTGTACACTTCTTGTCATAGCTCGTCTTGCTGCCTCTATTTGTCTAGCGGTAATTTCGGATGTTGTTACTGCTTTTAGACCAATAAAACCATTTGCGAGAGTAGAACCTCGGTATGCCTTACCCTTGAACGCCCCTCGGCGTCTTTGGTGTTTCCTGTGCTTTACTTTCTTTGGCTCAAGCATGGCTTACAGGTGTAGGGAGGCAGATTGTACATGTTCAACTTTTCTAAAAATCATTCCTTTGTATACCCAAACTTTAATTCCGATTGTTCCGTAACTTGTTTGTGCACCTCGTTTTGCAAATTCAACATTTGCTCTTAGGGTCTGCAAAGGAATATTTCCTTCTTTGAATTGTTCACTTCTAGCAATGTCTGCACCATTTAATCTGCCAGAGATTGTAATCTTAATACCTTTTACTCCTCCTGATTGCATTGCTTTTTCTATTGCCATTCTTGCTGCACGTCTAAATGGCATTCTTCTTTGCATTTGTGCCTGAATTGTTTCTGCAATGACCTCAGCATCTCCATCTGGATTCCTTAGCTCTTGGATGTTTACATCGAATGAGGAACCAAACTTCTTTTCTAGGTCTTGTTTTAGTTGTTCTATAGCTGCGCCCTGTTTTCCTATAACAACTCCAGGCTTGCTAGTATGAATACTTACAGAAGTCTTTTTGGTTCTTTCAATATCTATCTTGCTAATACCTGCATCTTGTAGTTTTTCTCTTATATACCTGCGGATAGAGACGTCTTCTAAGAACATCTGTTTGTACTTTTGCCCCTTAGCAAACCATGTACTGGACCACGTGTGAGTGATTCCGAGACGGAAGCCGTTGGGATTAACCTTTTGACCCATGGTAATTAGATAAGGAAAGAAAAATATACAGAATTAAATAACAGGATTTTCAGAATCCTTCGATTCATCGGAAGGTTTCTTCTGCGTCTTCGCAGTAGGGTTGCTCCTTTTTACAGGAGACTTTTTGGTTTGTGAACTGGTTTGTGGCTTTTTATTGGCAACTGGAGCTTCCTTTTTCTTAGGTTGAGCTTCCTTTACCTTAGGTGGATCTATTTTCTTGTCCTCCTCTTGCTCTGGGAACCCCAAAGTAACAGATATATGACTTAGGAACTTTCTAATCCTTCTCATGCGTCCACGAGCCATAGGAATGCCTCTGTGGTACGTGATAGCTTTGTTAACTACTATTGTTTTAACAATTAGCTCGCTTGGATTCTGTCCATCGTTCTGCCTAGCATTTGCTGCTGCAGATTTGATTACTCCAATTAGTATCTCTGCTCCTTTCTTATTAGTTCTTTCTAGCAGATCAAGTGCCTCTGTTACCGGCATCCCACGTACCATCTTGGCAATAAGATTTGCCTTCTTGGGGGCGATGCGAACGGAACGGAGATAAGCTTTCATGATAGAGTGTTAAATAATATTTAGGCTGATTTCTTTTGAGCGTCGGCCATCTTTCCACCGTGGCCTTTAAATTTGTGTGTCCATGAGAATTCACCGAGTTTGTGTCCAACCATTTGTTCTGTGACGTACACAGGGATGAAATCTTTTCCATTGTGGACAGCAAATGTGAATCCTACATACTCAGGTGGAATATCTGAGCTTCTTGCCCATGTCTTTATAATCTTCTTTTCGCCAGCTTCGTTCATCTTCATAACTTTTTTTAGAAGACGAGGATCGATGTGTGGGCCTTTTCTGAGAGATCTAGACATAGTAATAAAGTGAATAAAATCTATCGCCTGCGTTTCTTGTGACGGCGATCGCGAATAATAAGTTTAGAGGATTGTTTTTTCTTGTTACGTGTCTTCACACCTAATGCTTTCTTACCCCATGGAGTCTTTGGAGCTTTTAGTCCTATTGGAGAATGTCCTTCTCCTCCTCCATGTGGATGATCTACTGCATTCATTGATTTACCAAGTACTTGTGGGCGACGTCCCATCCATCTCATTCGTCCTGCTTTTCCTATGCGGATCAAACTGTGCTCTGAGTTACTTACAGTGCCAATACTTGCATAACATTCTTCGTGGATTCTGCGCATTTCTCCACTTGGCATTTCTACGATTGCAAATTTTGTATCTCTTCCTACTAGAGTTGCAGAGCTTCCTGCACTTCTTACGATTGATCCACCGTGTCCAATACTCATTTCTACGTTATATATTTTGTAACCTGATGGAATATGTTTCATTTGCATTCTATTGCCTAGTTTTACTTTTGTTCTTTCTGCGCATACAACCTCGTCTCCTTCTTTTAGTCCTTCTGGAGCAAGCATGTATCTTTTGTCACCATCTTTGTAATGGATAAGTGCAATTCTAGCTGTGCGATTTGGATCGTACTCTAGTGATGCAATTTTTCCTGGTACACCTGCTTTTTCTGTTCGTTTAAAATCAACCAGACGCAAAAGTCTTTTGTGTCCTCCTCCTCTGTGACGAATTGTGATTCGACCAGAACTGTTTCTACCAGAAGTTGATTTCTTGCCTTTACTTAGGCTTTTCTCTGGGCGATTTTTAGATAGGCCAGAGAAGTCCGCAACTGACATATTCCTTCGTCCTGGGCTCGTTGGTTTGAGTTTCTTTACAGGCATGGAATTTACTGGAATACGGAAATATCTAATGCTTTGCTCTTAGGTTTTAATGTGATCATTACCTTCTTTGCTCTGTGCCTCTTCTCCATTACTTTTCCTCTTCCTATTGATCTAACTTTTGGTGGTACACGCATTACTCGAACACTTTCTACGTCTACGTCATAGAACTTCTTTAATGCATTTTTTACATCTATCTTTGTTGCCTTTAGGGCAACATTTAGTGTTACTACACGCTTGTCTTTTATTTTCATGCGTTCAGCTTTCTCTGTAGTAACTGTGCCGAGGATGATTCTAGATAGATCCATGATTATTTAGCTTTAGGAGTAGTAGTTTTCTTTTTTGGAGCTGCCTTCTTGGCAGGTACTTTCTTTACTTCTTTCTTTTCCTCTGCTTTAGGAGCCTTTGCGGCTACTGGCTTTTTAACTTCCTTTTTCTCTTCTTCTTTTTTTGGAGCTGCTTTTGTATCTGTTTTCTTTGCAGGAGCTTTTTTCTTTACCTCTTTTCCGCCAAAGATCTCTTCTGTCATTTTTATAGAATCGACCATAAAGATAATGCTATCTGCACACAAAACATCTACTGGATTTAGATACGCTACATTTACTGTTTTTGCACCTGGTACGTTTCTGATAGAAAGCTGTAAGTCTTCGTGTCTTTCTGGCAGAACAAATAAAATAGTTCTACCTACTGATACTGGTAGTTTTTCCAGTAGTGCAATAACACCTTTTGTCTTAACTTCGTTAGGATAACCCTCTAGGCCAATAATTACACCATTGCTTGCTTGCATAGATAAACAAGATTTTAATGCTGCTCGTCTCATCTTTTTTGGCATGTTCTTTACGAAGTTTGCATTGTTCCTTGGTCCAAATGCTTTTCCTCCACCTCTTAGTATAGGAGACCTAGCAGAACCACGACGTGCTCGTCCTGTTCCTTTTTGAGCAAACAACTTTCTTGTTGATCCTTTTACTTCTCCTCTGCTCTTTACATGAGCGATAGGATAACGACGATTGCTCTGCTGTCTTACAACAGCTTGATGCATCAATCCTTCATTGATTGCAGCTTCAAAGATACTAGCTGGCAATTCTGCCGCTCCTTTCTTTACGCCGGTTGCTGAATAAACATCTATTTTCATGATTGTGATTCTGGTTTAGATTCAATAGTAATAAAGACAGTGCTTCCATTTGGCCCTGGCACTGGTCCTTTTACAGCTAAGATTCCTTTTGCTGTATCAGAAACTAATATTGCACGATGTGCCAATGTAATACGATCGGTTCCCATTCGTCCTGGCATTTTCTTTCCTTTTAAAACCCTACCTGGGTATTCCTTCATTCCAATGGATCCAGTTCTACGATGGTGATGAGATCCATGTGTTTTTGGTCCACAAGAAAATTTGTGTCTCTTAATAACTCCTTGGAATCCTTTTCCTTTACTTACTCCCGAAATAGTAACAAGAGTTTCTACAGGAACAATCTCGGATGTTATCTGCTTTCCAGCCTCTATTCCTTCTAACTCATCTATTTGCCATTCTTTAACTGTTGCGTACTTTGTATGCTCGTTTCCTTTCCTTGTTTTCCATTTCTTTGCACCAACACCCAAAACAACTGCGTTGTATCCGTCTTTCTCTTGGGTTTTAGTACGTAAGATAGTATTTGGCTCAACCTGTAAGTATGTAACAGGAACTGCCTCTCCATTATCTAGGAAGACACGAGACATGCCGATTTTTTTTGCTATTAGACCATTCATAATATTAGAGGTTTATCTGGCTCGCTTATCTCATATAGGTATGAGAGGCGAACCGCAGGCCATGAACCGACATGGTTCTTGGCTAAAACATAAAGCTGAGGCAGTCTAGGGATTAGCTAGAGCCTTGGTCAACTGGTTTGTCGGGTTTTTTATTGTTAAGTCTTAGATTTTTCTTACGGCCTTAGCTCGATTTCTGATTCATCTAGATCTAACACTTCTTCATCTTCATTAATTTTCTGCTCTGGTTCTATTGAATTTGGCTCTGGCTCCTTCTTTTTTTTCTCGAGCCTTTCAGATCTACCCATAAGTGATTTAACTTTTTCTCTTATTTCTTCTTTAACTTGATCATCAGATAGTCCATCTGGCAATCCTTCAACAAAATATTTTAATGAGCTTTGATATTTGCTACAAAATAGCTTTTGAGGCTTGGTTGCCTTGTCTGCAAATTTTCCAATTAATGTTATTGATGATCTATTAAGTTCCATACTTGTATTATGATCTAATATTCATTTTTGTCAAAGATATATAGCTTTATTTAAAAGCCCACATTCAATCGTCAAGTGCCCGTTTTACCTTTTTAGTAGAGTGATAGTTCTTCATGAAACACTTCATGAGGAGTTTTGTATCCAAGACATTTCATTGGCCGGTGATTGATCCAGTCTTCTACTGATTGTATTTGCTTATTTGTAACCGTATTAAAATCTGTTTTCTTAGGAAAGAATCGTCGCACAAGTCCATTTCCATTCTCATTTGTACCACGTTGATATGATGCGTACGGATCTGCAAAGTAAAATGTCATACCAATACTTTTTGTTACTTTTTCGTGCTCTGAAAACTCTGATCCATTGTCTGCTGTATTCGAGAGACGAGCACTCAATGGTAATAATTGAAATCGTCTGCAGATTGCTTTTCTTGTTTCTTTTGCTGTCTTACGAGGAATTTTTGTAACGAATATATATCGACTCATGCGTTCACGATTTGTATTGAGTGCTGATCGTTTTCCTTTACCAAGAATACTATCTGTTTCCCAATGACCGAATTCCTCTCTTGTATTTGCACCTTCTGGTCTTAATTCAATACCAATACGATTAGGAATGTGCGATTTCCGATGCTTTCTTCCTTTTTGTTTCTTCCTGCGCATATGTGCCCTTGTTAGATGCTGATATAGCTGTAGCTCCTTTCCTTTCTTGCTGTAGATAAACTGGTAGATACATTCATGACTGATATCTCCAATTCCTTCCAACTTTGCTCGACCAGCAATTAATTCAGGACTGAGTCCTTTCTGCAGTTCTTTTAGTGTGAACCGGAATAAGGGTAATGTTTTTAAGAAACATTTCTGTTTGCTGTCCTTTCTACGTTTCAAATACTTTTTCTTTGCTCTGTCGGGAATGTAATGAAAATTCTCAGGATTATCTTTTGTATTTGAATTATTGTTATGTTTTGTACCAATCATTGTTTTATTACGTTTAAGCTCTCTTCGTATGGTTGTTGGGTCTCTATTCATTCTTCTGGAGATTTCTTCTTTGTTTGTAATGCCGTTTTGTAAAAGAACAAACAATTGATCTCGCTCTTCATTAGATAAGTGCGTATATTTTCTCATGGCGGTAGGTGATAAAGAGTTAAAAGGCTTTAACACTCTACCGCTATCTAAAGAACAAACATGAAATCATGTTTCATTCTCTGATTTAGAGAAAACGGGCACTTCGGTTTTGATTATAGGAAGATTGGGGAGCAGGCGAATGCCTGCTCCCCATTCCACCTCGATCGTTGGCTTACTCAATAGGAGGCAGGTCGCAGAAGTCGGCTGGGGTGAAGCCATAGTATTCTGCGATTGTTTTGAGTTTCACATCCTTCCAGAAGCGCAAAGAGTCAGCTGGCTTCTCCTTTTCGTGGAACAGGTACCAAGCGATGATTACACCGTTTGCGAGTGTTATCGTACGCAAAGCTTCATATGGACCTCCTGGTTTCTTGTACTGCTGGGTCCACGCCTTGTCTGCGCCTGACCACGCAATCACAATGTCTGACAGAGTGCAAAATGCGACAATAGGAATTTCAATCGTCTGGCTATCATTGGACTTACGGATTTGGAAGTTGCCTACGACGCCTCCTCCATACCCCATCAGCCTCAAGGTGTGAGGCGAATCCTTCTGTCTCAACACTAAAACTTCATCGTCTTTCATAATCTTCTCCCAATTGAGGTGGTTTTAAGGAGGATTTGAAATCCTCCTCTTTTTAGGAAAAGGCAACATACCCTTCACCATGCCAATACAGGATGACTGTACTCACATGGTAAAAGGAGACCTGAAATAAAAAAGATTTGGATTACTCCTTAAATAGATAATTTTAAAGATCAAGGTAGTAGCCTCGCAACTATTTGAATATTTGTCAAAGATTACTTCTTTTAATGCTATACTAAGCCCCAATAAATCCGACAGTTTATGTTCTCATTTCATACACTGTCCC
>JABGQH010000022.1 GCA_018648865.1 Candidatus Peregrinibacteria bacterium
CTCTTTTCAGCAACTACAATGCTCAAGCTGGCTTAAAAACTGGGGTGTTTTCAGTTAAGAATATTTGACAAATAGAATAATAATTCTATAATGCGCGAAGTTCTTTGATTTCACACCTTTGTTTTTGCTAGGAGTAATGGAATGTTAAACACCATGACTCGTGAAGAAGCTGCTGAACGCCTAGGAATTGGAGTTCAGGAAGTATTATTCTTTTACAGAAATGGAGTATTAAATGGACATATGACCAATGCCAAAGAGGCGGATGGTTCCAGTGTTCTAAGAATTTCTGAGGAATCAGTCGTTGCCCTAGAGACAAAAAAGGTTCATGTTGAAGGAAACACAAAATAATTCCGCCACAGCGGAATTCAAAGACCTCGATCCGACGTAAGAATCGAGGTTTTTTTATGAAATCATTTTCTTTAGTCTTGTCTTTTCTTTCTCTGGTAGCTTTAGCTCAGAAACAAAAGTAACTAGATCTGCTTTTGTAATCTTTGATCCTCTAGTTAGCGCTTTTAATTTTTCATAACCAGCTATTCCATGTTTTCTTAGAACCATTTGTATAGCTTCTGCATAAACTTCTGGGTGGTCTTCTAGTTCTTTTTTAGCAATAGTTCGGTTAAGAGAGATTTTAGATAAGCCCTTACGTAAAGACAAAACTGCTATCATGTTGTAACCAAAGGCGACTCCGATGTTACGTTGAACTGTAGAGTCGCTCAAATCACGTTGTAAGCGACTCACAGGGAGTTTTTCTGCGAAGTGATGGAATAATGAGCTGGATAGCCCTAAGTTTCCTTCAGCGTTCTCAAAATCAATTGGGTTAACTTTGTGTGGCATGGTAGATGAACCAACTTCCCCTGCGATTATTTTTTGTTTAAACACTCCTCGTGAGATGTACATCCACATGTCACGGCTAGCATCTAGCAGTATTGTATTAATGCGTTGCATAGCGTCAGAAATTTCTGCAATGTCGTCATGAGGATTAATTTGAGTTGTGTGGAGTAGGGGAGAAAGTCCCAAACTCTTAATAAACTTTTTACCAAGAGGTTGCCACTTAACATCTGGATACGCAGCTAAGTGAGCTGAGTAATTACCAACTGCTCCACCAAACTTGCCTTGCATCTTAGTAGAACGGAGAACAGATATTTGCCTTTCTAATCTGTCTGCAAATACCAAAAACTGCTCACCAACTGTACTTGGAGTAGCTGGTTGTCCATGCGTAAGGCTAAGTAGAGGTACATTCTTCCACTTGTTACCAAGTCTACGAAAGTCTGCGAGAGTACTACGAAGAACAGGTAAAACTTCATTTTTTAACGCGTCATGAACCATCATTCCATAAGAAAGATTATTAACGTCTTCACTTGTTAAACCAAAATGCACAAATTCAGACCTTTGTTTAAGTCCAGATATCTTTGCCATGCAATCTTTTAAATAATATTCGATTGCTTTTACATCATGGTTAGTTCGTTTCTCTATTGTTTTAACTTTTGCTGCTTGTTTTAGATCAAAATCATCAACAATCTTCATTAATGCTTTTTTCTGAGATGCATTAAGCTTAGGTAAATCCTTAATATCACTTTGCTCAGAAAGCATAATAAAGTATCTGATTTCTACAATCAGTCGATACTTCATAAGTGCATGTTCACTAAAAAATGGGCGGAGAGATAGGATCTTTTGTTCGTATCGTCCGTCTAGGGGGCTTAAGGCATCAATCATGACGGCAGTATAGCAGTATAGCAGTGAAGCAGTAAATCAGCTTATGTATAGCCTTAAGCTTTAAGCTGTGAGCTTTGAGTATGAAATTAAATGTATTACAAAAATTAGTTTGGATTTCGTCTCCCTCTCCCGACCAGTCTTCGCCAAGGCTTCGACGCGGCAAGCGGGAGAGGGTTGGGGAGAGGGGATGAAACTTCCTATTTCTTATCCTTCCCATCAAATGTCTCCTTAAACTCATCTAGTGACATTGTCTCTTTCTTCAAAAGAATCTTTGCTAGTGAATCTAATTTTTTACGATTCTTCTTTAGCATATCTTTTGAGCGTTCGTACTGTTCTCGAAGAGTTTTTAAAACAAAGTCATCTATCTCTTTTGCAACACTTTCCCCGTAATTACGAGAGACTGATGGATCTACACCTAGGAACATTGTTCCCTGCTTTTCTCCGTAAGAAACAGGTCCAAGTTCATCGTCTCCCATTCCATATTTGGTTGCCATGTCTCTTGCAATACTAGACGCACGTTCAATGTCATTACTTGCTCCTGTAGTTATTTCTTTAAATACAATTTCTTCTGCGGCGCGACCACCAAGCAGTCCACAGATCTCATCTAAGAACTTTGATTTTCGAACAGTGTATTGGTCTTCCTCTGGTAGGAACCAAGTTACACCAAGCGCTGAACCCCTAGAAACTATAGAGATTTTATGTAGGGGATCGCTTTCTGGGCATAAATGACCAACAATTGCATGGCCGAGCTCATGGTATGCAGTTACATTTTTATCATGTTCTGTTAGCTTTCTAGACTTCTTTTCTGCTCCGATTGTTACTTTCTCTACGGAGTCTACCAAGTCTTGCTGCGCAACATTCTTCCTCTTCCTCTTAGCTGCAAAAATTGCTGCCTCATTCATTATATTTTCTAAGTCAGCACCTGTTACTCCAACTGTTTGCTTAGCAATATCAGTTAGGTTTATGTTCTTTGCCATTTTTTTGTTCTCTGCATGAACGGCTAGGATTTTCTTTCTTGCTTCTAGGTCTGGCTTATCTATAAAGATACGTCTATCAAATCTACCAGGTCGTAATAGTGCCCGATCAAGTACGTCTGGACGGTTAGTTGCAGCGATAACAATTACATTTGTTCCCTGCTCAAAGCCATCCATTTCAGTTAGGATCTGATTAAGTGTTTGCTCGCGCTCATCGTGACCGCCACCAAATCCTGCTCCACCTCTTTGGCGTCCAACTGCATCTATTTCATCAATAAATATGATACAAGGAGAGTTGCGCTTTGCTTTTAAAAATAAGTCACGAACACGGCTAGCACCTACACCTACAAACATTTCTACAAATTCTGATCCAGAGATAGAGAAGAAGGGGACACCTGCTTCACCAGCTACTGCTCTTGCTAGTAATGTTTTTCCTGTTCCTGGGGCACCAACTAGTAGTACTCCTTTTGGAATCTTTGCTCCTAAGTTTATATATTTCTTTGGATTCTTAAGGAAATCAACAATTTCAATTAAATCTTCTTTCGCTTCCTCTGCGCCAGCTACGTTTTTAAATCTAGTCTTAACTTGCTTAGCATCTGCAACCTTGGCTCTAGATTTTCCAAAAGACATTGCATTACTTTGGCTACGGGCAATACCTCTAAATAACCATAGCAGACCTCCAATTATCAAAAATAGGAACAAAAGATCAGGAAGGATAGCCATAAACATATTCCTTGATTCTCTATTTTCAACTTGCACAACTGTTAAATTGTCAGGATCGTTCCATCCTAATGCACTTACTGTATCTTGTGATTCTTTATAGGATTGAACTGCGCTTTCATCTTTCATTAATGCAAAAACTTTGTTGTCTCTAACAAGAATCTTTTCAAATTCTCCATTTACATATCCTTTTGTAATTTGGCTAATCGGTACCTCGGTTGCGTTCTCGTACATGCGGTCTTCTTCTTTATTTGGATTAGTAATGGAATAGATCGCCATAAAGAACAGTGCGACAAAGAGGAAAAGGCTTAGAAGCCATTGTTTCTTGTTACGATTTGGTGGTTGAGGTTTAGAGATAGCCATGCATAAAT
>JABGQH010000011.1 GCA_018648865.1 Candidatus Peregrinibacteria bacterium
AAAGAACAAAGGAATATATTTTAATAAAATATACGCATATGTCAAGGATAATACCGCATTGTTTTAACTCTTTAGCTCCAAATACGTAGAAAGTATAGAAACAGCAGCAGAAGCGTCTTTGTCTAAAGCATCAGAATTTGATGTGAATCTCTCATCTACAAAGGAATAGGGGATTTCCAATTCTTCTAAAAGTTTAGAGAATGCAATAACAATCTCACATTGCTCTCCTACTTCACCAGAAAGAAGCAATGGGTACCCTAAAACAACAGAATCAACTGATTTATCTTTCATAATCTGTTTAAGAGCTGCTAAAAGCTCATCAAAACCATTATGTTTAATGGTTTCAAGTGATACCACGACACAATCTGAGTCATTACAAAAAGAAACACCTGTTCTTTTCAGTCCTATATCTAATGCTAATAGGTTCATTTTGCGATTAACTTTGCCATCCTAGACTTCTTTCTAGCAGCATTCTTTGGGTGAATGATGTTTTTCTTAGCTGCGGTATCAATTGTTTTATATACAGATGGAAGTAGCTTTGCAGCCTCATCCTTTTTACCTTCGTTAGTTAGATCAACCATCTTTCGCATCATAGTTTTCATATGCGTTTTGTATGGCTGTCGACGTGAACGTCTAACAGTATTTTGTCTTGCCCGTTTTATGGCTGATTTAATGATTGGCATATAAAGCTGCGCAATCCTATTGAATTAGAGCTATTCGGTCAAGAAAATTGCATACTTCTATATAAGTATTTAATAAAATTGATAGAGTTCTACATTGACTCAATTTTCGTTTTCTCGTTATATGTCAGCGATGTGTGGGATTTTTGGATACGTTGGCAGCAGAGAAGATGCAGGAAAGATCGTTGTAGACGGTCTGAAACATCTAGAATACAGAGGATACGACTCTTGGGGCATTTCTTATAAATGTGAAGATGAACTTATAAAGATAGAAAAAGAGACAGGAAAAATAAGTTCTGTTAATAGTAATGACTTTTGCCAAAAATCTAGCATCGCAATAGCCCATACAAGATGGGCAACTCATGGTGGCGTGTCCAAATGCAATGCTCATCCTCATTTAAGTGAGGATGGAAGCATTTCCGTAGTTCACAACGGGATAATAGAAAACTATCAAGACCTAAGGAATGAACTAAAAAATAAAGGTTATAATTTTGCATCAGAGACTGATTCAGAAGTAATACCTCATTTAATACAAGAGGAATTAAAATCATGCAGTGATTTTTCGACTGCGGTTAGAAATGCATGCAAAAGATTTGAAGGTAGATTCGCCGTTCTTGCAATGGACTCAAATAGCCAAACATTGGTAGCAGCTAGAACCGGCTCACCATTAATTGTTGGCGTAGAGAAAGCAGATAATGGAAAAATAGATGGATTCTTTATAGCATCAGACATTCCTGCATTTATGGAGTATTCCAAAACAGTGCAGTATTTAGATGACGGAGAAATGGTAGTAACCGATGGAAACAAGATAGTATTTACAGATTTAGAAACAGGAGAAGAACATCCTAAAAGAGAAATAGAAATTACATGGAATGCAGAAAAAGCCAATAAAGGAGAATATGACCACTTCATGTTAAAAGAAATCATGGAACAAAAGGACTCTGTGGCCAGAGCTGTTAACCAAGACGAGGAACAAATTAAAACAATCGCAAATGCAATCAGAAATGCAAAAGGTACATTCTTAATAGGATGTGGAACAGCACACAAATCCTGCATGGCTGGGGAATACTTCTTTTCTATAATCGCTCAGCACCATGTAAATGTTAGCTCAGCAGGAGAGTTCAAACCTTATCATCACTTCTTACAACCAGAGAGTTTGGTAATAGTCGTTAGTCAAAGTGGAGAAACAGCAGATGTACTAGAAGCAATGAATATAGCAAAAGAAAAAGGCTCAAAGGTACTAGCCATCGTTAATGTAGAAGGCTCCACAATCGCAAGAGAGGCAGACTACACATTACTTATCAATGCAGGGCCAGAAAGAGCTGTAGCATCCACAAAAGCGCTTACAGGACAGATGGCAGTACTAATTCTAATTGCCTATGCAATGATAGATAAATTGCAGGATGGTAAAAAACAATTACTAGATGCAACAGCCTTAATAAATGACATGCTTAATCCTAGGTATATCGATTTCTTAAGAGGTGTAGCAGGTCAAATCCACACTCACGAAGATCTATATATAATCGGTAAAAGCTGGAACTTTCCAATGGCATTAGAAAGTGCAATTAAGATTCAGGAAGTTAGTTACATTCATGCAGAAGGATTCGCAGGAAGCGAACTTAAGCACGGACCAATCGCATTAGTAGAAGAGGGGACCCCTTGTATTGCGTTAATTGGAAACGATGAATTAAAAGGAGACATAATAGGAAACACGATTGAACTAAAAGCTAGAGGAGCAAAAATTATTGGAATCGCACCAGAAAATAACGAAGTATTTGATACTTGGATAAAAGTACCTGATGCAGCTGCCGCACAAGCAATAATTAATATTATTCCGGTTCAAGTTCTTTCTTATTTCCTAGCAGTTCAACGTGGCAAAGATCCAGACATGCCAAGGAACTTGGCAAAGAGTGTGACTGTTAAATAACTAGATAAACTATTATTGATAATAATTATCATAGCCTTTTAAATATTTAAAAAAGTGGCCCTCGAATCAAATGATCCGAGGGCCTGATAGACGCTCATCCCTCCATTACAGAGGGACAAAGTAGAAATCTGGACTGTCCTCATTCGAAAGCGAACTTTCGTTGGGGCCAGTACCAACTACCTTCGTGCACCGCATGGATGTAAGTCTCCTGCAATGTGGGTTTCAGACTTCGATGCTCCAAACCCAAAGTAAAAGAACCGTCTAATCGCTGCAATGTTCGAATACAAGTATTGGTACGTCATCGACACGCACTGAGGGCCCTTAAGGGGGCAAGCAAGTAACGAACAAATGCGCGACGAATATATACTCATATTTGTCTTAGTCAAATATATATTTGATTAATAATCAACTTCTGGTGGGACACCATAATATTTTAGGACGAATGAGGCGATTTGCTTAAATACAGGAGCTGCAGATTCACTACCGTATTCAACTGTTCTTGGTCTATCTATTTTTACAAGTGCAACAAAAACTGGATTATGGATAGGACCATATCCTCCAAAGGAAGTTATATGCGAACCTGTACCTGTTTCGTACTTACCACCAGGGCCTGCAATCTGACTAGTACCTGTTTTACCAGCTAAGCGATAACCAGGCACCCTACCTGTCTTTGCAAAACCATTATCTACTGCGCTAACAAGCATCGCAGAAATAGTGTCAGATGTTTCTGATGTAATTACCTGATCTAAAACATGAGGCTTAACCTGCTCAACTGTTCCATCATATTTAATAGTGCTATCTATAATCATAGGGCGCAGCAACTTACCTCCATTTGCCAGTGCCGCATATGCAGTAATAACTTGTAGAGGGGTAGAGGAAATTCCCTGACCATACGCAGCTGTAGCAAGTAGTGCACTACTCCATCGCCTCCAAGGTAGTATTTCCCCAGGTAACTCGTCCTCTAGTTCTATTCCTGTAATTTTCCCGAAACCGAATCTGTCTAACAATCTATGGAAGAGTTTTTTACCAAGCTTTTCAGAAACCGTTGTCATGCATGTATTAATTGAGTATTCCAAGCACTGAGTCATTGTTACTGTTCCAAAATGTTTATTTAAAGCATTCCTAATTGTGTATTCATCTACCTCTACTGGAGCATCATCATCATAAGTATCACTTGGAACTATTTCTCCTTGGTCTATTGCAATAGCCATTGTTACTGGCTTTAGCACAGATCCTGGTTCGTAAATTTCTTGAATAGCCCTGTTTAAATATGCGCCTACTCCAATATTGTTTTCATATTTAAGCCAAATATCTTCTCTTTCTGTTGGGAAAATTTCTCTTCTACTATTTTCTCCAATGTAATAATAATATCTAACAACATCTTTTAAGTTATAAAGAGATTCGATTTGGTCTAATTCACTTTTCTTCTGATCACTTAATGCGGAACGTCCTTCTTTTGTAAATACATCACCAAAATAACCACGCAAAATAAATTGATTAGTATCTGGGTGGTAAAGCTCTACAACAATTTCTGCTTGTTTAGATTCGTCTAAGAAAATTGGAATCTGGTTAAAAACGATTCCATAATCATTACTATCAAATGGGGGCGAATTTACCATGGCCAAAATCTTTCCTGTATTTGGATCCATCACAATTGCCTGACCACTATCTGCATCATATTTCTTTACTGCTTCATCCATTAACCTTTCTACCTCTCTTTGTATTGTCCTATCTATTGTTAACACAATTGTGTCTCCGTCCTTTGGATCAATAATACGTTGCTCAGCTGTAAGTATTTGACCACCCTGTGGATCACTAACAGTTCTAATTAATCCTTCTTGCCCACGTAACTGAGGATTAAATGTTCTTTCTACTCCGTATTGCGCTTCTTGATTTGAATTTAGGAAACCAACAATATGAGCACCTATTGTTCCATCTGGATACATCCTCCAATGCTCTGGGATTAGAGCGATACTCCACATTGGATCAATAATCTTTTGAGCGGCGGCAGAATCTACTGCTTGCTTTCTTTTTTGATAAGTTTCTTCAGCTGATTCTTGTTTAATAGAACGTAAGCGAGAGGAAAGTAGGGGAGTTAGTTTCCTCATAACTGGAACATACCTAAGGGGTCTACTCCTAAGTGAGTAACTTAAGACATCGGGGTCTATATCTAAAACATTGGCTAGACTGCTCGCTACATTTTTTAATTTATTCTGATTAACTCTCTCTGGATTTGCATAAATTATTTTAGTAGCAGCTGCAACGTACACTCCATCAATATTTAGTGAATCAATCGAATTCATTTCTACTTTTGTTGCTCCATATTTAATTGGAACAAATGTAACTTTGTCCTCTTTAATTCTTTCTTCTATATCTCTAGAGAACTGCCTCTTGATCTCTACTATGTCAAAATCGAAAATAGAATTTGATAATGAAAACTCATCCGGAAGAGGCTCAAGCAAAGCTCCTGTCATAATTGACTCTAATTGCATCATCGGATCATATGCTTCTTTATAAAAGGGAATTAGTTCCCTAGGGCAATATTGACTTCCTGTGCTGCAAAATTCATGAAACTCCTCTGTTATTAATACATCAGATAATGTTTCTGCAACGAAAGTTGGGTTAGTTGTAATAAATGGATCTATGTAAACCAAATCTAATGTTGTATTAGTAGCAAGTATAGAGGTCTCATTCGTCTTACTGTTTCTACTTAATATCTCTCCTCGCCTAGCTGGTAGCACTACACCTCCAAAATGTTGAGACTGAGCGAGATCATGATATTCGTTCCCACGAATGATCTGCAATTCCATCAACCTAGCAACTATTACTAGGGCGGCTAGAATCAAAAAGCCATGAACTATAAACATTCTCTGTTTTAGAAGCCTTTTTCGCTGTGTCTCTGACAGCTGATTAGAATTGAGCACATTCATATATCTGCGGAGTCGCAGCGTAGCATAATTACGCATTTCGTGGTACAATAGACAGAATCTATGATTACATGGGAAACACCAATTGAAGATTTTGATTCCATTGAATGGGATAAGCTAAATGGGGAAAATCTACTAACGGCTTTAGAAATCTATTGCACAAAAAAAGGTGCATCAGATATCCACACATCCCCTGAAAGAAGTGGGGTAAGATTAGAGATTCGCCTACATGGAGTGCTATTACCTTTGATGAAATTAGAGCATTCTGCTTACGAAGATTTTGTTAGAAGAATTAAATTTATTTCTAAACTTAAATTAAATATTACAGACACACCACAAGATGGTCAGTACGTATGCAAAGCTCCAGATAGAATAATCAATATTCGTGTTGCTAGCATCCCATCTAAATTTGGAGAATCATTTACGCTTAGACTGCTAGATCCAAAAAGAGGAATTGTTCCGCTAGAAAGTTTAGGATTCCCAAAAATTATTGCAGAGAAATTCAAAGAGCTTGTATCTATGCCTCATGGACTTATTTTAGTAACAGGGCCAACAGGATCAGGTAAAACTACAACTCTTTATGCACTACTAAATGAAATTGCAGAAGAACAAAAGAATATAATTACACTAGAAGATCCAATTGAATATGAGCTAGATGGAATAGTACAAACAGCAGTAGATCCAAATCATGATTATGATTTTTCAAATGGACTTAGATCAATACTAAGACAAGACCCAGACGTAATATTAGTAGGAGAAATTAGAGACGTAGAAACTGCAAAGACAGCTATAAACGCAGCTTTAACTGGTCACTTGGTTTTAAGCACGTTGCATACAAACAGCGCAGTAGAAGCAATACAAAGATTGCTTTCTATGGGGGTAACCAATCACACATTGGCACCAGCATTAAAAGCAGTAATGGGTCAAAGGTTAGTTAGGACACTCAAAAGCAAATGCAAAGAACCAGATTCAAAATGCGATCCAGCAGACCATAATAGTTACGACGGTGTCACAGCAGTGCCCGAACTTCTAATTGTAAATAGTGAAATTGAATCTGAAATATTAAATGAAAGCAGTAGTGAAGCTATTGAAAAGAAAATCAAAGAAAGTGGATATATGACAGTAAAAGAATGGGGACAAAAGTTGGTTAAGAATGGAACAACCAGCCAAGAAGAAATTTCTAGAGTAATGAATTAATACATAGATTAAATATTAATTTTTTGAAGCTATTTTACTTATGCGTTTTTTAATTTAAATATTTATATTTTCAATAGACTTGCAAGAAGAGCGTGTAATCCGTACGATATTTCCCTTATGCGCCGTCGACACCATCATAGAATGTCAGCCTATCAAAATACTAAACCGAGAAATCGGTCAACTGCTCGCACGACAGTTGGTGTAATTGTAATCGCGATTGTACTTTTTTATCTTGGCAGAGGAGTTCTTTCATTCTTTGGCTCTGGGAACAGAATAACAAGGACAGGCACAACAGTTACGGTAGAAGACGGAGGAATCGCTAGCGTATCAATAGGGGGAGATGAACAAAAAAGAGCAGAACAAGGCCAGAAGCTATACCCTGGGGACAGAATCATAACTAGTGGAGCATCTAATGTTAGACTTAACTTTTTTGAAAAGACAATTATAAGGATGGATGAAATGACAGATCTGCACGTTGCAGAAACAGTTAAGGGAGAAGAGGAATCTGAAATATCAGTTGGAATGCAAGAAGGAACTATCTGGGTAAAAACACCAGACCTTAAATCATTTTCTGGTTCTATAAACAGAATTATATCCACACCGATCCTAACAGCATTGCTTCCATCTGGTACAGAAGCATTGATTTCTGCAAGATCAATAGTTGTTTATTCAGCAGATGGCATTGGGGTAACAGTAGAAACAAAAGGTGGAGTTGTTCCTTTAATAGTTGGAGAAGGTCAAAAATTCACAATGCCACCAAACGCAACAAAGGAAACAAACCTATATGACTTTAGATCTGCACTTGATCCATTGGCTGTAAAAGCTCCACTTGTAGAAGAAGCTAGAAGAATTTTAGTGAGTGGTATAAAAGATGATGGATCAGAAGATAATAGCGAGGACGTAGATGATTCAGAAAATCCAATTGGTGAAGTACTAGCAGTGCTTTCACCAAAAGAAGATGAAACAACTGCACTTTCTACTGTAACTGTATCTGGGAGAGTGGGGGAGACTGTAGATCGCGTTCGAATTAATGGATACAGCACAACTGTAGAAGATGGAACATATTCCCAAGAATTAGCATTACCAAACAGTGATGAAGTAAATATTACAGTTTTGGCACTAGGTAAAAATGGTGAAACACTAAAAGAAATTCACAGAAAGATAACCAGAGACAGAACACCACCTAAATCTCCTTCAATTTTATTACCAGCATCTGCAGGGCAAATATATAGAACAAATGAAGAGAGGCTAGAAATATCCGGAGAAGCACCGGCAGGGACAGTTGGAATTCAAGTAAATGACTACAGATTGCAATTATTTGAATCAGGAAACAAAACATGGTCATACCTAGCATCAACCAAGATAAATAATTATCACCCTGGTACAAACGTATTTAAAGTTTTTGCAATAAACAAAGGAGGATACAAAAGTGACCCAGCAGAAATCACAATTTTACTAGAGAACGGGCCCGTAGGAATTGTAAATCCAGATGAAGAGTCAGCAGAGGAACCAAATATTGTTGAAGGAACATCATCTAGCGCTTCTTCTGTCGTAACACAGTTACCAAACAATGATCCACTTAAACCAGGGTCTGTGACTGTTATTGCTCCTACAAATGGCGAAACATATGAAACCGCTGAAGTTTCATTCTTGATAGAAGGAAACACGTCAGCAGACACACATTCTTTCTGGATTAATGGATACCGCCTAAGATTATACGAACCAGGCAAGATTACTTGGAACTATATTGCAGATATAAATATGAACACTCTTCACAGAGGAACTAATACATATTTAATAGAGGCTAGAGACTCAAACAATATGCTACTAGACAGAAAGACTTACACAGTAGAGTTCACTGCTAGATAGTACTTCTATCTATTTTTAGTACATTTAAAGCATCTACAAACGAATCAGGCGGAGGGATAGTTAGATCTATGACTTTCATTTTAGTTGGTGATAAAAATGAAAGCTTCCAAGCGTGTAAGCAAATATTTTTAATATTCATAGAATTTGAGAATGAATTTGATTCATTGGATCCGTAAGAGGAGTCACCAATTACAGGGAATCCAATAGATTGCAGATGCACTCTAATTTGATGTGTTCTGCCTGTGTAAATATCACACTGCAATAAAGCAGTGTCGTCTGTGCTATCTAAGGTTAGATATGATGTTTTAGCCTCTCTACTTTTACCAGTCCGAAGAACAGACATTTTTGTTCTATCTGTTAAGTTTCTGCCAATTGGAGAATCAATTAACGCCTTACTTGGATTTGGAACACCAAAAACAATTGCGAGGTAAGATTTATTTACATCTCTTTTTTCAAACTGAGACTGAAGTAATTCGTGTGCTTCTCTGGTTTTTGCGATTAGTAAACAGCCGGTCGTATCTTTATCTAATCTGTGAACCAATACAGAATCTGAGGAAAAGGGGATAGAACGCTCCTTAAAAAGATATGCAACCCCATGCAATATTGTTTTTTCATCTTCTGCCATCCCAGAACCAGGATGAACAGCATATCCAGCCAGTTTATCTATTACTAAACAATCATCATCTTCATAAATAACAGGTATAGATAAATCGAAAGCAATAATCTCTGTTTCTTCTAATCTTTCGTCCCATTGAGACTTTAGAACAACTTGGTCTCCTTCCTTTAATTTATAAGGAATCTTTAAAACTTCTTCTCCATTTACCTCTACAAAGCCAGAACTAATTGCTTTTTGAATTCTTGCTCTGCTAACAGAATCGTTTTGATCTGCCAAAAATGCATCTAGCCGTTGTGTTTCTGAAACAATCCATTGTGAGGTCATGCATGCATATCGTACACTAGTAACGATGACTACAAATAATGAACTTTTAACACGGGCGGTTTCTAACGTTAAACCAGATAAACTAGCTAATAAGAAACTAGAAAGCGGAAAACCTATCAGGTTATATTTAGGAATAGACCCAACTGGCTCAAAGCTACATCTAGGACATTCTGTGCCATTAAGGAAATTGAAAGCCTTTGCAGATGCAGGACACGAAGTTGTTTTCCTAGTTGGGAGCTTTACGGCAACAATAGGGGATCCAACTGGACAAGATAAAATGAGGGAACCAATTACGAAGGAACAAGTTAAAAAGAATTTTAAAACATACAAAAAACAGGCAGGCAAAATACTAGATTTTAAAAAAGTAAAGATCAGGTACAACACAGAATGGTACGACAAAATGAATGCAATGGACTTCTTTGAAATTAATAGTCATTTTACAGTCCAACAAATGATGCAAAGAGATATGTTCAAAGAGAGGATGAAATGGAAAGTAATATGTAATAACTGCAAAGAGCTCTCTGATTCACCTATTCAATTTCAATCTACAGAAGATAAAGATAGTTTAGATATCAATGAAACTGAAATTACATGCTCTCATTGTGAAAAGCGAACATTAGTAAGTAAAGAGACAATAATACCGCCTCCAAATCCTGTTAGCCCACAAGAAATTATGTATCCAATTATGCAGGGATACGATTCCGTAATGCTAGATGTAGATTGTGAAATAGGAGGAAATGATCAATTATTTAATATGCTATGCGGCAGAAAGCTACAAAAGATTTATGGCAAAAGAGAGAAATTCGTACTAACAACAAAACTAGTAGAAGGAACTGACGGAAGAAAAATGAGTAAAACCTACGACAACTGTATCTGGCTAGAGGATTCTGCGAACGATATGTTTGGAAAAACAATGTCTATAAATGATGAGCTAATGGAAACATACTTTGAATGCTGTACAGATGTACCAATGAATGAAGTAAAAGAAATAGTTAAAGGTAACCCAAGAGATGCGAAGGTTCGGCTAGCTAAAGAAATAGTTTCTTTGTATCACGGGGAAAAAGCAGCACAGGCAGCCGTAAAACAGTTTGATGCAGTATTTAGAGGGAAAGGAATACCAGACGATATAAAAGAAGTAAAAGTAAAAAAAGGAACATTTCTATTAGATGTTTTAGTTAAACATGAATTAATTCCATCTAAGTCCGAAGGCAGAAGACTAATTAAACAAAATGGAATTACTGTTAACGAAAAACCTGTAAAGGAGGTAGAAGCGTTAGCCGAGGAGGGGACTGTAAAAGTTGGAAAACGAAAGTTCTTAAAAATTAAGATTTCTTAAAATTTTATTATGAAAAGACTTCTATTAATTATTGCTCTACTTGTCGTGGTAATCCCATTCACACCTTTTTTAAAAAAAGATTACTGGCAGAAAAAAGAAATTCAAATACATGCAGATGAAAGAAGAAACGAAAGAAACCAAGAAAAAGTGAATAGGATCCATGGGACTATTATGAGTGCCCCAACAGGAGACTCTGTAATAATTAGACTAGGAGTAGAAAAATTATTAGTAAACCTAACAGGGATCAAAGCACCAGAGTTCCCAGAATGTTTAGCACAAGAATCTCGTAACGGACTTAGTTCATTACTAGTAGATAAGGATGTGATTTTAGAAGAAAAAGAAAAAGGTAATAAATATATTTTAATAGACGATCAAGACGCAGGCGCACTAATGCTTTGGAGAGGATTAGTTAAAATTGACGGTAGTGAACATGAAAAACAAAATGAGTATAATTCTCGTGAATTGCGATCAAAGGAGCAGGGGATAGGAATATGGAGTGAAGCATGTGAACAAATTGATTCCATATAGGTTGACGTATCTAGCAAAGTCTTATTAAGTATACAAAGTTTCAGCAGACATGCTGTTGATCATTTCTACCACCTAGTAAGGAGACTTAGCGATGACAGATTATCTCGTACTTTCAGTAAATTTGTGTGACTTAAACAATGTTGACACTGGGCTTAGGTCGATCGAGATCAAAGCTGTATGTCAACGAGTGGCAAAAGGGAGATTTGAGTACTTGATTTTCTTTGATCGTGAAAAATGGACGAAGGAAACTATCGAAGGTGCTCTGACAGGCTTATCAGTAAGCATCCGCTGTCTTGCCCCCGAAAAGGCAGATGAAGATCCGAAAATGACTGAAAAAGCCATTGCCGAAAGAATCGTGCAAACGAACTGGGACTTCGGACTTCACAATCGAAGACTCCAATTAGCCTAATCTCGTGTGGTAGAGACAAAAAAAGCCGTTCTAACAGAACGGCTTTTTGTATTACATTGTCACACAAACATATATTTTGTAATACATTGTATTACAAATGTAATACGTTGTAATACAAATGCAATACAACGTGAGTCTTTGAAACTATACAAACTAAATGCTTGCCTAAATATACAAATATGTTACATTAGCACTAATGGAAATGAAAAATACACTCATTCCTTCTTCTGATGAAGATTTGGCAAATGAATTAGAGGCTGAAACGCCAGATGATTCAGAAAACGAAGAACCTAGTGATTTTGTAGAAGGAGATATCTCTAAAGAGGAAATAGAATTAATAGAAGCAGAATTGCAAAATGGTGTTTATGTAGAACCTAATCTTTCAAATGGTGATCCAGTAAAGTTTTACCTAAGCAAGATTCGTGACATCCCATTACATACAAGAGAACAAGAGAAAGGAATTGGCTTAAGAATTGAAAATTCAAGAGAGAGAATTATTAATCTAGCCCTTACAAATCCCTTAGTCCAAAGCAGATTTGTACAATTAAGAAGGAAGCTATTAAATTCTAGAGATAAAAACCCAAAAGCTAGTGAAACACAATTTAGAGGTGGAGTTGTAGAATCATTTGGTGAATTGACAGAAGAAAAAGTTCTTGCTGCGCTATCTATTAATCTACAGACGCTAGAGAGAATGCTATCAAGAAATGCAAATGACATTAGGGCATTGTTTCCAACAGATGATATGGAGGAAGATGATAAAGACACAAAAGAGGAAAAAGAGATTTGGGAATCACTTCATAGGAGTACAGGAAGGGGATTAATTCTTGCAAGAGAATTAGGACCAACATATAAATTTGCTAAGAAAGAAGCCGAATGGTTAATTGAGAAAAGTGTAGAAATTGATGCACTAGATGAAGAAATTGCTAAACAAATAGAATCATCTACAAATCTAAACCTTGGGATAGGACCAAGAGAAAAAAGTTTAAAAAAGGAAAGAAAAGCACTATACGAGAAATTACAAGAAACTCCAGAAAGCCTGAAAGATAGAGTATCTGGATTAATAAGGGCAATACACGAGTTTGATGCTGCAAAAAAAGAAATGTCTAATGGAAACTTAAGATTAGTTGTTAGTATTGCGAAAATATACAGAAACAGAGGAATTCCTTTTGAAGATTTGATTGGAGAAGGGAATAAAGGATTAATGAATGCAACAGAGAAGTTTGAATATAGTAGAGGTAATAAATTTTGTACTCTTGCTACGTGGTGGATACGTCAAGCTATTACTAAACACATTGCAGATCAGAGAAATACTATTCGTTTTACTGAAAAATATAATGGATATTACAATAGAATAAAAAAAGCGATAAAAGATTTAATGCAAGAACTATGCAGAAAACCGAACGTTCAAGAGATTGCAGAAAGAACTGAATTACGAGAAGATGAGGTGTTAAAAGTTTTCAGAATGCGTGCAAGTAATTTCAGTTCATATGGACCAGAAGATGAATCAATTGATAACACTATTCCTGAACAAGGCAAATATGATTTTAGAACAAGGATGGAAGAAGAAGAAATGGAAAATGCGATAGAAAGAGCATTAAAACAAATCCCAGAGAGAAGAGAGGATGTTCTTAGACTTAGATTTGGCATGGGAGAATTTGAAGAAATGACATTAGAAGAAATAGGTAAATTACCTGAATATGGTGTAACGAAAGAAAGAATTAGACAAATAGAAAAAAGTGGATTTAATAAACTCAGAGCACCTTTAGTAGCCGGACCACTAACGGGGCACTTAAATTACAAACAACCAAGCGATGAAACAGATTTGAATTCTTCTGTTGAAGCAATTTAAAAGATAGTAAGAATTAATTCTTTCTAGGACTGTGATTCTTAGATATTTATGAATTATTAATTTATAGAAGGGGATCTTTTACCTAAATAAGAACTAATCAAGATATTTGCATATATCCAATAATGTACTATTATATAAATAATGGAACAGGAGCTTAATCCCATAGATCCAATCAATGAAGATCCTTTTGAGGGGACAGGGGATTTAGCAGACTTTGTAGATGAAAAACGTGATTCAGAGAAAGTTAATGTAGATCTGGTATTTCTCTATTTAAAAGAAATGGGAGAAATTCCTCTATTAACCGATGAACAAGAAAATGAAATAGGTTGGAGAATAGAAAATTCGAGAAATCGATTTTATGATGAAGCACTTTCCAATCCATACATACAAGAAGTTTTTACAAAACTAAAAAGAGCTCTACTAGAAAGTAGAGCAAAAAATAAGACGGTTTCTAAAACAAAACTAAAATCAGGAAGCACAGAATTTACAAATGGACTATCTGAAGAAAGAATAATTGAAATACTACCTATTAATATAAATACATTGGAAGAAATGCAAATAAGAAATATGAAGGATACTCAATATATACAAGCATTAGAAGAACAGAATCAAGATGGTAGGTACACAGAAACAATTAGTGAAATGAAATTATTATTGCAAGGACGCTTAGAACGTGGTTGTAGATTATGTAGAGAACTAGGTCCTCCTTATAAATTAATTTGAGGAATAGTAAGAGGGTATTTAAGTATAAGCGAAAGAATTCAATTAATAGACAAAGAAATTGAAGCTCAAATAGAATCATCTAATAGACTAGGGCTTGGAACTGGGCCAAGAGAAGAAAGCATGAAAGAGGAAAGAGGAAAATTATATGAAGAATTACAGGAATCTCCAGAAAGCGTAGAGAAAAGCACATTGGGTTTAAAGGCGATATTAGCAGATCTTGATTTGGCTATTAGCCAAATGGTAGATGGCAATCTTCGTTTAGTCGTGAGTATAGCAAGGGGGTTTCAAGGTCGTGGCATATCATTTCTTGATTTAATAGAAGAGGGGAATTTAGGAGTCTTTCGTACAGCAGAAAAATTTGAAATAAGTAGAGATATAAAATTTAGTACATATGCAACAGTTTGGATTGAACAATATATAAAAAAAGCTATTGCTTCTCAGAGAGATACAATCAGACATCCATTTAATGCAGGTACCAATAGAAGAATAACAGATGAAACACGTTATGAACTTGCTAATGAGATTGGTTGGATGCCAAATGAGTTTGAAATCTCTGAGGCAACAGAAATACCAATCAGAGAATCTGTTAAAGATTCTCAAATGAAAGCTAAACACATTGGCAATTTAGGAAAAGAAGGATCTAACATGCATCAAGCAATTGAAGATCCCGCTGAGGATGATTTTGGATGGGAATTAGACCAAGAAGAATTAAGAGAAACAATAGATGAATTATTAAGTCAGCTAAGAAGACGTGAAGAGAACATCATACGTTTAAGATATGGATATGGTGAAGGATTAGATGCCTCAAAAACTCTTGAGGAAGTAGGAAAAATAGAACATGTAACTCGGGAGAGAGTAAGACAAATAGAGGTAAAAGCTATTAAAAAACTTAAACTCCCTTTTAGAAAAAAGGAATTAGTTGGTTTTTTAGATGATTAGATTTATTTCCCATGAAACTTCTGGTGCACTTCTTTTAATTGAGGATTTGTCACCATACTTCGTTGTTTTGTGTTTTTCTTAAAATGGATACATAAACCTAGCAAATAAGAAACATTCCTATATATTGCAATCTTCCATGGAGATATAAATTCATGGGAGAACTAGAATATGATGTTCATTTTCACCAAAGGAAGGAATGATGAATTATGGAACTAGCAATTGCATTTGCGGTTCTGAGCGCCCTCTCTATGGGTGCTGTTTATTTAATCGACATGGCGATGGTAGGGGATACCTATTCCCGACCTAGCCAGCCGATGTTTGTGAGCAGTGTGGCAAGTTTCTTGCCAGCACCGATATTGTTTCTTTTGGAGTGGAGTAATCCACCTCCGAATGCAGCAATCGTTGCATTCGCTGCTGGAGTCATTCTAATGGTTGCGAATTGGTTATACTTTGCCGTCATATTCTCTGACGCCGGCGAATCAACCGAACTAGCATGCTATGAGAATAGCAGTGTGATCGTGATTGTATTGGTTGCTATCGTGCTTACAGCACTTGGCAGATATCATGACCAACTTTCGATCATTCACTACATTGGGATTGGCATTGGAGCAATCGGCCTCTGGGCACTTGCCCTATGGGGGGAGAAAATCGAATTCGTAGACAAGCGTCATAGGATGATGCTAATTGGTTTCATGATTTTTGCTGGAAGTTACGAGTTGCTGGCAGACTACGCCATGCACCTTGCTATGCTATCAGATAAAATCAAGACACCACTCCAAGCTTTTGTCTCAGTTACTCCGTACTTTTGGATTGGGCTTGCAACTGGCGTAATTGCCATAGCACCAAAACAAGAGCGTGAAGCGATTCGCGAAAATTGGAGTAACATCTGCAGTAAGTGGAAATGGATTGCTGCTGCAGAAATGTGCGCACTAGTTGCTTTTGGAACAATGATCTACAGCTTCACGGTGGCTCACGTTGCTGTAATTGCAATGATCGCGGGTGCGTTTCCAATCTTTGTATTCGCAGGAGGAATTATCCTTCGACGATACTTCGGCTTCTCTAAGGATACGTTCCCCGAAGTTGTATATCCAAAGAAGAAAACTGCAGCAGTGCTTGCCACAATTATCGGCGCCTGCCTAGCAGGATTCAGGCCAGGTCGGTAGCATCATGTTCTAGTAAGAAGCGCAGCTCGTAAGGGTTGCGCTTTTTTTTATTTAAGAATTATTCCCATGAAACTTCTTATAATACTTCAACAAATTGGCTAATGCTTTGTTCATAGAACCTAAATCAAGCTCATCAAGCTTGAAATGTGTTTCAGGTTTAACCTTAATATGCTTTCTGTATTTAAATTGATTAGATTTTACGTTAAATCCATTCTCTACAGCATCTAACTCTAGTATCCATAAAATTTCTTTATTTAACAGTTCTTCTGAACTATCTACTATCTCAAGAATTCTAAAAATAAATACTGTTGGTCCATATTTTACCCATGACTCCTGAAGAAGGGGATTCATATGAATACCACTCGTTAGATCAATAATATGAGAAGATAATCTTTTTTGAATATTCTTTGCTGAACCAACATATGATTCTCCAGTATTTGTATTCTGTATTAGATAAATTCCCTGAAATGAAGTTTTGCTACTCATAATCAAGAATTGTTTTTATAGAAACTGATTAATTCATTTATACTAGAGTCAAAAGAACCCATCCCAAGTGCCTTAATTTCGTCCTTTGTATCATTCCCAACACTTAACATTCCCGTATATTTGTGAAATAAGTTTATGTCCTCTGCTAAATTTGCATTTAAGCTTTTTCTCCAAAACTCAACACGAGATGCAAGCTGACTTTTATCTGAAACAATCTCAGTTATAGAAAATTCAAAAGCAGTGGAACCAAAAGTATTCCAACTTGATTGCATTTCCTTATTTGTATGGATATTAGAAAACAACAAAGTGAAATGATTAGTAATACAGGTTGATAACGATGGAGATCCACCAACAAACAATTCACTTGTAAGAGAATTTTTTAGAATATATACACCCATAAGTCCTTTTCGTGCTTTTCGCATATTTTACATTACTATATTCCATGAAATTTTTCATGTACATCCTTTAACTGTGGATTAGTAACATGAGTATAAATTTGTGTTGTACTCAAATCCTTGTGACCTAGTAGTTCCTGAACAGAGCGGAGGTCTGCACCATTTTGTAATAAGTTTGTTGCGAATGAATGACGAAGTGTATGAGGAGAAGGATCGGAGACAATGCCTGCCTGCAAAGCGTATTTTTTTACCATTTTGTATATACCATTATCAGAAAATCTAAATATTTCTCCAGGAGGCATTTCTAAAACTGCATTATCTATATTTCTAATAAATAGTGGGGCTAGATGATCTAATCTGCAGTTGATGTAGTTTTTTAAACTATCAACTGATGTATCACTTAAAAAAACGACTCTAATCTTTCCACGTTTACCACGAACTGAAATCTCCCTTGTGTCAAAGTTTAGATCCTTTATATTTAATTTACTTAGTTCAGAAAGACGAAGGCCGGTTGAAAAAAATAAATGCAAAATAGCACTATCTCGTTTACCCATTTTAGTTTCCAAGTCCGGAGATGCCAGTAGGCGATTAAGGTCTTCTTTATAAAGTACCTTAACCTGATGCTCTTGCTCTTTGAATCTTTTGATCCGATCAGGAGAATATACCTCTAATTCCTCATCCTGTAACAAATATCGTAAAAACGCTCTTAGAACGGTCAAATGATGATTTCTGGTACTAATAGTAAGCAAGGCACCATTACGCATGTTATATGACGCAAGTTTTGCCTTGAGGTCTCTAACAACCATTTTATCTATAGAAATAGGATCATTAACAGAAATTAGCTTAGCAACCAAGGCAAGAGACCTTTTATAGTTCATCACAGTTAAAGGGGACTTGTTTTCCTCAGCTTGCATAAACACGAGATAACGCTCAATTGCCTGTAAAAGCGGAGAATTATTTAGTTCTGTTTGCACATTGTTTTGCATTGCATGGCTTGTCATAGCGGTTTGTAAGGAAGAGAGGAGTTTTCCACACTATTTCCTATTCAAGATAATGCCTTTTATCTTGAATGACAATTGACATGTGGAAAACTATGCCAGGATACATACCTCCAGCTAGTTACTTAGAAAGCCCTCCGTGAGAGGAAATGTGTTGCGAATAAAATAGTAAATAATACCAAACGTTTCACGCACAACTGCACGGAACTCAAACAATGCATTTGCTCTCTTCTCAGCTGGGAGTGTACGAAGGTTCCCCCACCCCTGTAGATAAGACAAATATTCGATTCGGGCTAGATGATATCTATCACTTATGCCAATAACACTTTCACAGCCAATTTTGTCAAGTATTGGCTTTGAATAGAGGATATTCTGCCATGTAGATATAGCATTTTCTTCCAGCACTATGTCTGCTGAGTTAACACCGAGTGACTCTGCATAAGTTTTCATCACATATGCCTCACTTTCTTGTGTGCTACTCCCCTTCCCCCCAGAGAATACTAGTTTTTGAATTTGCTCTTCTAAATATAGGTTCACAGCTGTTTCTACTCTTCTTCTTATGCCGGGGCCTGCTGTAGCTTGCCTATGTACTGCAGCACCAAATACTAGTGCACAGTTGGATGGGAGCTTTGCAGAACCTTCAAATTTAGCAAAGACTACAATCATCAAAGAGCAAATAATCGCAGTACAAAGAACAAAGAAGGCCATGATGGCTTTTAATAAGTACCTCAATTTAAATAACTTTAGGTTCATTTTTCAAGAGAAATCGAAATATGAGATGGGATAGATGGGATACCAGAGTTCCAAGGTGGCCAAATATTAATTTCAACAGATTCTACTTCTGGCAGGTTCTTTAATATTCTCTCTGCAGTTTCTTTATCTTTTCCTATTATTAGCTCTCTACCTTTTTTTGCAAAACGGGCTCCATGTGGATTAAGTGGATCTAAAACAAATTCCTCTGTTCCAGAGAGATCAACTGTTAATTTAATCCAAGACAGATCATCACTGTAATCAATAACATGGGCAATCAACCTATCCATTGTTATTGTCTCCTCTAGCAATCGCTTTCCATCTTCTACATGAGAAATTAGCTCAGACTGCAACATAGAAAGCACTGCCTGAGAATCATACGAATATGCAGTATATTTTATAATTCCAGATATTGGAGCAGAGGCAACATACTCACCCAAAAATTCATCTGGCAGAACAATGTTTGAATATTCAATCTCTGTTAGCTCATCATAATAAAGAATTTCTAAATAACCATTAGGGTGTTGAGAGTTATAAATTAAACGATGATCGTCAACCAGCTGCTTTGCCTCTGCCAAAAGTTCTTGTTCTAAAAGAGCTTTTGCAGCAACTAAATCATTTTCTTGAAGGATTGTTCTAAAGTCACTTACTCCACCCTGCGCAGCATTATTATTAATTGCATAAACTAGTTTTTGCTCTTCCTCTGGTAAACCAGGGAAATCCCACCTGATTTCTGCTGGAACATTTCCTCTTTCTCCAATTATTTCTCCATATAAATCTTTGTCGTCTGCAATCGCTTTTACAAGTACCTCTTCGCGAGGACGTACACTTATAGATTCAGCTAATCTAAAAATCATACCTGCTTGATTCATGGCTCTGGTTCCTTTGCGTAAACTAAATTGTTCATTGCTCTCATTTAAAACTCTAAAAATGATTGATGCACTTTCCCCAATAAATTCCTTACTAATCTGATCGAAGGTAATCGTTTTTTCTACAGTTACAGGGATTGGGTTTAATTTAAGAGTTCGTACGCGACTTGGGATATCTGCTAAAGATCCAGACGATACCAAGAAAATATTAGCGGTATGAGTAATTGTCTCTTGCCTTGGCGTTACAATAATTTCTGCAGAAGGAAGCAGCTTGAATAGAACGAAGAAAAACAGAACACCAGTAATTAAGATTAACAACCAAACGCGTAATCTAGGAAGACTAAGCAAGCCCATTGATTGCAAATTATTCCTAAGGCGCTGCTGCCAAACTGCAGGAGAGAAAATTCTAATTGCTTCATCATAAGATTCATTATCAGAGAGAAGATTTTTTAAATCAGTTACTTTTTCTATTACTCGAATTCCTTTTTTTCTAGCATCTTGAACTAGCTTTCTCTCTTTTGTGGCAATTCGAATACGACTACTTATTTTTACTATTTCATCTAAAAATAGAGCTCTTTCCTTCTTGTTTCTAGCAAAAAACAAATCGAATCCTGACAACAAGAGCAATACGCTCCCCTGTTCAGCTTGAACGCGTCGTACGAATGCCGACCACGATTCACCATCGTTCGGAAAAAGAACCTTCACAGGACAAAAGTGTACCATGAATAGTTCTATATCTACTCATCTTGCTTCAATGCTTTTTGTTTATACATGTTTGCCTTTTTTGAATCCCCTGCTTTATAAAAAATTGTAGATAGATACTCATAATCAATTGAAACCAATTTTCCTCCACCACCTGCTTTCATTGCCTGTTCAAATAAAATACCAGACTGAATGTATTCACCTTGTTCTGCTTTGATTATTGCAAGCAAGTTATATGTTTCATATCTGTATGGCGATTCTGATTGGAGCTGAGCAAGAATAACTTCTGCTTCTGGTGTAAGCCCAGCAGAATAGTACAATGCGGCTTTAGCTAGCCTAATACGAAAGTTTTTAGAACCTACTGATTCTAAGGAAGTTGCTAGTGCTGTATTTAAATCTTTCTCTAATAATTTAAATGAGGCAGACGGGACATTAGATAATATTAACGAAGTATTTAGTAATATCTCTGGAGTTAGAACTTTATATTCATTTAGGAAAACAATATCAGAATGAACATCACGCTTAACATACACAGCAGAAGTATCATCTGCGTACACAAGACCCCAGTCTGGTAATGAATTCAAAACAGATACATACGGAATACTTGTTTCATTTTTGTAGTAATCAAATTGAATAATCGCCACAGTAAATTCATATTCCGATTCCAGCATTCTAAATTTATTTGAGTTACTGCCTGATTCAAAAACTGAATCTAGAAACTGATATCCATAATCTATATTTCTACCATCTACAAAAACTTTTCTATTTGGATATCCTCTAAAAAGTAAATATCCTCCAGCTTCGTAATTATTAAAAGCCAATCCATCAATCTTGTTATCTTCTATAAATTCAACTGCAGAGCTAAGTGGTTGATACGAACCAAATCCATTTTGACCAAATCTAATTGAATTAATGTATTTATCTTTATAAGAAGCACTTAGAACCAAGATTAGTAATAAAAATATAACTACAAGTTTAAGGAATACTTTCTTCTTAAAGAAGTTATTAATATTCTCCCAAGTTAAACTACCAGATATTTGATAGCAGGAGATGAATAGAGCAGTAATTACAAAGAATGGCTCATGCCTAATCGCCTTGGTAGAAAGATAACCAAAAGTGAATATGAGCAGTAAGCTATAAATTAATGAACGACGGATAGATAAAACTAAAATTAATGAAAGTCCCCAAAGTGGAACTATCCATTTAAAATATAAAGGCAAGGATCTAGGAGCCCACTCTGCAATAAAATTAGAAGTTCCACCTGTAAAAATATCTTTTATATAAGAAATATTATTAAAAGAGGACGGTGAAGCAAAAAGAGAAATAATAAGGAGAACTATCAATATACCTAATGAACGTAAGGCAGAACTGTTAAAGATTTGTTTAGCGCTGCTGCCACTCTTAATTTTTGAAAAAAGAGATTGCAAGAGAAGCGCACCTACAATAGCCAAATGAATAATGGCAGCCCCACCATGCATGTTTACCCAAATTATTTGCAGGATGACAGCACAGACTGCATATTCCTTCTTAGAGATTCTGCTCTGCAACCAAGCAATACTAAAGAAAAGAGCAAATGAGAATATTACGAACGAGAATAATTGAGGCCTAAATAGAATTGCAGGGCGCATTGCAGTTACTGCAAATATTACCAAAGGTGAAAACATCCAAGATAGTCTTGGGCGAATAAATAACACAGGAACAACTGCTAATAGAATTAGCAAATATCTAAAAACAATCATTCCATTAACACCAAACAAATCATAAACAAGTGAAATAATAATTTGAGACAACCATTCATGATTCGCCAGATATGGTAATCCCTCCCTAGTAAATGCAAATGGATCTGTCTTTATTAAAACAGTTCCAGATCTAAATATTCGCCCAGCAGCAATGTGCCACCAAACATCAAAATCTATTATAAAAAACGCACAAATGTACCAAATACCCACAAACGCAGTGATTATTGAAAGTATAGAAACATAATCAGTAGTCTTGCGAGGTATCTGCATAAAAACAGGTTAGCAGAAATTTATATTATCTAAATCAGAAAGCTTGCACTCCTCTATAGATAGGGATATAACGATAGTATGAATATAAAAACACGTAATTGGAGAGAAGATGATGAGGGTGGAGAAGATGAAGAAGAAAAAATTCAATTAACTGAAGAAGATGCGATACCTTTAACTGAATTAGATGAGGTACCTAACATAAATCCATATAAAGGGCTTGCACTAAGTGCCTATGAAATAATTTTTAATGAGGCGAATTCTAGACTTACATATATATTTTCAAGTCTTAATAGGAGAGATGGCAATGATACAAAACCTCCAAGTACAATTTCAACAGATCCTTATGAGTATAGAAGTTTTGATCTAAGAATATTTAGCTTACAAAAACATGAACCAACTAAGCAGAGAGAACCTGAAAGTGAAGAATTTATAGATCCATATGATTGTGAAGAATTTCAAGCAGCTGAAGTCTTAGATTTACCTATTGATGAAATATCTGATGAGGCTTTTTGTGCAATTTTTGAAGAATTAGATTTTCCTATAGAAAGATTATCTAAAGAAAGAGCTAAAGAACTCACAGATCAGGTTAGAAGTGGGCAAAGAAGATTGCTTGCAGATCTCAAATATGATGAACAAGGCGAACAGAATGTCCCAAATCGATCAGAAATAAAAGAATTCCGTAGGATGCTAGATACAGATGGAGAAGGAGAAACTGAACTATACTAAAATCCTAAATGAAACATTTATCCAATATGAACCATATCCCCACAATTCCTATGTATATAAAGTCTATAAAATTGTTACCCTTCCTTGCATTGTTTTTATCTGTACCAGCAAATGCAGATTTTAATGATGTACCTTCACATCACATAAACAATGCAGCAATAAGTTATGTTCAAGAAAAAGGCATTGTTCAAGGATACTCAGATGGAACATTCAGACCGGATCAAGAAATTAATAGAGCTGAGTTTACGAAAATTGTGACACTACATAAGTTTGGCCAAAAGATGGTAGACATGTGCGGGAGCAGAATGATGTTTTCTGATGTTTCAAATGATTCTTGGTATCTTAAATACATATGCAGAGCGCATGATGCAAATTTAATTAATGGGTATCCTGATAATACTTTTCGTCCAAGTAATAGTATAAATTTTGTTGAAGCAGCAAAAATTATTGCTAATGCAAATGCATTTAATGATAGTTCTGCATTTGATGGACTAGAAACAAATACTTGGTATGAACAATATGTACGTTACCTTGCAAACAAAGAGGCAATCCCCGTTTCGATAAATTCATTTGATAATATTATAACTAGGGGTGATATGGCTGAAATAATTTATAGACTGAGTCCAGAATCTCCTAAAAGAAAATCACGCTCCTTTGAAGAATTTAATTGGAATACTGAAAGTATGAGTATATATAAAAATGAGGAACTTGGTATTAAATTCTCTTACCCAAAATCCTGGGATGCACCCATTAGTAATGGATCAGAAATTTCATTTGGACCTTTTTGTGAAACATGTGCAGAAGGGACAGGTGAATCTCTTATGCATATTTCTGAAGTCGATTCAGACAATGCAATTAATAAATTAGCAGATATTATCAATAATAAGCATGAATATGCGAAACTAGTCTCTAACTATAGAAAAAATAATTACGATATATTTATCTGGGAAGAAGGTGGTATGTGCGGATATCGTCAGGCCTATGTATTTAATAATTACAGAGCAATCCATATTAGTGGCATTTGCTTAGGAGATGACCCAATAAAAAGCGCATTGCTGAAACGTATTGCAGAGACAGTAGAATTTGAAAGCATCACTTCTCCACAAAACGAAGTGCATTATCAAAATGAGGAACGTAACTTCTCTCTCGAATTACCTAGGGGAACTAGAGAAGTTAATTGGGAAACAACTCGTTTCAATCTTCCTGTAGAAAATGATTCCAATCTAAATGAAAAATTCTTAATTATTGCGACAGGTGCAAATGAAACTTCTGGCAATTGCCGTCCACCTATGTTTCGTATTGCAGAAACAGAAAACGTGAATATTAACGGTATAAATTATGTTAAAGAATCTGGTAGTGACGGTGGCATGAGTCAGTTATGGGAATCAATACGCTACGTTACAGGATATCCTAACTACAGTGGAAGTGTGTGTGTTTCATTTACGTTTACATTGCATTCAACTAATAGAGACGTATTAGAGCCTCCACCTGCGCTATACAACAAAGAGGAAGAATCAAAGGTCTTCGATGAAATAATGGAATCAGTTAAGTTTGATTAGAAATACTGAACTAAACTAAAGCCTCTAACGCAGGTAGCTTTTGCCCAGAAATGAATTCTAGCATTGCACCTCCACCTGTACTTACCCATGTGTAAGAATCAATTGGAAGCGAGTATCTAACATGTAGATCTATTGTGTCGCCACCTCCAATTATTGTCTTAACTCCATTTTCTGTAGCTTTAGATACTGCTGCTGCGACTGCTTTTGAACCACCAGAGAATGGTTCTTGCTCATACATCCCCATAGGGCCGTTCCAAATTACAGTCCCAGACTTTGCAATAATCTCTGCGTAGCTTTCTGCTGTTAGCTCCCCTATATCAAATACACACATATCGTCTGGTATGGAATTTGATGGAACATTATTTACATCAGCTCCACTAGGGTCGCTAGCAACAATCGAATCAACTGGAACATGGATTAAAGCACTTCCCTCTTTCATGCTTAACGAGAGGATTTCTTCTGATTTCTTTACCCACTCTTCTTCGTACCTAGATGATCCAAGACAATTTCCTTTAGCGCCTATGAATGTATTTGCGATTAGTCCACCTAGCAGAATATCGTTACCACAATCTAGAAAATGCTGAATAACAGGGACCTTGGTTTCCATTTTGGCACCACTGATAATTAGTGTTACTGGCTTGCTTGGATTATCTGTAGCTTCGGATAAATGCCTGATCTCTTGCTCTAAATGTAAACCAATAAAACTTGGCAGATGCTTTGGAATACCTGTCATACTTGCATGATCTCTGTGACAATTAGTAAACGCATCATTTACATATACATCCCCTAGCTCTGCAATTTCTTTTGCAAGCTCGTCCCTTTGCTCTGGATCTTTGCTTTTCTCTGCCTTTTCAAACCTCAAGTTCTCTAAAAGGAGAACATCACCTGCAACTAGTTCTGCTGCCATACTTTTTGCCTCCTCTCCTCTGCAGTAATCGCAGAATTTTACGTCTATTCCAATTAATTTAGAAAGCACAGGAGCAATAGGTTTTTGTGAATATTCCATATTCCTCTCTCCTTTTGGCCTACCCTGATGCGCCAAGATTATTAATGAGGCACCAGAATCTAATATGAACTTAATTGTAGGTAGAAGTGCTTCTACCCTAGAGGTATCTACGACTTCTCCATTATTCATTGGTAGGTCGAATCCTGCTCTAAGCAAAACTGTTTTATCTTTTAAGTCAGCGTTGCTGAGCACTGGATATGGTAGTGATTTTTGATCTGTCATAGTGACTCTATTGTAATGTTAAAAAATATTCATACAAGATCTGAGGAGAAATATCTTTCACAAACCTACCTGTAAGTACTCCGTTTTTGTTAGAAATAATATTAGCTCCTTCCTCCTTAACTGAATCATCAATCGAATCTAGAAATGGGATTACCTCTTTCTGCAAAGATCCACCTACTATGTATCCCCTTCTGTCGAAATGAAACATTTCACTTAACCGTTCATGAATATTTTCTTTTGTTGTTGGGTAGTTATCCAAAAACGCATCAATCTTATTATTCATAAAATATTTGTTCCAATTAGACTGTAAAGCAGATCTATCTGGGATTGAGCCAAGTATCCCAAATAACTCACGATCCGGTAATAGCCTTGGCTTTGTCATAAGATACAAAGAGAGATAGTAAATAGAACTCTGTACTGTATTCTATTAAAGATTTAATCCTATGTCTTCAATTCTACCTATCTTCGTTGGCGCATTGCTTGTTAGTGCAGTTACACATGCAGCGGCTATTAAGGTGTTTCCAAATCTCGGTTTATTAGACAAGCCAGATAGATATGGACTAAACAGAAATCCAATCCCTTATCCAACTGGGCTAATTTGTATTTTACTATTCCTAGTAGCTTTCATCTGCATTCAGCCAATTCTGAATGAATCATTTTCTATGCAACACATAGGATTAGCAGCTGCAATACTGATACTTGGCATATCCTCTTTTATAGATGATAAAGTGCAAATTCCTCCATTAATTAGAATTGGAGTACAAATCGCATGTGCATTAATAATTTTTGGAACAGGTACCAGAATATTTACACTTACAAATCCCCTTTCCTCCTTTACTGGAATAGCAGATCTACAACTAGATACTTGGACAATAGTATGGCCAGCGCTAAGTAATCCATCTGTAATCGGCGCAATATTTACAGTCGTTTGGATTGGGCTAACTATTAATGCCCTTAATTGGTTCGATGGCATCACAGGACAAGTATCTACAATTTCCATAATTGGATTTGTAACAATTGGATTCTTAAGCTTATCAAGTAGAGTTGATCAACCAGAGCTCGCGCTAATTTGTTTCTTGCTTGCAGGCATTGCAATTGGAAGTTTGATATTTGAAATCCCACCAGCAAAAATACTTATGGGAGACACAGGTGCAATGTTTTTTGGATTTATGCTTGGGGTAGTAACAATCTATGCTGGTGGAAAAGTCGCAACTGCATTCCTAGTTCTAGGAATTCCTATCCTAGATTTTATAATTGTAATAGGCAGAAGAGTTCTTAAAAGGAAACCAGTATTAAAAGGGAATCAAATAAATGAACATCTTCATCACAGACTACTTACAAAAGGATGGTCACCTAGATCAATAATAATTCTTACAGCGATAATTGGTACTTTGTTTGGAACCTCTGCACTATTTTTAACAACATTTGGAAAACTAGTTTCAGCCCTACTTCTACTGGTTTTAATGACAGGGCTGTCGATCTACTCTAGAGAATAATGATTTAGGTTGGAGGGGCATGCGCACCACTGGGGGTGAAGGGGCAAGCGGGAGGGTTTGGTGCGCAGGCGTTTTGGCTCCACCTTTTTCGCCGGAAAAAGGTGGTGAAGAAAGGAAAAACCAATAATGGTTATAGATCATAAACCCCCTCTCCCTAACCCTCCCCCGTCTGGGGAGGGGATGTTTTGTATATGTTTTGTTTTTAAAAACTCAAAGCTCAAAGCTTAAGTCTTAAAACTTCTCTTAATTCTTAATACTTATTACTTATTCTCCCAAACCATTGGTTTACTTTGCTCAATAAACGGACGAGCTTGAATTACAACTGTACGTCTTCCTCTTGGTAACATATGAATTGTTGCTTCACCGTTTTCAAAATCTATTTGAGAAACAATAGAAGGACGGAATTCTGCTTCTCCATAAGCAGTTCTCATATACAAATCGTCTTCTAGGATTGGATTCCTAATAGTATTTCCTTCTATATCCAGTAGTTCTATTACAACCTTTTCCCAACCTCTACCTGCAAAAGATCCATCATGACGAATACGAAGACTATGTACTTTTGTAGGGTTAAATCCAGATGAAAGATCTATAGATACAACCTCCTCTGAATATACGATTGGTGATGCAACATTTTCTCTGCGCACTACAAATCGTTCTCTCTTCATTCTGGCTATCATTCTTTCCTCTGTTGCACTCTTGATATTGAGTGTAGGTGAAAGCTTAGGAACAATAGAGCTAACAGAAGATGAAGATACTGTTACAGGTTCAGATGACGCACTAGACGAAGACTGGCTATGGTAAGCAACTGTTTGACCAGATGATTTCATTCGAGCGAGTCGTCTTTCATCAACAGATGAAAGCATACGATCTACTGGATCAGCTTCTTCCTCTACTACAATAACCTGATCCACAGCATCATAATTTGCCTGAACATATTTCATTGGATTAATTGTATACATATATCCATTGCTTCTATTCAAGCCAGCATTTACTGCTTCTGCAGTTGTGTATCCAGCTGCAGCTTGCTGCTCTGTAGTAAATGGCCAATAAGGGTGCCAAGGAGCATCCTCTGTATCAATTTGGAAATGCAAATGAGGACCAGAAACAAAACCAGTTTGGCCAGAAGTACCTATCTGTTCACCTTTTCCAACAATCATTCCGACTGTAACCCCAATAGAATCCAAATGAGCATAAGAAGAATACAAAGTAGTTAAACTCTTTGGATCATCTGGGTCTGGAACACCTGGGTGACGAACAATAATCACGTTACCAAAACCACCACCTCTTTTAATCTGATCTACAATACCATTTGCGATAGACACAATAGGTGTCCCAACTGGAACACGGATATCTACACCTGGGTGACTACCAGAACCTTCTGAGTCTCCAGTATATGTTCCCATGTACGCAACTGAATATGTAGCAGAAGAAATGGTAGAATTATATGTAGGCAAAGACACAAGCAAGTCACGTGGGACTTGCCTATACGAGTGATCGTTTCCTGTTCCACCGTACTGATTCCAAGCTCTATAGTTTGGAACAAGTTGAATTGGTGATACCGTACCTGTGTAAATAATCTCTTCTTTTCCTAGGACAGAAGCCCAGAACAAGTACCATCCATGTTGTCCAACCATGTTCCCCATTACAAATGCAAATATGGAAAAACTAGCAATCCAGAATGAACTCTTTTGGCTTAAAAAGAACATAGGATGTGGTTCCCTCTTATTGTCTAAACTACGGATACTAAATCCATGTTTCTTCCTGTGGACAATTTTGGTTAATCTTTTCATTTATATTTGTTTTATGTGTATATTATAACACTTTTCACTATTTTTATCAATGGTCGATACATGCAATATATGGCTACCAAACCCCAAGAAAACAGAGTTCTGTGGGCAATCCTTGGCATCTAGCCTATATGGGCCTGTTGATATCTTGCTAAAAGGAGAGCTAGGAGCTGGCAAAACAACATTCGCAAATGGTTTTTCGACAGGAGTTGGGATAGCAGAGCACCTGCCAAGCCCTACTTTTGCGCTAGAACACAGGTATTCCACCGCTAATAACTATCCTTTTATCCATATAGATTTATATAGATTAAATGACGATCAAACAGATGAGTTCTTGGAGCAATGTGAAGAGAAAGAAGCAATTAGATGTATTGAATGGTCAGAGAAATTAAGTAATCCTCCAAAAGATGCCATTCACATAACAATTCTAGATAATCCAGATAACGAAGGTAGAAACCTAGAAGCAGTGTTCGAAGATATGCCACTCCCCTGCGCAGAAGAGATTGAGGATTGGAGGAAGGAAATGGAATTGCCAGAACGTATATGCGCACATTGTGATGCTGTAGCCAATTTCGCATTAGAACTCTCTAATAAGTTAATAGAAAAAGGGCATATAATTAGATCTAAAACACTGTACAAAGCAGGTGTACTACACGATTTACTTAGATTTGTAGATTTTAGTGAAGCAAATGGGCCTAAATACAACAAAAAACAACACCTAGAACCAGATATATGGAAAGAGGTAAGAGCTAAATATGAAGGAAAAGGACACGAGGAAGCATGTGCCATGTTTCTAACAGAGCAAGGATACGGAAAGTTAGCTGAAATTATTAAAGTCCATGGGCTTAAATTACCACCAGAAAACCGCAGAACTATTGAGCAAAAACTGCTCTATTACGCAGACAAAAGAGTAATCAACGACAAAGTAGTTACACTAGAAGAACGTTTTAAAGATTTTAATAAAAGATACAAAGACGGAAAATGGGGCAAGTCTGGAAAGATTTGGTTTGATCAAGCAAAGGAGTTAGAGGAAGAGTTAGGAATCATCATCTAAGTGATAGTTCATTTTTTGCCTTAATACAAAAAACGAACCAAAAAAAATCAAGGCAATCGCAGACTCGTTCGTCCATTCTTCGCTCCGCTTTGCGGAGCTTCGCCTCGGCAAGCGAAACTGCTTCACTGCCCTGCTCCTTACTCAAACAAATGCGATTGCCACTCCATACTAATTCCACATACATAATTCTTAATACCTAATACTTAATACTTACCTAGACATTCCAAGGTAACAACTCTTCCATAAGAATCTGTTGAATCATGGCATAGCTAACAGACATTGCCTGTCCAGCGATTGCTAACATAAAGAATGAGATTGTAATGAAAGTGAAACACAAAAGATCCAATGCACTCCACTTTTCATTTAAACGTGGATGAACGCGATCTAAATACAAATGGATATGAGAAACAATCTTTAAGAAGTGATGAAGGATTTTTACTTTTGGAATAAGCAAAGCGACAACTCTAATAATAGAAATCTCTGCACGCATTATTCCACTTACACTTGCGATCCCTACATTGTGATGTAAATAGACAGAAAACACTAAACCAACCATTAACAGAGTTATATCTACAAGACTTTCCCTAACAGCTGCTTTGATTGTAATTTTCCAACAAAAACCATAGCAGTCTCTGTATTTAACAATATCTAATGCAATATGAGTTATAACCAGAATTCCAAATGCGCCCAGATTAAACATGGCAGCCATTAACAATGTAAGCACCAAATACCCAGCGTGAAAAGCTGGTAAATCATCATGATTATGCGCAAATGCTTGTAGAGCTGTAACAGGAGTACTCATGTTTTTTATATATATTGTTATGTGTATTATAACATATTTTATGTATATGGTCTACCTATCAACTTTCAAATGACCATAACGTAACGTTCTGATATAATGGGATACATGACTGATGACAATTTTATTAAAACAATTAAGGGGCAATCCGATATGACAGAAGAGGATCAAAAGAGTGCCGGTGCACCAATTGCTGGATCTGTGGAAGAGGAACATATGAACTTTGCAGGATTGCTGATTTCTCTTATTGATGAGGGGAAGATTAACCCACTAGATACTCAAACATTTTTGAATCACGATATTTACAATGCACTAGACGAAGAGTGGCAAGATAAAACAGATATGGTAATGGCAAATATTGCAGGGCAGATCAGATTAATTGATGCCTTTTTGAAAGATCCAAACAATCCAAAGGAGTCACCACAATTACAAACAATGATTGAGCAGCTATGGCAGATGAAGCAAACAATAGAAGCAAAAGGTAAAGAGTTCGATGTATTTATTTTTTAATTAATTTAATGATAAATAGTCACGCGCTACCAAAGGGTCCAAAGAAATCGTCTGAGATACTAGGGCCAATGTCTTTTGAAGACCTTCAAGTAGAACTAGAAAAGGACGTAATAGAAGGAGCAGGAGAAACCGTTCAAGTTAGACTCTCTATGATTGATGAAATTAGAGATAGATTGCATATAGATTCAAAAAGTCTACAACCAAAGCCAGCTCCATTTACAGAGATCTCTAGGAGATATTGGCAGTCACATGATGAAAATAGTTCTAGTGATGCAGAAAAACTAGCAACATTTACACTAGGAATGGAAATGTTAAGTGCAGATGAGGAAGCTGAATTGGAAGTAGGGTTTTGAACAGTAAATCAGTTTACCAAGGCGAAGTGAAACGAAGACTGGTGAAACAGTGGCAAGCGCATTTGTTTGAGTAAGGAGCATTGCATAGCTTCGAGTGTGGCACGAACAGATGGCGAGCAGATTTTTGAGCGCAGTGAAAAAATATGACTCGTCTCTGTGAGTCAAATATATATCGAGCAAGTATGCGACGAACGAGTCTGCGCTTGCCTTGATTTTTTTTGGTTCGTTTTTTGTATCAAGACAAAAAAAGAACATGAAATGAAATAGTTTTAGAGGAAATAAATGATGTCCTTTGTTTTTCATGGTGATCACCCCCTCTCCCTAACCCTCTCCCGCCTGGAGAGGGAATACGAAATCTAATCTTCACTATGTAATATAATGTATTACATCAAAGTAGCTTTGTGTGACAATGTATTACAAATACATAAGCTTGTATTACAACGTATTACATTTGTGTGACAATGTATTACAAATCAATCCAGTTGATACGTGTATCCCCTTTCCACCATGTCTTCTGTCTTTTGGAGTATTGCCTAGTTTTCGCGGCAATCTTTTCTGTTAGTTTTTCTAGCGAGATTGGGTCTTCTGCCTTCAAATAAGCCATTATTTCTTTGTATCCATGGCTTTTCATTCCTGGGTCTAACTCTGTATAACCTAAATCCATTAGAGACTTAACTTCATCTATCCATCCGGATTCAATCATTAATTTTGCACGGCTATTTATTCTATCCACTAAATCTGTTCTTTCCCTCCTGACTCCAAATATTAGGATATCTAGTTCTGTCTCTGTTTTATTAGATCCAAGTTCATATTTGTATTCTAAGTCAGATGGATTTGATAGTTTTAGAATCTCTAAAGCTCTAACTAATCTTGGCTTATTGTTCTTGTGTAATTTGCTAGCTCTTATTGGGTCTTGATTTAGTAATCTATTAAATAGAGTTTCACCATTATCAAGATCATATTCCTTCATCAGCTTATCCCTAAGCTCCTGATCGGTCTCTGGAGCCATACTTAATTCATCTATTATCGAACTTATATAAAGCATGGATCCACCAACCAAAATTGGAACACCGCCCTTTTTATGTATGGAATCAATAATTTCTTTTGCCTCTGTTTGATACCAACCACTAGTTGATTCCTGATCCGGCTTGAGCACATCTAACATATGATGCGGAATTTCCTGCATTTGCGTTTCGGTTATCTTGGCAGTACCGATATCCATATGCCGATATAGCTGTCTAGAGTCTGCATTTACTACCTCTGCTCCTTTTATAGATTTAGCGAGAGTTATAGAGAAATCTGTTTTACCACACGCAGTAGAGCCTAAAACCACTATTAATGGTTTTTTAGAGTTACCTAGATGTTCATCTAGAATTGATCCCCAATCAGGATGTGTAGTAGACATAACATGTACATTCTGCCACATTACAAGAACATTGCCCACTGACGAAAAACAGCAAAATTTGGTAGTATATACGTACAAATAAATATATTTAATCCGTTATCCTTAATTCAATATGCATCCAATTATCCAATCAGTAGCCAAGAACATAAGCAGTGGAGCTTTAACTCCGCAGAATATGTTAATTCCTACAGTTATAGAAAAAACTCAATTTGGAGAACGTGTTTATGATATTTACTCTAGATTACTAGAAGAAAGAATCATTTTCCTAGGTACTGCAATTAACGATGAAGTAGCAAATAGTGTAATCGCTCAATTACTGTTCTTGGAAAAGGAAGATCCAAACAAGGACATAATCATGTACGTTAACTCCCCCGGAGGACAAGTTACTTCCACCATGGCAATGTACGACACAATGCAATACGTACAGCCAGATATCTCTACAGCCTGTCTAGGTATGGCAGCCAGTGGAGGTGCCATTATTTTAATGGCTGGGGCAAAAGGAAAACGTTTTGCTCTAACACATTCAGAAATTATGATTCATCAACCACTTGGTGGAGCAGAAGGACAAGCAACAGATATTGCTATCCATGCAGATCACATTATTCAAACCAAGAACTTACTAAATGAACTAATCGCCAAACATACTGGTAAAGACTTAGATCAAGTTAAAACAGATACAGAGCGAGACAAGTTCTTGCGTTCAGAAGAAGCTCTAGCGTATGGATTGATTGATGAAATTGTTACAAAGCCACCTAAGAAGTAAGCGGGTTATGAGTTATGAGTTTTGTCGAAAGCCTAAAAGTCAAATGTCAAAAGTCTTTTGACGTTAAACCTTTGACCTTAGACTGTTAACCGGCGGTTTAAAACGCCGGTTAACTTTTAGTTTTAAAAAAAATGTGGATTTCATCTCTTTATTACTTACTACATTTTCCATCTGCACATTTTTCTTTGCTGAAGCAAGATGAAACTCTAACAGCAAAGTATCCAACAATCATCCATAGGAAGATTTCCATAATTACAGGTCTAACAGCTGCAAGTAATTCTGTAGTAGAAAGTAATGGCTTAACTAGTAATCCGATAGACATAGAACCAAGAGCTATTCCAGCTAGTAATGCTCCAACTTCCATGAATAAACCGATTGCTATTAGTGCGCCACCAACGATCATGAGTGCAGGTATAATGTAAGCACAAACGAATCCGAGGGGCTCCAAGAATCCCATGTCTCCCATAGCCATAGCTTTGAAACCAGTGAAACTAGAGTAGAAAATAAGCCCTACAAGTAGAAGGGAAACACCAAAAGTGACTCTAAGACAAAGCCCATAAGCAGCTTTGGCAGTTAGTTTGCAACACATAAAAAAAAGGGTAATGAAATATTCACTCACCATATTATCTGTTTCCTATAAACGAACAAGCTATTACAAATACTCACATGTATTCTGTCCAATCTAAAAAGGAAGAGTTATTATCTAAATACAATGTTTACCCTAAAGGAAAAAACCGAAAAGGCACGCCTAGGAACACTAAAAACGCAACATGGAGAAATCCAAACTCCGTTTTTTATGCCAGTTGGTACAGCAGGAGCCATGAAAGGCCTAACCCATGATCAGATACTAGATCTAGGTGCGCAAATCCTGTTATGCAATACATATCACCTACATCTACAACCAAGTGAGAAGACAGTAAAAAAAGCAGGTGGCCTGCATGAATTTGTAAATTGGGACAAGCCAATCCTTACAGACTCCGGTGGATACCAAGTATTCTCTTTTGGACAAAGTGGCAGAATGAAAATTAAAAAAAATGGAGTGGAGTTCCAAAATCACTTAAATGGAGACAAGCTTTTTATAGGACCAAAAGAATCAATCCAAATTCAACATGATCTAGGCAGTGACATAATCATGGTCTTTGACCACTGCCCTCCATCCACTGCATCTAGACCAGAAATCGAAAAAGCAGTAGAAACAACCTTAAGGTGGGCGAAGGAATGTAAAAAGGTTCACGATAAGTTATGTAAAAAGACAGGCAAGTCCTCTCTCTTGTTTGGAATAGTCCAAGGAGGCCTAGAACTAGACCTGAGGGAAAAATGCTTACAAGAACTAGTCTCTATAGGTTTTGACGGCTACGCCCTTGGTGGGCTAGCTGTAGGAGAATCTGAAACTGAACTATTTAGAATAGTTAAAGCAATCGCACCACTAATGCCAGAAGACAAACCTCGTTACTTAATGGGTGTTGGAATGCCGAATCAATTAAAGAAATGCGTAGGCTACGGAATAGACATGTTCGATTGCGTTTACCCAATGCGCGTTGCTCGGCATGGTTCGATATTATTAAGCGATGGAACAACAATTAGAATTCAGAATAATAAATTCAAAGAAGCCCACGAACCAATAGATCAAAATTCTAAATCCGAATTTGGCAGAAACCACTCCCGTAGTTACTTGCATCACCTGTTTAAAGCAAAAGAACGCTTAGCAGATACGATTGCAGCATCCCAGAACCTTAGTGTTATTTTGGAGGTAATGAGGGAGTTGAGGGAAGAGTAGAAGAAATTTAAGAATTTTCATTTGCTTCCTCAATCTTTTTAGCGGCAATCTTTTGCTTTTGTATGTATTCTTTTTCTTTAATACATCTCTCTTCATACAAACTTTGATATAAGGCGAATGCAGATGGTTCCAAGCTCCAAACAGCATTAGCAACATCTACTGGAGATGTGAACCCACCTGATTTTCCATTTACCATAATTAGTTTAAGTCCTTCTCTAAGACCCAAAGCATTTTGCATCCATATTTTGACTTGAGCTTTTTGACGCTGTTTTGCGTTTCTACCAATAAAATACTGCCAAATTGATATACCAACAAATATTAATGAAATTACTGAAGAAATTATTGACCACCAAAATGTAAATGTATTCATATGCAAAATAGTAGCACTTTCAAAGCAAATAGAAAGTTGTTGATTAATAGTTATACATGATAAATACCTGCAAGAAGTTGATTTATTTGATAAAATAAATATTGATGACACATTCATTAATTAAAGATGAAGAATTGCTTAGGGAAACTTCACAGATACCAGACCTTTTTGATTTAAGTCAAAATATTAAGTGTGTAGAATCTTTGATTGAAAATATCACTAAATCATCGACATTAGGGTTTATTGGTAAATTTGGCATCGGGAAAAGCACACTATTACATCAAATACAGAAAGCCGATGATCAATATTTATGGGTAAATTTCGATGCATGGAAATATCCGAATAAGGAGGACTTATGGGAAGGTTTGATTCTAGATTTTGCTGAGCAACTTGGGGAAAGAAAGAAAATAAAAAATAAAATTGATGCAACAGGCAAAAAGAAGAAAGCTCTTGATATTGTAGGAATAATCTCAATGGGATTATCGGGGCTTAGCATCTTTGATAAATTTGTAGAACTATTTAAATCATCACCGGCAACAAGAACCTATGAAATGCAAAATATCTTTAAGGGACTAATTGAATCACAGGAAAAAGATATTATATTTATACTTGAAGATATTGATAGGTCTGGAGATGGTGGAATTTATTTTTTAGAAACACTACGACAATTTATACACAGCTTGGACTCAAAAAAATTGATAATTGCAATTGTTCCTATTGGAAGTATTAATTATGAAAAAAATAATAGCAGCTATTTGAAATGCCTAGATTATGTTGAAAGACTTTCAATAAGTCACAATTCATTTGAAAAGTTTGTAAATGAAATTTTTAAAGATGAATTATTTGTAGAAAATATATTAGATGAGAGTAAAAGAATAATATTCACAGCTAGTAAAATGAAAACACAAACAGCTTCATTTCTAAGAGCCTTATATAAAAGCGAATACAATATAAATATTAGATTGATGAAACAAATTATTAGAAAAGCTGATAAAACTTATCTAGCTCAAATAAAAGATGGCCATAAGCCGGATTGGAGAGTTACATTGTGTATAGAGGCAACAAAGAATTCTTTTGCGAAAAAAGGAGATCAGTTTTTTGAAAGAATAAAAAATTCAAATTCAATACTAGAAAGTAGTATATTTGCAAAGTTTATATCAACAATGATAGAAGACCGTGAATCTATGTACAGCAGTAATGATGATCTAATACAATACAGAAAGGATATAATCATCGTGCATCAAAATGGTATCAGCTTTCCAGAGTATCCTTATAGATGTGAAATCGATTTTGAAAAAAATGGATATGCAATAAATAGCTTTTATCTTGAATACTGAAAACCCCTAACAATATTAATAGTGTAGGCAAAGAGAACATAGAAACCAAAACATAAAAGGAGTAGAATTATATGCATGGAAAAAGTCTGGTTCATATCGCATGTACAATTACTGACTCAAAAGGCTATTGATGATGAATGGATGTTCGTTATGGAAACGATGATGTAATAACAATACTTGATCTTTGCTATGTAATGTGAAAATGTAACTGGTTCCGCAGTCTGGTTGTTTTCTGAACTCTTTAATTTATCCACTTCTCTGAAAAAGTCCCCCACCACTCTACTCACTATATCTTCTTAGTAGTAAATGGATGAAGTTTATTACAAATGGAGTAAGCATCGATTACTTACTGACACGTCCATTTGAATCGTTTATCTAATCGTCGATTAATACGTTCTAGCATCTTATCGACTCCTCTAAACCATTTCATAACACGACTACAGATACGTTCTTGCTGCCAAGTTTCGTACTGCTGTTCTGGTGCTACAGCATGCGTTTGATTAGTAACACTTGGCTGTAGAGCAAATCGTTCACGAATCATATTGCCTGCCATCTCTATACGGTTGCGCATACTTTCAATACTGCCACGATGACCGCCTCTAGTTGTTGCTGTGAAGCTAGCTAAGGTATAAATAGATGAGGCAATAGCAGATGGTGCAGAATTACCATAGCCATTATAGGCAATAGCATATCTGCCCATATATTGAGTATATTCTGTCAAACCTGTTTCGTCTAAAAATGTCAGGTCCGCTATAGCTGAGGATGAAACTAATGTGTCTGTGCTATCATAAAGTCTGAATCCTGTTTCGTCGTCTGCGTTGTCTGTAAAATTCCAGCGTATTGATGTGCTTGACTGGGCAGATGGAGTATCGATAGTTGGCGCTTGGGGAACGGGGTAAATATATGCTCCGATCTCCCAGCCTGATCCACGAAGGTCCTGGTCAGCAGTAGTTACTGAATCAGACCAAGTGGAGCCTGGAACGAGTGCGTGGTCGTAGGAAGAGCCGAGATCCACTCCTGCGTCTATAGCAGAAGAGGTGGATTGAAGAGTGAAATTACTAGTTGCAATATTAGTAAAAACTGGATTAGTCGTAATACTACCTGCGCCAGCAGAAGCGTTATTTAATGGAGCAGTAAATTGATTATAATAATCATTATAATCAATGTTTAACGTTGTACTTTCTGCTGATGCATTATTAATAGCATACCTTCCACCAACAAAAATATTATTTTTTATTCCCTGCGTTTCCGTTACAGAAATGTCTATAAATAGTAGGTCTGTAGTAGGTGATTCCTTATTTAAAACAACTGTATTATTATACAAGTTGAGAACTGCGTCACCAGACAACCACATAAGGTACCTACCAACAATATCGTCATTGGCCTCAATGATATTATTGTATGCGGTTATTACAGAATCGTCGATGCTATGAATTTGGAATTTAAGATTATCGTGAATATAATTATTCTTAACTATTGCCGTTGCTGATTCGTGAAATGCAACTCCATCACCATGCCCGTCAATTCCATCAATCCCGTTTTCGTATATCTCAGAATTTTCAATAATCAAATTATCTACTACGCCGTATGTATTGATTCCATCATTTGTGTTATTGTAAATATCAACGCCTGAAATTGTAATATCTGTGAAAGTGCTACCTGCTAGCGGATGCAGGCGTATCCCATTTGCTCCACTTGAGATATCCCCATTATCGTAATAAGAACCCCCACTAATAACTATATTTTGTTGCGTAACTCCTGGAATAGGCACAAAAGAAACTGCACTGCCAATATTATTATACATATCAACGTTTGTCAGATAAAGCCCATTAATATCTGATCTAAAATGTGCGCCAAAACTTGATGAATCGTGTATAGAACTATTAGATATCGTTAAATTGGATATTGTTCCTGAATACAAGTGAAATGGATATCCTGCGGAACATATAAAAGAACTATTATCAATCACACCCGTAATTGTCACATCACCATCATCTATTTTAAATGCATCGCTATTTCCACCGTCGATGTTCACTCCCGACATATTCAGGGTCACTACTAAAGCTGTCAAACCAGACAAAACTAAACCCCTACTAGCTCCAGTCAAATCGACATCCGTCATGTTTAACGTATAAGCTCCTTCCCCGTAGACCCTAGCCGCATACCCCACAGACGTACGAACGTCTAAATTATTAAAAACTGCACCAACATCATTCGTCCTAATATCAAGAGCCATCGTAACATCAAAACTTAATATTGGTTTATCGCCAGCCCCAAAGGCATCATATGTGTGTCCTGCCTTAGCTTCAAAATCGCCTGTGCCTGTGTGGGTTTGCCCTCTCCTGAAATAAATCGTATTAATACCAGCAGAAACACTTATTTCAATATCATCCATAGAATTGTATCCTTGAAAAGATCCAGAACCGCAGGCGAAGGTCGTCGGGTCATAATCTGCACAATCCACTATAGTATTATCAACATAATAAGTTGCTGCACTCACGGCCTCTGGCAATACGAAAAACAAAAATCCTACACAAAATATCAAATGCGCTAATCGAAATATACATTTTTTAACTGCCATGCAATTAATTACATTAATCATCATCTACTAGATATTACTACTAGATTTCAATAAAATCTAGCAACAGAGATTCAAATAATTTCTGATATTTCAGATATAATTGTTTCACAGCTACATAATTATTTTTTACATAGACTCATAAACAATAATGATATTTATTCAATAGAAAAGACTGTGTCTTTCTTGGATAAAGTCTCTTTTGAGTATTTGCCAATCCTTCCAACGGGCACATACATTCTTGCAGGGTTATTAGCTCAAGTACCAGTTGTTGTTGATATAGGAAAAATGAAGAAGAATTTGAGCCTTACAACAAAACAATGACTTTACTAGAAAATTGGAGAGATAAAGAAGCGAATGAGTAATAGAAGAGCATAGAAACCAAAACGTTTAAGGAGTAGAATTATCTGCATGGAAAAAGTCTGGCTCATGTCTCATGTAGATATATTCAAAATCCTCAACCCTCGCACCCTCCTCTAATCCTGTCACATTCTGCCAAGATTTCTTCTGCATCTGGAAGAATACCTAGTCGTTCGACACAATTGCGAATAGCGCTTGTGGCAGCACCAATATCCAAAGCATAAGAAACTTTTTCTTCTGGTGTAATATCTTTTGCTTCTAGAATTATAGCCAATGAAACGTGATTTCTTCTTTGTATGCTATTAGTCATAATAAGTGGAATATATAATTGTTATCACTTAAAGCAAGGATTGTATTAAGTAATTTAAAAAAGCCCTCACGACACTAGATGCAACAACTCAAATTACGACTCATTTTCTTCTAAAACCTCTTTGATTAACTCTCTAACGGATTTGCCCTTTCCTACCTCCTTTAACATTTCGTCTGTTATTCCATAAAACGCTCTAGAATATTTTGGGCATTCTATAAACTCAGGACCAAACTTAAGACCTACCCTAGAACTTAAAGAAGATATTCCAATACACGGTTCATTGCCACTAGGAAGATCTTTATAGTCTGCTGCGCATTTTGATCTGCATCCATCTTTAGCAATAATTAATGGACAAGCCTTTGGTTCTGGAAATTCATTCATCGATGATAATATATACTATATTATATTTATGTCAATATATTAGATCAGCAAGATAAGCGTCTTCTGAACTGAATAAGACTTATCAAGTAATATTTAGATAGACAAAAACCAAACCTACTCACACCCTTCTCTAATCCTGTCACATTCTTCGAAGACTCCTGTTGCATCTAGAACAACTAGTTTACCAATATGATCGCAGATGCAATATATGCCATCACCAATATCTAAAACATTAGAATCCTTTTGCCCTGCTGTAATATCTGTAGCCTGTAAAGTATCTGCCGATGAAATGTGATCTCTTCTTTGTATGCTATTAGTCATAATAAGTGGAATATATAATTATTATCTTATAAAGCAAGAATTGCTTTAGGGAATTAAAAAAGCCCTCACGATGTGAATCGTAAAACAATGATCAATTACTCTTTTGCGATGAAAGAAGTTTTTTACCAAGGAGTAAGTTGACTAGTAGGATAAATACACCCATCCCAATGAGGGCATGTGAAACAGAAAATATTGCAAGTATCTGTTTGCCAACTGTTGTATAAAGCGCAAAAACAGAAAAGACTACTGATCGAGTCGTAGCAATAGCGTGTCCTGAGGTCTCTTCAACAAGTACGTGGTTCCAAGCCGGTTGCCACAAGCCTTCACCGATATTGAATAAGAAATACAGCAAAATGAGTGATACCCACCAGTCCAAGAAAATACCTGCAGCTATAAGCAATATACCTTGTATTATAGTTCCAATAAGCCAACTGGCACGGTAGCCTATACGTTCACCAAGAACATAAGCGTATTTTGCAGAGAGCATTGTGCCGATTGCTGCAAGAGCTATTATGACACCTGAAAACCAATCAGGCATACCACCATCGGACATAACAGGAAGCACAATAAGAGGAAAGAAGGCAACGTGATTAGCAAGCGACCGATATACTAAGATTAAACGTAACCGACTATTATGTAAGACATTGTTAAATGCCTCCTTTGCTGTGTTTATATTTTCCTTAAATAAAGCAGCAGCAGATTGTTTTCTGCTTTTTAGAGACTGAACATCACGTAGTTTATAGACAAGAACGACTAGTGAAGCTGCAAAAATTACATCAATAACAGCAAGTAATCGAAAACCGATATCACCAAACTGAAATAGGATTGCAGAAGTAACGAGTGGTGTACAAAGTAGAGCAAGCTGTTCATAAAACATAAAACTACCAATCACTTTTCCAAACTCGTCAGACCGCTTTAGTATTGCAAGATTTTCAGCAAGAAAAGCCTGCCCCGTCCCACTCCAAAAGCTCCAATAGAGCGCACTAAACAGAGATGCAACAATGAACCCCCAAAAATTTGGGAATAGTAAAATTGTTACTGCTCCAAGTAAATTACATACCACTGATCGTTGTAGAGAGTATTTACGTCCTATTGTATCAGCAAGAACAGATGTTGGTATTTCAAGAAGCCAAATAGCAAAAGTAGCAACGTTGGAAATAATGACTATTTCCCAAAGACTAAGTCCAGTATGTGTGTAAAAAAGGGTTATTATAGGCACAAGGAATGTTGCGCCTGACAAAAAATTTACCCATGATTGGATATGTAAGTTACGCTGCGCAAGTTCTTGTTTGTTCATAGTCCTACTGTAGCAGAATATGTATCTATATAAGCTTTTCACCTAATCCATCAGCACCTCCTATTTCTTCTAGTTTCTTTTTCACACGTTGATAACCCTCTTGAAATGTCTGCACCCACGCTATGTAACTCATGGTATCTACAAAGGCAATATCAATACTTTCGACACCTTGTTTTACTGTTGGTGTAAGTTGACTAATTGGAAGCTGTCCTTTTGGAGCACGTATCTCTCCTGTATCTATATTCGTGAATGGCTTAGCAATTTTTATCATTTCCTCAAAGAAAACTAGTAAAACCTGCAAGCGCTGTGAATTTCGTCCTGCACCTACTAGCATATCGTCAATGTCCTCTTTTGCAGATTCTGTAGAGCCGAATTTTTCTGGGTCTTTTGGCATAGCTGAAATTGTTTCCTTTTTATTTATTATAGCCGAAATGAATCATTTTGACTAGAATGTACTGCGAGGTGTATCAAGAACCAAAGTGTTTAGATTAATTTAATTCCTCTTACTTCCATTTATTACATACAAGCTAGCAAGTTTGGGATCTGAACTTGTAAAAGTTTTACTGTCTTTTATTCCTAAGAAATATTCTGCACTGGATTCAAAGTACTTAGATATTTCATTATAAATAGAGCTGTTATCAAAATGCTTTGTTTTTCGCATATAAGAATCTGGATCTTTTATGTTTTCGTTGTAGAACTCAGATTCAGGATTTAAAAGCATAACTAAAATTAGTCCTCTATCTTTTAAAACTCTAGATGCTTCTGAAATTGCTTTTTTGTAATCAGTTATAAACTGAAGCGATGCAACAAAAATTACAGCATCAAATTTAGAATCTTCTATATCCATATCTTCTGCAGATCCTATTATTGTCCTTAAATCATCTGGAGATCCTGCTATTGCTTCTTTTGAAACATCTAGCCCTGTTACTAGGAATCCTGCTTCCATCAATTTCTTTTCTATAATTGCAGGACCACAACCAACACTTAAAACATTTTTGTTATCGCCTAATTTATTCACAATATATTCAAATTCCTGATTAAACACATCAGTCCAAAAATAAGATTGGCATGTTTTTAGGTAATCACTCATAAATTTAATAGGAATTAATTGTTCACAAACATTATTGCACAGCCACTTTCAAAAGTAATTTCTATTTGATCAGATACAGCCTTGTTTCTAACACTAATTATATCCCCTAGTTCTAGGGAGGTATGATCAAGTTCGAATAGTAATCCTTTAGATTTTATATTTTCTATTTTGGGAAAAGGCAAAATTGAAATTGTCTTGTTCAATACATTGTTTAAAGAAGTATTTCCTTTCATAAAAAAGAAATATTGTTCTGGCTCAATAAATACGATATTAACTTTGTCTTTGTATTTTTTTGCCACAGAAAGGTTGCCCATAAAATGATCCAATTGCCCTCCAGTTGCTCCATATACATCAATTTCCTCGAACTTATCTAGCAAATGTTCTAAAGCTTTTTCAAAATCTGTGTAGTTTTGGTCAGATACTTTAACTAATTCAACATCAACTAAATTAGTATTTTCTAACGAATCTAAATCCCCTATTACAGCAACGATATTGGGGAATAGTTTTTTAATTTTAATAAATGCACCATCCGCACAATAAATAGGTGATGAGAGGTTAATATTCTTTAGCCATTCTAAATCTAAATCTCCATTTAGGAATAAATTTGCTTTTTCTTGCATAGCACCAATAGGGTCGCATGCAGATTAGAAATGTGCAATAAATTTAATCTTCTCTAATTCAACTAACCATCTCGGCGTAGTTCGCTGAGCGAACGAAGATGATTGGCTGGGGCGGTGGATGATTTTAGAAATATATCGATTTTCGAATTGCCCGGCTTCGTCTGCGGACTACGCCGTGGCATCCTTTCAACTGCTATAAAAAAGCCAATCTCGGCGTAGCTCTCACAGGAGCGTAGACGGATGGCTGGGGAGGAGGGATTCGAACCCCCGAATGCATGGACCAAAACCATGTGCCTTACCACTTGGCGACTCCCCAATGCGACCGAGACATTAACATATCTATCTTACTTAAGTATACGTAAATTCTATTAAACCTTATATATAAAATTCAGAAAGTATTTTTACGAATTAAACTGATAAATAAATACATCTTGTTGCGCTTTTCCTTGCGCACACGTTTACAGCTGTATACACTCTTTCAGCTTACTAAATATAGATAGCACCTAATTTTATGTTCGTAATCGTAGACATCGCAGGGTTTCAAGAAAAGGTTTCCGAAGGAGATACTCTTCAAGTGCCTACATTAAGCGCAAAAGACGGTGAAACTGTTAAATTCGATAATGTGTTACTAGTTGCAAAAAGCGATACAGATATAACAGTTGGAACACCAAGTATTGCAGGTGCTAGCGTAACAGCAAAAGTTGTTACCCATGGTAAAGCAGACAAAATTAGAGTGTTTAAGATGAAAAGAAGGAAAAGATACAGAAAAGTACAAGGTCACAGACAAGGTTATACAAATATCGAAATCACAAAAATCACTACTGGTGGTTCAGCTGCTCCTAAAAAGACAGCTACAAAAGCAGCTCCAGCTGTAAAAAAGGAAGAAAAAGTAGCAGAAGAGAAATAGTATTAAGATTTATAACTAAAACGAGGATTTCCAGGAACCTCTCCTCTTTCTATACGAGAATGCATAATAAACCACTGACTTGTAGATGAAAGACTCATTAATTCTTGTGGTGTCCAATCCTCTGGATTTTTTAATAATGCTTCAAATTTGATCTTACAATGATTAACTGCGTCACAAACAGCATCTAGTGCAGCTAGACCATAGTCCTTTCCTAATGATTCCTCTCTTTCTAGCTGCTGCAAAACAGTATCTTCTGGGGTTACAATTGGTGGATCTTGCAACGGACCAAAATCATATACATTAATTAATCTTTGCCTTAACTTTCTTGCAAGCACTATTAATGGAGCAGAAATAGCAGATGGTCCAATGGACCTAATATCTGAAATAGTTATAAGCTCACAATCAGCTCTCCAATAAAAAGTATTTGCATTTAGATCACCTGCTGCCGAAAGGACTTCGTCTCTATTCACAAATATATCAAAGCAGACATATATAAGTAATAGAAGTTTAAATTCAAATTAAATTATTTCTTCTTCCTCTTTTCCTTAAGGATTTTTTTCGCTTCCCTTCTTACTCTTCTTTCAATTTTTAAATGATCCTTTGCGAGTCTACGCATTTCTTTATCATTTCTATCTATACCAAATAGATCTACATAATCAAATATTGGATTTCCAAAAGCATCAATCTCAAAATCAATCTCAGGATCAAGTCCCATTAAATCATCTATCTCCTTTGGAGTTAATCCACAAATATCTGCCTGATCCTCATTTGGATCAGAACTAGTATCAGACGTGGTTTGTTTTAAGGTTTTCATTTTTTTTATCTATAAATTATCCTATTCATCAAGAATATCTCTTGTACGTCTTCTAGAACCCTTTCTTACTTTTGTAATTCTAAGAGTAAGATTCCGAAGCTCTTCCTCATCAAGATCTACACCTTTTAAATATGAATCTATTTCCTGATCAGTTAGATCACCATCATCGGAAACAACATTCATAACTGAAACATCTAGATTACCTCTGAAAAAAGCATCGATCTGTCTTTGCGAAAGACCAGCAGCCAAAAGATCTTCTCTACTTATGCTTGCCTCTTCGATATGAGCATTAGCTCTTTCTCTTCTTACTGGATTACCTTGGAATAAATTTCTCATATTATAATATGTGTAACTACTATTACTAATTCTCATCCAAACAATTCTGCATCAATGCTGCAGAATCAGAGGCAACTAAATCTATATCATCAGTAACATCAGTAGACACCTCAATTGAATCTAAAATAGGATCTAAATCCTGAATATCTTCTACTATATGTCCATCTTCTAATGGTCCATTATCATGTTCCTGATCAATTATTGCCTCATAAATATCATCATCCGAAAGAGATGGAGTGCGAACGCTTGGATCGTAACCAGTTCTAGGAGGCATTCCTCCTCCATGTGGATGTAATTTTGATTTAGTCATAATATGAAAGTTTGTAGTAAATAAGACTACTGATTGCCTATTTTTTATTAATCAGTTTGTTGTAGCTATGCCTTAATGGATCTAATAATCTTGCAAATAACGGATCCTCTTTCAAATCATCTAGATTCTCTACTTCAAAAGAATCATCATCGTCTAGCAATGGATCCCCCTGGCTTCTTAAGTCCGCAATTTCCTGATCTGTAGCACCTTCGTCCCTCATGCTTACTTCACTAACTTGAGTTCCAATTTCTGAGTCTTTCATAGTAATATTATAGGATGTAAATAAAGATATGTCAATTATTGTTTACACATTTCCCAAAGTCCTTTATTCCCCTCTTTTGCTAAATCCTCCAATTGCTCATAAATTTCTGCACGGGGGTGAGTAAACCATTCATAATTCTCTACCAAACCTTCCTGAATTAAGAGTGCTCCGATATCCTCTCCAGAAAGCTCTAAATACATTAATAATCGCCCATATTTATCTCTTTTATCATCTGATCCACGTTCAAGAGAGACATATTCATTCAAAACTAATTCAGATAAACGATCAGTTGCCTCATTAAAGTAACACTCCTCTTTTTCTGGTGCGTCTATTCCTACTATTCTAACGTGTTCCTCTGTAAATGAATTAGGCTTAACAACAACTGTATCGCCATCTATAACCCTAGAAACAGGGCCAACAAGAGCTACGGTAACAGGTTGTTGATCAGCAGTTTCATCTATTTTAATTGGAACAGAGTTGTCATTATCTCTTGAATAAATCAGAGCTCCATTCACTAATAAAACGAATACGAAAATGCCGAATATGATGAATATTTTAAACTTGTTCATTAGCAAAGGCTGGTAAATCTAGAGGTAATTGATCTTCACAATATGCAATAAATGGGTCCTCTGGTGCGTATTCTTTTTTTCTAAGAAGCTCTCTATATGCATTGCCCCATTCAATATTCATACCAATAAGAATTTCTATTTGATCTGGATTTTTAACAACACCCGCCTGATAAAGCCTGAGTAAATCAAGATCTACTGGGCGTTTAGATAAATCTATAATACCTCCGTCAAATAGCTTTGGAACATTAAGAAGCATTACTATTGTTAGTAATTATTTACAGCACCGTTATACGCCTAATATCTTGTATTGCAAGTTTTGATATCGATCACTCAAAATTTGACTTAGGCAGTAAACCCGCTATTGTAACCACGTTATGCAAATAAGTCTTCGTAAGCTAATGATGATGAAGAAGACAACCTCCCAAATCGGGAAGGGCAACTGCTAACGCGTAAATAGATAAATTAGCAATAGTCCCGACCCGCGGGGCTTTTTTTGTATATATTTTCCAAATTACTACCATGTCTATATCTACAGAATCAAATATAGATGTTATCGAATGCAATATGCCAATTAGCGCAGAGCAAAGGGAAAAACTCACTGCAGAGATAAAATGGCTACAAGGAAATGTGCGGCAGAAAATCGCATGGTTCACAACTCCCCCGAACTGGCTGATTAATAAAGAGACAGGGGAAGAAAGACTCTGCCTATACTCATTTGATTCATTCTGCCCATTACAAGACGCAGATGACTTAAGGATATTTGAACATATTGATTTAGGGCTAAATATAATCATAAAACTTATCAAAACGAACCAAGGAGGAGTTAGAGAAGCAATTTGCAAGCTAATTGAATATGTTGAAAACAATATTGGCGATGAGGCAAAATCATGCCGAGTAAATGTGTATCAAATACTTTGTTGGTATAACGGATTCGCTGCAATTCACAAAAATGGACTTTAATAATATGTAGTTATTAAAAACATATTTTTAACATTTGACAAAAGGCAGAATACCATGCAGAATATTCTCCTTATTTTCCAAAGTAGTCCAATGCTACCTAAATCTCTTTGTTCCACAAAGTTCGCTCTTATATTCGCAGCAGCTCTGGTAACTGTTAGTGTGCCATTTGCAGTATTCGGTCAACAGTTCAGCCCAAATGTAGATTTGAGTGTCCAGATTCAAGGTCCTAGTGGATCTAGTGTTAATGCTGGTAGTACAATTTCTTATACATATACAGCAAATAATAGTGGTCCAGACTCAGCAATGGATGTAACTGTCACGGGTAATATTCCAAACGGACTTAGTTATAATTCAGCACAAACAAGCAATGATTGTGTTTTAAACGGACAGCAAATTCACTGTCATACACTTTCTATGCAATCAAATAGTACGAAACAATACACTGTTTCATTTGATGTTACTGCTAGCCCATCATTTTGTAATCAAACGATATCTAACGCTGTAAGTATTTCTACATCCAGTACAGAGACTAATCCTACAAACAATCAAAGTAATACTACTTACCACACTGTGCACTGCGCACCAGTAGAAGCAGATATGGAGATTACAAAAGTTGCATCCCCTACTGTTTTAATAAGCGGAATTGTTTATTATGAATTAACTGTAAAAAATAAAGGACCAGCAAATGCTACAAATATTGTTGTAACAGATACAGTGCCAACTGGACTTGCATTCGACTCAGGAAACAGTGATTCAAGCTGTTTTTTGCAAGGCAACAGTGTTAAATGTACTGCAAATAGCTTGAATAATAACTCTATAAAAGTATTTAACATTGCCTTTACCATTAGTGACCAAGAATCATGTGGAGAAGTAATATTAAATAGAGCATCTGTAGAAGCAGATCAAAACGATCCTGTTTCTAATAACAACACTAGCAATTTTGTTTACACAACAATCTTGTGTGAAAAGGCAGATCTATCCATCACTAAGAGTGGACCAAGTACAGTAGATGCAGGTGGAACAATCTTGTACACATTAACCGCAACCAATAACGGACCAGCAGAGGGAGAAAGTATTACAGTATCTGATCCTGTACCAAATGGACTTACCTTTAATGCTGCGCAAAGCAGCTCTAATTGCGTATTAAACAGCTATGATTCTGTAGTTCACTGTAATAGTTTTAGTTTAAACGCGTTGCAAAGCAAAACTATAAACATTGCATTTGATGTTCCAGAAAATGGTTTCTGTAGCTCTACTATTTACAATAGTGGAACTGTTTCTGGTCAGTCTACTGACCTAAACCCAAGCAATAATCAAAGTAATACTGTTAGTACAGTTGTTGAATGTGAAGGTGAGCCAGAACTATCTATTTCTAAAACAGACGGCAGAACAACAGTAAACGCAGGGGAAAGCCTAACCTACGAAATAACAGTAACTAATCACTCAAACATAGAAGCTACAGGTGTAGATATATTAGATACGTTGCCAAGCAATGTAGTTCTTATGAAAATTGATGGAAACCTAGTATCACCTACTGGAACAACAGTTACATGGGATAATCAAACTATCCCTGCAAACCAATCAAAGATATACACCATTACTGTTGGAGTAGATTCAAATACTCCTGACCAAACTGTTCTAACAAATACGGTTCAAATAACAAATGGACCAACTGCTATAGATACAACAACCGTACTAAATGGGAATAGCGAAATGGGATGTATAGAAATTGTGAAAGAGACATTTAATACAGAGGGGAATCTGATTTCACCTGTTGCACAATTTACTTTTCTACTTAATGGAGGAGCTCAAACAACAGTAAATAATAGTAATGGAGAAGCAATGTTTCTAAATGTACCTGCTGGACTACACACAGTTACAGAGATTGTACCAAACAACTGGGAACAGTTGTCTGTTACTCCAACAAATGGAGAAGTAGTTGTGAGTGTTGGAAACAATTGTTCTGCTGTTTATTTCAAAAATAAACAAGTAATTGACGTCGACCCTACATTCTCTATTTCTAAAACAGATAATAGAACTACAGCAGAAATTGGAGACGTACTCTCTTATCAAATTTCAGTTACAAATACATCAAATGTGACTGCTACAGGAGTAACTATAGAAGACACTCTACCATTAGAATTAACGCTAGAAACAACAAGTGGTAATGCTAATTTGAATGGTCAAATAATTACTTGGACTGATCTATCTTTCAGTACAGGAGAAACAAAAATATTCACAATTACTGCATCTGTAAAATCCAATATTAATGATGGAGTAGTAATTCTAAACCAAGCAAGAGTAGTGGATGGACCATCTACTACTGATACCACAACTGTGGTATCAGAAGGAGAAGCAGATCTAAGTATTTCTAAAACAGATAATAGATCTACAGTAGAAAATGGAGAGACTCTAAACTACATAATTACTATTACTAATAACTCATCTATAGATGCAAATAGCGTAGAAATAAAAGACACTCTACCGAATGACACAACTTACGTTAGTTCATCTAATGGAGGATCAGCGAATGGGCACATAATCACATGGGACCAGGTTTCAATTTCTGCCAATTCATCTGTTCAACTAAGTGTTAATGCAAGTGTTAATAGCAATACAAGCAATGGAACTATACTACTTAACACTGTTCAAATTGTTGGTGGAAACAGTGCAACAGATTCAACAACTGTAACCAGCAACACAACAAACGATGTAACAATAGATATCACAGATCAAACTGATCCAGTTAGGCCAAGTGATGTGTTCTGTTACTCAATACGTGTAACTAACTTAAATAGCAATCCAGTAGTAGATGCTACTGTAACTCAAACATTAGATTCTCAGACCTCTTATACTTCATCTACAGATGGAGGAAGCCATAGCAGTGGGTTGATTACATGGGATAATGTAGATATTTCTGGAACAGGCACAAAAACACTAAACTCTTGTGTCCGTGTAGACAGCAATGCGGATGATGATGATATCCTGAATTCTAATGCATACATCCTAAGCAAATCAGACAGTGAAACAACTAGAGTTGATGATGACGATGATGACGAAGGAGAATGTAGAATTGTATCTATAGAAGATGATCCAGATCCAGTTGAGCCAGGAGAAATATTTGAATACACCATTAAAATCAGAAATGAATCTAATGATGATGAGGAATACACGATTACAGCTTTCTTAGACAGTGATACTACTTATCTATCATCTAGCCACGGCGGAGACGATGTAAGCAGACGAGAGATCGAATGGGACGACTTTGATATAGATAGTGATGATACAGAAACAGTTAGAATTACTGTAAGAATGGATAACGATATAGAGGAAGATGAAACAGTAAGAATCCGAGTAACCTGTGAAGATGACAATGAAACCGAAACTACCAGAGTAGAAGGAGGAGGAACAAGCGACGGAGACGCTCATCTAAGAGTGGATAAATCAGCAAATAGAGACGAAGCAAAACCAGGTGACACCGTTTTCTACACAATCACAGTTAGAAACGATAGTGACGAAGCAGCTAGAAACGTTACAGTAAGTGATAGATTCACTGCTGGGTCCATATCTATAGAAGATAATGGCAATGGAAGTAGCGTAGGAAATGGAATTAACTGGAGGATACCAATCCTAAATGTAAATGACTCTAGAACGTTCACATATAAAGTAAAAGTAGGAAGAGACATGAAACACGGCCAATTAATCATAAATACTGTAAGGGTTAGCAGCAGCGACTTAGACAGAGATGCAACTGATACAGAAGAAGTACGAGTAATTACAGATCTACCTCAAACTGGAATATCTGGATTCTTCTCTTCTTGGAAAAAAGCAAATTCATTCTTAAAGCCATCTTCGCATAGAATTACTACTCCTGTAGCGCAATCAGGCACTAATGGAGCAGCTGGAATCAGCTTAACAAGCCTAATGTCTATTGGACTATTGATTGGAGGTATAGCTGGAAAGAAGATATTTCTGTAGAAGTCAGCAAAATCGAAATCACTGAAATGATATGTGCTAATAAGTATTCTTAAATGAATCAAACAATTTAGTTGACTTTTAGTCCAAGTAATTTCAATATCGTACACTTTCATACCACTCTCCCATCATGTTCATATATAAGAAGAAACTCGTAGCAATCGCAGCATTATCCATGCTAATCACACAAAGTGGTGTTTCTGCGCTGTTACCGACCGTAGAAAACATCGTTATTCCAACTGCTAATGCATGTGGAAATCATGGCGATAAACAATGTTCAGATGGAATTGATAATGATGGAGACGGTTATTCTGATTATAAACCAGGAGGACCAACTAAAACCAAAGATGTAACTGTGAATACTAAACATAGTTGGTATGTAGGAGAAATGAGTGTCTCATTTGATGATATAGTGACTGTGAGTGATATTTCAGGTCAGTTTACATATTGGAAAAACCAACAACATTGGTATCAATGTGACGCTGGAGATGATGGAAGCTATACACTTCATCACCCAGGAACAGCAAATGTGCATGGAGTGTTCTTTAATAAATATGGAATCAAAATTAGTGAACATTATATAAAGGATCTACAGCAAGGGATAGAAACTCCTTATGGAGCAGTAAAAATTAAATTCTTCTTCCCGGACACTATCCATTACGATAACAGTGGGTCATGCGATTTTACCGTAGAAGTAGATAAGGCTGACAATGGAGACCCAGATTGCACAGATGAACACGATGATGATGAAAGTGGATTTGCAGGTAATAACGAATGCTCAGACGGAGTAGATAATGACAATGACGGAGCAGTAGATTACCCTGAAGATTTTAGTTGTGATGGGCCAGATGATGACGATGAATCAAACCCTGAATCTGAGTGTCAGGATGGCATTGATAATGATAACGATGGGTTAGAAGACGAAGACGACCCAGGATGCTCTAATGCACAAGATGATAACGAAGGAGACGGAACAGCAGAATACCAAGACGGGATAGATAACGACGGAGACGGAGCTACAGACTATCCTGATGACATTAGTTGTACATCACCAACAGATAATGATGAATCAGTTCCAAGAGCAGAATGTGAAGATGGAATTGATAACGACAATGACGGATTTGTAGACTGGGACGGAGTTAATTGCAGTGCTAGTTGTACTCAAGGAAGAATATACGATACAAATGCAGGAGACCCAAAGGCACGAAATCTTAGTGAAACTAAAATAGTTGATATTACATGTGACGGAAAAATAAATGCATACTTCACAGACGATAATGCTTTTGTTCGTGTAATAAAACCAAGCGGAAGCAAACAGATGCTTATTGCATGTGATAACGAAGCTATTGATCATTGTGCAGGCACAAGTTGCTGTGCATCATGGATTCCTCAATGGGGAGCAATGGTTTGTTCTAGGGACAATACAGAACTAGCCCAAATATTTTCTCATTACGGGCAAGGAGGCGTAAAAGGATGCCCTGGAAATGATATTAAAAATCACAAGATTCAAGTATACGCAGGAGACAAAATCGAAGTATATTATGCTTCTTTTGCAGCAGGTAACGGATGGGTAAATTTCACTCCTACATCTACGTGTACAAATGGAGACCCAGACCCAGGATGTGATGGACCAAATGATGATGACGAAGAAGAATATGTTTGCTCAGATGGAATAGATAATGATGGAGACGGATTAACCGATTTTCCTGATGATCCAGGTTGTGATGACGAAGAAGACACAACCGAAACAGATAGATATGGACCAGAGTGTGATAACGGAGAAGACGACGATAATGATGGGCAAACAGATTATCCTGAGGACACAAACTGCACAGACCCAACAGATGATGACGAAGACGAAGCAGAATGTGAGGATGGAATTGATAATGATAATGACGGTGCAACTGATTTCCCAGATGATTTCGGATGTGACTCCCCTACAGATGATGATGAAGGGAATCCTCTAGCCGCATGTCATGATGGAAATGACAACGACAATGATGGACTTACAGATATGAACGACCCTGGATGTAGCAGCCCTCAAGATAACGATGAGAGTGATGCAACAACGCAGTGCCAAGATGGAATAGATAATGACAACGATGGAGCAACTGATTTCCCAGATGATTTCGGATGTGACTCGCCTACAGATGATGACGAAAGTGATCCTCTAGCTCAGTGTCAGGATGGAATAGATAATGACAATGATGGACTTACAGATATGAACGATCCTGGATGTTCTAGCCCACAAGACAATGACGAAAGTGATGGGACTAGTGAATGTCAGGATGGAGATGATAATGATGGAGATGGATTTGTAGACTTCCCAGATGATCCTAGTTGTACATCTGAACAGGATGATGATGAATCACCATTTGATGCAGTTAGCGACTTAAGAATAGGTCTAAATGGCCCTACATCTGTGTTTAGAACACAGCAAATTACTTACGAAGCAGTTGCAACAAACGACGGACCATCTAAAGCAGACAATGTTACTGTTTCGTTCCCTATCCCAAATGGAATGTTCTTTGATAGTGGAGCATCACATGGATCATGTGTGCAGAATGGAGTAAACGTTCTATGTAACAGTTTTTCTTTACTGAAAAATGAAAGCAAAACTATAAATATAGTTTTCACAGTAACTAACCAAACACAATGCTCATCTACAGCATCTGCTCAGACAAGTGTTGCTACATCTTCTACAGATCCAAACCCTAGCAATAACACAAGTAACACAGTTCAAACTCAAATCGAGTGTTCTGAGTGTCAGGATGGAATTGATAACGATAACGATGGAGCAACTGATTTCCCTGATGACTTTAGTTGCAGCTCAATAATCGATGACGATGAAAGTGATCCTCTAGCCGCATGTCAGGATGGAAATGACAATGACAATGATGGATTAACAGATATGAACGATCCTGGATGTTCTAGCCCTCAAGACAACGATGAGAGTGATGGGACTAGTGAATGTCAGGATGGGATAGATAATGATGGAGATATCGTAATAGATATGAACGATCCTGGATGTAGCTCACCTCAAGATGATGACGAGAGTGATGCAACAACAGAGTGCCAAGATAATATTGATAATGACAATGATGGGGCATCAGACTATCCAAATGATTTTGGATGTGATTCTCTAATTGATAATGATGAAAGTGATCCTCTAGCCGCATGTCAGGATGGAAATGATAATGACAATGATGGATTAACAGATATGAACGATCCTGGATGTTCTAGTCCTCAAGATAATGATGAAAGTGATGGGACTAGTGAATGTCAGGATGGAATAGATAATGATGGAGATATCGTAATTGACATGAACGATCCTGGATGTAGCTCACCTCAAGATGACGACGAGAGCGATGCAACAACAGAGTGCCAAGATAATATTGATAATGACAACGATGGAGCATCTGATTATCCAAATGATTTTGGATGTGATTCTCTAATTGATAATGATGAAAGTGATCCTCTAGCCGCATGTCAGGATGGAAATGATAATGACAATGATGGATTAACAGATATGAACGATCCTGGATGTTCTAGTCCTCAAGATAATGATGAAAGTGATGGGACAAGCCAGTGTCAGGATGGAATTGATAACGATCAAGACGGTTTAACAGATATGAACGATCCTGGATGTTCTAGCCCACAAGATGACGACGAGAGTGATGGAACTAGTGAATGTCAGGATGGAATAGATAATGACAATGATGGGGCATCAGACTATCCAAATGATTTTGGATGTGATTCTCCTCAAGATAATGATGAAAGTGATCCTCTAGCTCAATGTCAGGATGGAAATGACAATGACAATGATGGATTAACAGATATGAACGATCCTGGATGTTCTAGCCCTCAAGACAACGATGAGAGTGATGGGACTAGTGAATGTCAGGATGGGATAGATAATGATGGAGATATCGTAATAGATATGAACGATCCTGGATGTAGCTCACCTCAAGATGATGACGAGAGTGATGCAACAACAGAGTGCCAAGATAATATTGATAATGACAATGATGGGGCATCAGACTATCCAAATGATTTTGGATGTGATTCTCTAATTGATAATGATGAAAGTGATCCTCTAGCCGCATGTCAGGATGGAAATGATAATGACAATGATGGATTAACAGATATGAACGATCCTGGATGTTCTAGCCCTCAAGACAACGATGAGAGTGATGGGACTAGTGAATGTCAGGATGGGATAGATAATGACCAAGATGGTGCTACAGACTATCCAAATGATTTCAGTTGTGATTCTCCTCAGGATGATGATGAAACAGGACCAAAATCAGGATGCCAAGACGGTATTGATAATGACAATGATGGATTTATTGATATGAACGATCCTGGCTGTACAGATCCTCAGGATAATGATGAAACAAATGTGTTTAAATGCTCAGATGGAATAGATAATGACAATGATGGAGCTACCGATTTCCCAGATGACTTTAGTTGTTCATCTTTATACGATGACGATGAAACAAATCCAAAATCTGAATGTCAGGATGGAATTGATAATGATGGAGACAACGTTATAGATAGCAATGATCCAGGATGTAGCTCTAATCAAGATAATTTCGAAGGAGATGCTACAACCGAGTGTCAAGACGGCATAGATAACGACCAAGACGGCGCTACAGACTATCCAAATGACTTTAGTTGTAGTTCACCAATAGATGATGATGAAACAGGGCCAAAATCAGGATGCCAAGATGGAATAGATAATGACAATGATGGATTAACAGATATGAACGATCCAGGTTGTACAGATCCTCAAGATGATGATGAGAGTGATGCAACAAGCCAATGCCAAGATGGAATTGATAATGACAATGATGGAGCAACTGATTATCCATATGACTTTAGTTGTGATTCACCTCAAGACGATAACGAAAATGATCCACTATCCGGATGCCAAGATGGAATTGATAATGACAATGATGGATTAACAGATATGAACGATCCAGGTTGTACAGATCCTCAAGACAATGACGAATACAATCTAGTTCAACATGATCTATTTATTACAAAGAGTGGACCAGTAAGCGTACAACAAGGAAATACAGTTCTATATACGCTTACAGCTACTAATTTAGGTCCACAAACAGCTACTAATGTTCATATTATTGATGAAATCCCAACAGGATTAACATTAGATGCTGTAAACAGTTCACCAAACTGTGTAGTAATTGGAAGTAATGTAATCTGTAATAATTTCTCGTTACAAGACAACGAAAGCAGAACAGTAAATATTGCATTCCAAGTAGGGGTTGGTGCAGCCTGTGGTAGCAGTATAAAGAATGTAGGAATAGTAAATACATCAGCAACAGATCCAAACCCATCTAACAATCGAATGGAAGTATTTACAGATGTTACATGTCAACAGACATATCAATGTAGTGATGGAATAGATAATGATGGCGATGGAGTAATTGATTATCCAAGTGATCCTGATTGCACCTCACCAACAGATGACGATGAAAGCCCAAGTGTACAACCATCTCTTTCAATTCAGAAGACAGATGGTAGAACAACTGCAGCACCAGGAGATGTGCTTACATACACCATAACAATACAGAATAATTCTTCTGTAGATGCATATGGAGTTGATGTTAGTGACAACCTTCCACCAGAAGTTGAATTTATTTCAGCAACTTACTCACCAGTGCTTAGTACACTATCTAGTGGAAATATGATTCTACTGTGGTCTGGAATAAACGTACCAGCACACCAAAGTACAATCCTTACAGTTACTGCAAGAGTACGAAATAATGTTCAAAATGGAGCGCATATTGTAAATGCCGCAAGGGTTAACAACGGAATTAATACTTATGATTCAACAACTGTAGAGATAGCTCCACAAACAGGATGTGTTGAAGTGTATGTAAATGCACTCAACTCACAAAACAATCCTGTATCCCCTACTCCTGCATTTGGATTCAAGCTAGAAAATGGAGACAGCTTAACTAATGATTCAGGCGGATACGCACGATTTGGTAATGTAAGCGTTGGATCTCACACAGTGTCATATATTCCAACACTAGGATGGCAGCAAAATAATGTGTCTCCTACTAATGGAATTGTATTCGTACAATCTAATAGCGCATGTGCACAAGCTACATTCACAATAAAAGAAGACTTTGGAGTTCAGCAGCCTAGTTTCTCTGTTTCTAAAACAGATAATGCTGGAACAATTCAACCAGGACAAACTCTTACATATTCAATCGAAGTAACAAACACATCTAGTGTACCAGCAACATCTGTAAGAATTGTTGACCAACTACCTGCAGAACTAACATTTATATCTGCAGCAAATAACGGAACATATATAAATGGAGAAGTACTTTGGGAGAACATAACTCTTCAACCAAATCAAAGTATTACCCTACAGGTAACAACGCAGGTAAAACCTAATGTGTCACCAGGAACAGTAATTCTAAATATTGCACAAGTTATAGGTAATCCTAACTTTGTACTTGTAATGGCAGGCGTAGGCAGCAATTTTGCAGCTGACGCAGCACCAATGAGATACGAAGCTCCAGTTCTAGTAAGTGCTCAAGACACAACAACTGTTAGAACTCCAGATATCCTAGTAGAAGATGAACCTAGACCATCTAGCGATTCAACGATTACATTAAGAGACTCTGTTGACCCAGTTGAATTAGGAGAATCCTTCACATACACAATTGCAATAACAAATATGAGTGATTCTGCAATTAACGGAGAAACAGTAGATCAAGAAATAGATCCAAACCTACTAGTTAGCTCTGTATCTGATAGTGGTAGAGCTGGGAAAGGAACAATAAAATGGGAAAATATTTCAATCCCTGCAAACACAACTAGAACACTATCGGCTACTGTTAGTGTAGAACCTACAGCACAACAAAATTCAACTCTACTTAGTTCTGTAACTATGAACGAACTAAGTGACACAGAAAGCACTGTAATAAATAACTCAAATACATCTTCATGCCAAACTGAAGATGTAACCATTACAAGTGTTTCAGATACATCTGACCCAGTCGCACCAGGACAAGAGGTCCAATACTTCATAACATTAGAAAACTCATGTTCAGAAACAACTACACAAATGGTAACTGCATGGTTAGATGGAAAAAGTACATTTGTTTCTGCTTCAGATAATGGTTCATCCGAAGGATCAATTGTTAAATGGAATAATTTAAATATTCAACCAGGCACAACGCAATTACGTGTAACTGCAAAAGTTAGCGAAAGCGTTACATCTGGACAACTTCAATTTAGCGCAAAGATTCTAGGTAGCGAAAGGTCAGAAACAACTCGTATTGAACAGAGTGGAAATATTGCAAACGAAGTAAAATTACAAGTTCAACAAAGTGCAAATACCCAAGAAGCACAACCAGGAAATTCAATTAAATATATTGTTACTGTTACCAATCCATCTAATGACGCAGCAAACAATGTGATTGTAGAAAATAGGATTTCCGCAGGAACTGTAAGTATTACAGATACTAATGGAGGAACAAATATTGGAAACGGTATTAAGTGGACTATACCTACATTACAACCATTAGAATCAAAATCATTCAGCTACACAGTACGTATAGATAATTCCATGAGGCACGGACAAACTGTGAGGAACACAGTAACTGCAATAAGTGACAATAGCGGAGTACATGCAGTAGACACGGAAGAAGTAAGAATACTTACCGTTCTACCTCAAACAGGAATAACAAGCTATAAGTCTCTAAGTGCAACACTCTCACCAAGCATGAAGAATCAAAAAGTGACTGCTGCATCTATCGCAGGTACAACAGTATTCATACTTTGGACATCATTGATTTCTATTGGTATGACAGCAGGAGGAGTAGTAGGAAGAAGGTTCTGGCTATAAAGATAAATTTTCTTTAACCAGATCAATAATCTGATTCTCAGAAGCGCTTAAAACCTTCTCATCCTCTAAACTAGGAATACTTAGCACCCACGCGGCGAGATCCTCGCCGTGTGTTGGTGTACCTATACCAATTTTTATCCTCTTAAAGCCATCACCAAAAACTTCATGAATTGATCTTAATCCATTATGTGTGCCAGGTCCTCCAGATTTTCTGTATCTAACTTCTCCAAGGGGTAAATCTATATCATCACAAATAACAATTAATTTTGTAGCAGGATCCAATTTGTAATAATCAATAATTTTATGAACTGAGTTAGCAGACAGATTCATATAAGTATTAGGCCTAATTAACATAACTGAATCCGTTCCTATTTTAGCCTCGACTATCGCTCCTAAAAATTTCTGAGACTCCTTCCACTCATTATCCGAAGCAAATTCATCTGCCAATAATTGCAAGGCTCTAAATCCAACATTGTGCCTAGTCCTCTCATATTGAGCTCCAGGATTTCCTAGTCCGACGATTATATAATCAGGTTTCATATTTTATTTATAGTAGTTGTTCAATTCCATTCCAAAAAGCATTCATAGCATTTGCTGAATCTCTTCCAGAAACAGTAATACCAGTTTCATGTGCTATACGATTTCTAAGCTTATGAGCTTTCCATAAGGCTTCTTCATTGGGAAAACGTGATCCAGACTTTTTTAGCTTTTCTGCCATAGTTCCTTTGTACCCAGCAGATTCTAAAGCTTTACAAAAAATTATTTCTGCCTGCATTACACGCATTGCTGGGTCATTTAAATGCTTCAATGCAGCCCATAGAGCACGAATTCTCTTACTATCTCTTTTATTTAATTTGCGTGAAGATAGTTTCCACCATACATAAATTACAAATGCAGCTGCAATGCCAGCAAGAGAAAAAATAGGTACCATTATTCATCGTTAGAGGAATCATCAAAATCTTCTAATTGAATTTCTCTAGCAATAATTGTAGAAAGCAATTCTTGAACATGTTTAGAATCCTTTAAATTATTTGTATTCATGTAATCTTCCATATATTTCATAATTTTTTGCTCTATCTCTCTAGGCTTTGGAACACTATCTAGAGAAATTGCATTCCCTGTTGAAATTTTTTCTGCACTTAATGTTCCGAAACTAAAAACTGTATTCAAAACACCTTGGATCTCATAACTTACACCTTGAATATCACTATATAGAACACGAGTAGATGTTCTATGAAACCATCCATGCCAAGCAACATCAATAATCCCATCAGTAGTAATCACCCATGCATCTAAATAGTAATCAAAGAAATTTCTTAATAGCCATACGAGGGAAACAACCGCCCAAATAGAAACTATATAATATATAACTGTATACAAAGGAAATAACGTTATTAGATATATACAGAACAAAAACGACAATATTGGAACAATTAAAAACTTAACACCAATGAACCAATGTTTATGTACAACCAAATTTAATTCTTCATCATCATGTAAATGCCTAGAGAAGAACCAACGATTAAGATCAAACTGCATGACAAAATAATAGCACAATTTATAAAAATAGAAGAAATGGCTATTTAAAGAAGAATTTGAGCTGTTAGATTTATAAATTATAGATATACTGGAATAGATGACTAAAAAACAACATGGTCTGCTATTTCACATCGGAGATGTAGTACTAAACATAATTCTTATAGTTGCTGTTGTAGTAGCTATACGAACATTCCTTGTGTCCCCTTTTCAAGTAGATGGAAATTCTATGGCAGATACATTAGAGGATGGGCAATACATAATCATAAACAAACTTGCTTACATTGTAGGCAAACCAAAAAGAGGAGACATAGCTGTATTTAATCCTCCAGGAGAAAATAGAAAATACTACGTGAAGAGAGTGATTGGTTTACCAGGAGATAAAATTAGTATTCGCGATGGTTATATTTATTTAATAAAAAGTGGAGAAGAAGAGGAATCTAAACTAAGAGAAATCTATTTGAATGAAGCTAATGATGGCCACACTTACAGGCACCCACCACAACAAGAAAACAAATCCGAGATTGTTTTCTCTGTACCAGAAGATAAATATCTTTTACTAGGAGATAATAGAAAAGGAAGCCTAGATAGTAGAAGTTTTGGAATATTGGATAAAAACAAATCCTATGTAGGTGAGGATGAAATTAAAGGTCGTGTTTGGTTTGTTGCATTGCCACTCTCCAAAATCAATGTGATTGATTGCCCTGGATATGAATTCTGTAAAGAATAATGGTTTTTCGCAATAAAAAAGCTTAAATTCCTATTGCAACCTGTCAAAGCTCAAGTAGAATACTTGTGTGTCTCCTCGGAGGCTTTTTTCAAAACAATTAAATGAAGATTATCCGCACTTACATCACCGAAGCAATAGAAGAATTGCACCATGTTCGTTGGCCAACACGTCAGCAAGCCATAAAGCTATCTATTATAGTAATAGGATTTGTAGCCGTTACTACTATCGCATTTGGTTCAGTAGACTATCTATTGGCTCAATTCATGCAACTACTACTTTCTTTCGCTTAAATTAATATATGGGTAAACAAGATCCAAACGCAGGCAGAAATTGGTATGTTGTTCATACATATTCAGGATACGAAGATGCTGTATGTGAATCCCTAAAGCAACGTATTGAATCGCTTGGAATGCAAGACAACATCTTTGATGTTCAAGTCCCTAAAGAAAAACAATTAACATTTAAAAAAGGAGAACCAATAGAAGAAGAGAAAAAGCTATTCCCAGGCTATGTACTAGTAGATATGAATGTAACTGACGACAGTTGGTATTTGGTAAGGAATACACCAAACGTAACTGGATTTGTAGGATCTGGAAATATTCCTGTACCAGTTTCACCTGATGAGTACGGAGTAATAGAAAGAAGAGTAGGAGAACAAGAAGCTAAGTTTAAGAGTGATTTCCAAATTGGAGACTTGGTAGTAATCGTAGATGGACCATTTAAAAACTATGAAGGTGCAGTTAATTCAGTTGATGTTAACAAAGGTAAAATCACTGTGATGGTTCTAATCTTTGATAGAGAAACGCCTGTAGAACTAGACTTTACTCAAGCTCAAAAGAAATAGTCTTTTCCTATTTATTCTTTTATGTCTGCCATTCGAATAATGATCGAAGGCAAGGTTCAAGGAGTATTTTTTCGCACATCTACATTACAAAAGGCAAGAGAGTTAGAACTGCTTGGGTGGATTAAAAATACAAATAATGGATGTGTGGAAATTCATGCAGAAGGAAAAGAATGTGCATTAGAAGATCTAATTAAGTGGTGTAAGAAAGGCCCAGAGGATGCAGAAGTTAAGCGCGTACTTTCAAATAGTGTTCCAGAGGAATACTTCAAATCCTTTGAGATTATATAAATTATGCTCTCCTTCTCATTTTAATTTGCCAAGGGAGCAATACAGATAACCCAACTAATTGAACTATCTGGCCTATTGTAAATCCTATTGCAATTGCATATACACCATAAGAGGAAGCAAAATACCAAGCGAAAGTAATCGCAACTGCTCCATTAATAACACTAAATATAGCAGGTAGGGCCGTCTGCTTTAATGAATAGAATGATCTTAACAATAAATGGTTAACGCTCTCAAATGGGATGCTAATAGCATAGAAGAGCAAACAAATTGAAAATACAGATAAGACATGAGAAATGTTAACAAGCCTTGCAGCAATTGGAGCAAGTGCATATAAAGCAATAGATCCTGGGATTGTAATAGCCAGCATCATTAGTATCCCCTTTCTTAAATACACCATAAAACGATTCCATTCATTGGCTGCAGCAGATTGACTCAACAATGAAAAAGCAGATTGAGCCAGAGCTATTCCTGCAATACCAACAACTACAGACTGAAAGTTTCTAGCATAAGCATTAATTGTTACAGACCCAGAACCCAAACCAGATGCGACCCTATCAAAAATTAATAACTCTACTTGCAAAGCGCCAAGTGCTAAAACCCTTGGCAACATCAGTAGTAGCATCTCATTTATATCTGGATGCCAGATAGAAATAGAAGGTTTAAATCCAGATCTAACAACCGCAAACAAGCGAAAAATAACATATAAGACTGCTCCTATTAGAGATCCAATTATTGGACCATATGCTCCTATATATGGCGTAAGGAACAAAGTTCCACATATTGTACCAAGTGTATAAAGGATAGGAGTTATTCCATATAACCAATATCGCTGTACTGTGATTAAGTACTGCCCAAAGGCATTACCAAAAACAAAGAGGAAATTAGTTAAAAGTGCGATCCTACCAAAGGCAATATATAGATCTAATGATTCACCAGTAAATTGCGTAAGCAAAGGAGCTATATGATTAAAGAATATTGCTGTTAATAAAGCGACAAACCCAAAGAGCAATGCAGCAACAGAAACAACACTGCTAAGAAGATCAGACATATTCTTGCCGTCTTTATTTGACCAATATTTAGAAAGTAATGGAACTAGAGCTACAGAAAATCCTGCTGATATACACATTTGAAATAGCAAATCACTTGGCCTGAAAGCTGCTATATATACGTCTACAACGTCTAAACCAGGGAAAGTAGAAGCTAAAACTCTATCTCTGATTAGCCCTGCAAAAGAAGATCCGAATTGAAGTACAGCAAGCACAGCAGCCCCACCCAGAATACGATTCTGTGAAAACTGGCCGAACAGGTCTTTTGCTCTCATAAATTAAGTAATTGGAATATACAGTTATTTTCATTATAGTGCCAAAATTCAAGAATTTGATTAAAAATGGCTATTTAACTAGAAAATATTCAAAATAAATGTAGATTATTAAGACAACCATGTTCTCTCTCATAGAGAGGCGTGATAAGCAAGCTCCTGTCACTCTGGACAGGGCACGCTACATAGGGGCAAAGAATTATCAAATCATACTATTCTCTGCCCCACCTTTTTTATAAAAAAATTTTCACAGGCAGCTTTAGTAGTGCATAATCTATTCATGCCCGACACGAGCTCAGAAAACAATGCAGAAAAATACATTCCAAAAACACTTCCTATTTCTAGCTCAACAGATCAAAAGATTCAGGATCTGTTAAAAGAATTCAGTATTAGCCTGACAGTAGATGAAGCAAAGAAAGTAGCTAACTTACTAAATCATGATCCTACCGTAATAGAAGCTGTAATTTGGGGGATACAAGGATCTGAGCACTGCAGTTATAAATCTAGCAAACAATACCTTAGACAGTTCCCTACCACTGGAAAACACATAATATTGGGACCAGTAGAAGATAGTGGAATCGTAGCTATAACAGATGGACCAGTTGGGGAAAGATGGGGGTTTGTTGTGACACATGAATCACATAATCATCCTTCTCAAATTGTTCCTTATGAAGGAGCAGCAACAGGTGTAGGAGGAACCGTTCGTGATGTTATTTGTATGGGTGCCAGAGTGATAGGATGCATGGATATGCTTAGGCTAGGAGATCTAAAAACAGATGAGAGTAAAACAATTGCAAAAGAAGTAGTAAGAGGTATAGGTGGTTACGGCAACCCTCTAGGGATTCCAAATTTAGGAGGAGATACAGTCTTTGATTCTAGCTACAACAGCAACTGTTTAGTAAACGCTATTGCTCTTGGGATTATTAAAGAAGATGAAATCATCCATAGTTATGTTCCAGAGGAAGCAGCCGAAATAGGATACGACATAATACTTGTAGGTAAGCCAACCGATCGTAGTGGATTTGGAGGAGCATCATTTGCCAGTGCATCTATGGAAGAAGATGAACAAAAACAGAACACAGGCGCTGTTCAAGAGCCAAATCCATTTTTAGAACGTCATTTGCTAGCATCTTGTTACGCGCTATTTGATTGGCTAGTAGCAGAAGGAAAACTGCATAAAATTAGCTGCAAGGACCTAGGTGCAGGCGGAGTTGTATGCGCAAGTGTTGAGCAAGTTGCAGACAAGGGATTTGGAGCAGATGTGTATTTAGATAATGTGCATGTAGCGTTAGACGGTCTTCCTCCAGAAGTGATTGGGTGTGCAGAAACTCAAGAAAGATTATGTTTCACATGCCACCCAGATCTTACAGAACGTATAGTTGCGCATTTTAACGAAGATTGGGATCTGCCAAATATTGCAGAGAATGCAAGAGCAAGTGTTATTGGTAAGGTAACAAAAGAAAACATTTACCGTCTGTACTACAAAGGAGCAATTGTTTGTGAGGCAAAAGCTTTAGATATTACATGCGGACTTTCATATGAACGCCCAGTTGCACCTAAACAATCTGAATTTACAGAACCAGAGATAGTAGAAAATTCGTCATTTAATATTACTATTGATTCAAAGCAATTCAGCTTGAAAGAACTGTGTTCGCTTATGCTGAAAGATAAAAACGCTACAAGTAAGGCAGATGTGTATCGACATTTCGACAAAAATGTTATTGGTAATAGTATTTTAGAACCAGGAGAAGCAGATGCTAGCGTTATCGCACCACTACAGAATCTAAAAAGTTACATGCATCAACAGGAGCACCCAGGATGGGAGCTTTCTGAAAGTGATAAATGGAAAGGTGTTGCAGTTTCAGCTGATGGGAATGGAAGATATGGGAGGATCTCTCCATATTGGCAAGGTGTTAATGCAACAGTAGAAGCAATGCTAAATGTTGCTGCAGTAGGCTCTACACCTAGAGCTTTAACAGATTGTTTAAATTACGGTAATCCAGAGATACCAGAACAAATGTGGGAACTAGCCGAGGGAACAAAAGGAATAGCAGATACAGCTAAAAATGTAGAACTAGATGGAGAGCCAGTTGCGATCATTTCTGGGAATGTGAGTTTATATAATAGTAAGCCAGATGGATCGTCTATTGATCCAACTGCCATAGTTAGCTGTATTGGGATACTCTCTGATGCGAGAAAGGCAGTATCTATGCAATTAAAGAAAGCTGACTCACATATATTTATTATAGGAGAGAGAAAAGATGAGCTAGGAGGATCACTTATGTATCAGATGCTAGAAGAACAAACTAATTCAAAAAGAAATAGCTTAATCGGCAAAAACATACCAAAGCCAGACTTTAAATACGTTGCAAAATTGATAGAAGTAATTACAAAAGCAATTTCTAAAGAAATAATATTATCTAGCCATGACATAAGTGACGGAGGATTATTATTATCACTTATTGAAATGACTTTCCCACAAAGAAAATTGGGAGGGAACATCGGATTACAAATTAATTTAGATAAATTAAATAGTGAACTACCAACGTGGAAATTACTATTCAGCGAAACATCTGGTTTTGTTGTAGAGGTTGATTCAAGCAATTGCGAAGAATTGAATCAAATAGCAAAAGAGAATGGAGTATTTATAGAAGAGATAGGAAGAACATCAAAAGATAATGACTTCTCCATTTCATATAATGGAGAATCAATCATTTCTGAAAATATAAAGGAATTACATACTACATGGGCAAATGGGCTGAGAAATTGCTGGAAATAGCCTTTTTGAAGCAATAAGTTAAGTAATAGTTTTTTAGTATTTGACATACTTTCTTCTTTATGATTTAATACTCTCCTTTTTCAAATTTTTCATATGGAACTAAGTATATTTTCCAAAATCAACAAAGTGGCAATGATTGCAGGAATCGTAGCTCTAACAGGAGCATATACAAATGTAGAAGCAGCAACACTTTCAGTTGAGCAATCAAGCAGCATAAATCAATATGGGAAATGGACACTTACTAAGCCAAATTCATCAATATTGATGGGAGATGAAATGAGTTCTAAATTAACAAATCTTGCAGCGGGGTCTTATAAGCTACAAGTTTTGCCACCTAATTATGCTCAAACAATAATGACATTAATTAGAAATGGAGAAATTAAATACACTTCAGATGTTAGAGCGGTTCAATTTAATCTAGCGGATACCGATGAAGCAACTGTAGTTATTTCATTTGAATATGGAGGAATAATTGAAGTTACTAGTAACCCCCCAGGTGCAAAATTTGAATTACAAAGCGGATCTCAAGGCAATCGAGTAATAGGAACAACACCAGAAACCTATACTGAAATGCCACCAATGCCATACTTTGTTGCATTTGAACGAATGGAGAATTGCCATGCGCCAAAGACTCAGCGCAGAACAGTAGAAGCCAATGGGACAGCAAAGTTCCATGCAGAATACAATTGCGATACTAAAGAAGAAGAAATAGAAGAAGAAGTTATTGATGAATCTGAGGATGACAATGAAGCGATAGAGATAGCCTCTGGCAATAGAGCAAATATTAAAATTTGGAATGAGTTTCACCAAACTGAATCCTTACCAGGAAATACTGTATTTGTTACAGTTGGGATAAGAAATGTAAGTAAAAAGACAGTAAACAATGTAAAAGTAACTGAAAGCTTTAATCCAGATCATATATCTGTTCCAGTAAATGGCCTAAAAGGTGGAAAAACAGACAATCGAATGATTGTTTGGAATATTCCACAAATATTTGCAGGACAATCTTGGAGCAAAACATTCCCCGTAGTCATTAATAAAAATTTATCTACAGGAGACAAAATCCAAATGATTTCACATGTTTCAGGGAACGAAGTTTGGCCACCAGAATTAGAATTAATGAGCGAATCCATAGAAATGGGAATCGCGTCTATGCCAAAAACTGGAGGAGTAATGAGCAAGAATATTTCTTTGCTTATAGGGATTGCTTCACTATTACTGACTTTAACAATACGCCGAAAATCACTCGTAGAATCTACAGTGCAAAAATAATTAGTACGGGGAAGGGTTCCGTTCTGGCAGCGTGTATTACACGCTGCTTTTGCGGTATACTGTCACGGCTTTTTATATCCCCTATTAATTTATGAAAAACTTTTCAATATTTATTTCTACTTGTGCATTACTTTGCATACTACCTATTTCTTTATCTGCACAAGAATCAACTACTGTACTTAAAATTGATCAGCGAAGTCCAAATGGGATTATTGGAGAATGGACCCTAATCAAGCCAGGGAATAAAAGAGCAACTCTTACAAAATTATCACAAACATTTAACGAAGTAGAAGAGGGGCTATATACACTTATGGTTACACCACCAAGTGGGGCAACTACAATTATAGAAAAATATTTAGAAGAAGATTTGATTGAACAGGTTGATCACCCACAATTATCTTTTGAAATAGAAGCAGGTGTCCATACTAATATTATAATTTCTTATACATTCGTTAGAGTTGGTATTGTTTCTGTCAACAGTGAACCCGCTGGCCTAAAATATTCTTTAGAAGGGCCAAATGGATATGAAAGTACTGGGACAACACCAGAATCATATCAAGAAATGCCAGTAGGCATGTATTCTGCCACATTTGAACCTATTACAGATTGTGCCGAACCAAAACCAATATCTGATATTCTAGAAAAAGATAGTAGAATTAATTTCTCTATTACTTTGGCGTGCGAAGGATTGGAAGATCTAGCAGTTACACAAATTCAAAATACATCATTTAAATATGTTCAATCAGTAATTGATGGAAACAAAGTTGTATTTTTTGATGTACCAATTTCTGAGTGGTATGCCCCATATATACAAACAGTAATTAAATCTGGAGTAATGTCTGGATACAAAGATGAAAATGGTAATTTGAGTGGCAGTTTTGGGCCTGGTAATAATGTGACAATGGCAGAATTACTAAAAGTAGCACATGAGCTTTCAGATATAGATGAAAATGCAGTAAGTGGAAGAGCAAATAATATACTCTCTAAAAGTACATGGTTCGAAAGATATATGAATTCAGCTGAAACATTAAATTGGCTTGCTTACCAAGATCACAGATTAGACCCAGGGAAAAATGCAACAAGATCTGAAGTAATTGTGACTCTTCTTCAAGCACTTCAAGTTCCTAGACAATGGTCAACAGGAGAAGCGTTTACAGATATAGAAAGATCAACTCTATATTCTTCTTCTGTAGAAACAGCCGCTCTAGACGGACTTGTTAACGGGTATGAAGATGGTAGTTTCCGACCAAATGACTCTATAAATAGGGCAGAAATGGCCAAAATTATCTCTCAGGCAATTCTTCTATATAAGAACTAATTGTTCAATTTATGATCTCTCTTTCACAAGTCTGCTAGCTAGATTAGTAATTGTTCCTGCTCCTAAACATAAAAGCACATCTCCCTCTTTCAAGAAGTCTTTATTTAGATGCTCATAAGCTGAATCTAAATCCCCTACTACCTCACATATTGTATTTGAGGTTTTACAAATATCTGATGCAAAATCATTTATATCAACAACATCGCGTTCAATATCTTTCCTTGCTTCATATACACTAGAAAGCAATACAATATCTGCATTCTTAAAAGAAGAAATAAATTCATCATAAAAATGTAGTGTTCTTTCATGAGTATGAGGCTGAAATACACATACTATTCTATTATCAGGATATGACCCCTTTAAGGCATCTAGAGTTGCTTTAACCTCCTTTGGATGATGACCATAATCGTCTATTACTGGTATTGATCCATTTATTAGGCCTTTTTGCTCCATCCGCCTCCAACAACCAGAATAACCACTTAATGACGAAGTGTACTCTGTAGTATTTATAGAAAGATGATCCGAAAGAGCTAATACAAGTTGACCATTCTCTTGCATATGTCTGCCAGGAGTAGATAGGTCAATTAATGGGTAAGCATCTGCATCTATAATTTTTCTATCTATGCCTTCTACAAGCTTCTTGCATTGAAGATCTTCCATATGGGTAATAACAATTCCATCTTCTGGTAAAGATTTTAAAAAGATATTAAAAGCTTCGCGGTATTCATCAATATCTGAAAAAGCATCAAAATGATCCCCATCCACATTAGTCATCAATATTATATCAGGGGACAAATTATGGAATGACCTCCTGTATTCACAGGCTTCTAGTAAAAATATATTACTATCACCATGTCTCCAGTTTTTTCCATCAAACTCTTTTAATTTAGTACCAACTACTACGGTTGGATCTATGCCACACTCCGTTAAGACTTTTGAAGCCATAGCAACCGTAGAAGATTTCCCATGTGTACCACACACAGCTATAACGAATGAGTCTTTCGATAAATCCCCCAAAGCATTAGCATAAGATTTCTGAGGGATATCAAACTTTGTAGCAGCCATTCGTTCAAGGGCGTCTTTTGGAATAGCCTCAGAATAAACAAAGAGATCAATATCTTCAGAGATATTCGATCCATCTTGATTAAGATTGACTGTAATCCCCTGAGACCTAAGATCATTTAATAATTCACTATCTGATCTGTCACTTCCCAAAATTTCATGACCAGCAGCATTTTGCAAAGATGCATATGCACTTAAGCCAATACCACCTATTCCGGAGCAATATATTTTCATGTAAATATTGTACATGTGAATTATTTTTTTATAATTAAAACTAGAACTATTTAATATAAATATTCTGTTACAATTACTAATGTGTCATATAGAAAACTTGAACCATTATCTAGGCAAGTAACAATCATTATAGGACTTGGAGTTGTTAGCTTTATGGCATTTGGTCTAGCTGTTTCCTTTTATAGAAATACTCTTTTTGAACAAACTCTAAATAATATAGAAGATCAAAATGATCAATTATTAGGAGATATAGAACAAGGATATAGAGACCTAGAATATTTCACTTCTACTCAATACAAAGACAAATATGCAAAAGAGAATTTAAATCTAATTAACCAAGGAGAGAAAACTCTTCTAATAGCTAAAGAGAATTTAGAAGTAGAGATAGGAATGTTAGATAGAAACGGAATACTAGATGAGCAAAGGGAGGCAAAATATTTTGAATTACTAAGGCAAATGCCAATAATTGAACATTGGAAATTGTATCTATTCTACAAAGAAAAAATCGAAGGACTTAAGCAGTCATTGTAAGTATTAGGCAAGATATTAACTCCGATATATAAAATAAGCTGCAGTTACAAGCGAATACAAACTAGGTTCTGTGAGCTTTAATGGTTGCGGGGGCTGGATTTGAACCAGCGACCTCGAGGTTATGAGCCTCGCGAGCTACCAGGCTGCTCCACCCCGCGTCGTAGCGAAAGCATTGTAGTGAATCAGAGAAGAAAAACAAGAAATACGAGTAAAAACCTTGCTTTACGAGCTAATATCCTTACAATTTCTCTACTATGGCACATAAGAAAGCAGGTGGATCAACAAGCAACGGCAGAGATAGCAATGCGAAACGCAGAGGAGTTAAACGCTTTGGCGGACAAACCGTATCTGCAGGAGAGGTATTAGTACGACAAAAAGGATTCAAATTCAGACCAGGAGACAACACTCACCTTGGTACTGACTGGACAATTCATTCTAATATTGATGGAAAAGTAAGCTTTTCACAAAAGAGAATGCTTAAATTTGATGGTAAAAGAGAGAAAAGCACTTTTATACACGTAACTGCTTAAGTCTATCTATATATAGATAGATCTTATGGATATTTCTCATATATGTTTTTTATGGTATAATATATATGTGAAATCCAAAAATAACTGCAGATCTATAGTAAATACTATTAGTAATGCCTATAAAGACCACGTTGAGCATGGACATCCAATTATTACATCAATAGTAGTAGCTACTGGGATCGTAGCGTTTTGGCGAGGTTTATGGGGCATTTTGGATATATATCTGTATCCGAGTAACAAAACTGCTAGCTATCTATTATCTATAGGGCTAGGAGTGTTACTACTAATCCTGCATGATGGATGGAGACGGATAAAGGAGCTTGAATAATATTCATTGAATCAATTGATTAGTTACTTCACTGATCGAGTATTTCGCTGCTACAATTTACTTATGTCTGAACTAGGAGGAATGGAAGGCTTTTCACCTGAAGATGGAATAGCAGGTGCACCAGAAGAATTAAGCGAGGAAGCAAAAGAAAGATTTGCTGCAAGTGCAGCAGCTATTAAACAAATTCGAAAAGAAGAAAAGCAAAGCAAAAAGAGAGACGACAAAGTCGCACAAATTATTATTAATTTTTTGAGTGATGATAAATATGCACATGTATTTGTATTAATTTCACGTCTAGTTGCGCGAAATTGTCCAAGCATTTTTGTGCTAGCAATTCTTTCGCTAATCCATCAGGAATCGAAACAAGAAATACAATCATATATTGATGGAGCAATAAATAAATCTGTTTTGGAGTCTTTTGATAACAGCTTACAATTAATGAAGTCTCAACAATTAGACCAAAAGATGCATCAAGATTTATTTGAGTGGATAACTTGTATGCAAATGACACTGGCAGTTAAGCCAGATGAAATACTAGTAAAACTTATGATAGATGATAAAAATATAGATGGGTCCGTATTACAGTTAACTACATTCATTCTTCAAAACTATTTCCTAGATCAGAAGAAGAATCTTGAATTTAAGAAAGCACAGCCGCTTACAGCAAGTATATTGCAATCTGTATTTGAACCATTTATGAATCAAGCAAGAAAAACACTACTAAAAAACAAGAAAGAGAAGAATGAAGAATAGAACCTAGCGCTTTAGAACACTCAAAAATGCATCTTGGGTAAGAGTCACCTTTCCCATTTGCTTTAATCTTTTCTTACCTTTCTTTTGTTTTTGCAATTGTTTTCTTTTTCTAGAAACATCTCCTCCATATAGGCCACTCGTTACATCTTTTCTAAATGCAGAAAGTGTTTCACGAGCAACGACTTTTGAATTTATAGCAGCCTGAATAGGAATTTGATATTGAGCTTTTGGCAAGACTTCCTTCAATTTCTTGCAAATGATACTACCAACTGAATTTGCCTCTGATCTATGAACAATAGAACTTAGTGCACCAGCTGACTCACCAAGTAGCAGAATATCTAATTTAACCAGATCGCCTGTCTTATACCCCATAGGCTCATAACTCATAGATGCATATCCTGCAGTCGTAGATTTTAGTCTATCAAAGAAATCCAAGACAATACTCTGTAGAGGCATCTCAAAATGCAACAGTATCCTATCCATTTCTAGATACTCCATAGAAGTCTGCACACCTCTGCGATCTTGTGTGAGGGTCATTACAGCCCCTACATCTTGATTCCTACAAAGAATTTCCATTTTGACCCATGGCTCTCTAGTTTCACAAATATGAGTAGGGTCAGGGAAATCAGCGGGGTTACTAATAAGAGCCACATCTTTTTCATCATCTTTTAATAAACTTGTTCTAATAATTTCTCCTGCATTCTTTACTTGAAGTTTAACTTCATACAAAACACTAGGAGCAGTAATTACCAAATTACAGTCATGCTCCCTTTCAAGTCGCTCCTGAACAATATCCATATGCAACAAGCCTAAGAATCCAACACGAAATCCATTTCCAAGAGCAACGTTCCTTTCTGGTTCAACATTCAAAGCTGCATCATTTAAAGATAGCTTTTCTAATGATTCTCTCAAAAGTGGATAATCGTCAGCCTCAGAAGGATACAGCCCTGCAAAAACCATTGGCTGTACAACCTTATAACCAGGTAATGGTTTGGAATCAGGATTAGAACTAATTGTATCCCCTGTTCTAACTTCTGTAACTTCTTTACCGCCTGTCACTACATAACCGATTTCTCCACAAGAGAGTGATGAATCCGAAACATATTTAGGAGAAAAATGTCCAAGATCAAGAACATCAAATTGGGCACCAGTTTTTAAACAGTTAATTTTTTGCCCCTTCTTAAGTGTTCCATCAACCATACGGACGTAAGCAACTGTACCTCTGTATTTGTCCATAACTGCGTCAAAGATTAACGCTCTTGTACCACTACTATTAATATTTTCAGGTGGCTTAACCCTATCTATTACAGCCTCAAGAACTTCTTTTACTCCGCTACCATCCTTCGCAGAAATTTTAAGTATATCCTCCTTTTTACATCCAACTAGATTAACAACTTCTTCACTAACCCGCTCTGGATCTGCTGCTGGTAAATCAATCTTATTTAATACAGGAATAATCGTTAGGTCATGCTCCATCGCCATATAAAGAACAGCGATAGTCTGAGCTTGAATACCTTGAGCTGCATCTACTAGCAAAATTGCACCTTCACATGCAGCTAAACTTCTACTTACTTCGTACCTGAAATCTGTATGACCAGGAGTATCAATTAGATTTAATTGGACATCATTAAATCGCATCCTAACTGGCTGCAATTTAATTGTAATTCCCCTCTCTCTTTCTAGCTCCATAGAATCCAGTAGCTGTGCTTTCATCTCTCGCTTTTGCAATGTACCTGTTTGCTCAATCATACGATCAGCCAAAGTAGATTTGCCGTGATCAATATGTGCGATGATGCAAAAATTACGAATGTCCATAAATAAGAATTAGAATGTAAACCTGTGCGACTCGTCCGCCGAAGACTCCGAACGAAGTGAGGAGCGAAGGTGGATGATGCAAAAATTACGAATGTCCATAAATAAGAATTAGAATGTAAACCTGTGCGACTCGTCCGCCGAAGACTCCGAACGAAGTGAGGAGCGAAGGTGGATGATGCAAAAATTACGAATATCCATACAAAAACAGATTACATAGAATTAATAGAAAATGCGATCAAATAGACGAAAGAGTCTAATTTATAAAAGAATTTGAGTAATTATTTAGAGAATTTTGAAAGCGCTTCGCCTAAGCTAGATTCAGCTTCATTAACTAATTCATTTAAATATTGCCTGCGATTATTTAATGGAATTTCTCTTAGTAGATTAGCTAAAGATTGAATCTTATCATTATTTTCCTGAGGAACAGAAAGTAATTCTCTACCCAAGGCAATTGCTGCAATTGCACCATGGTATCTCTGAGTTATAACAAAGGAACCCTTTTGAATATTATTAACTAAATCAATGAGAGTTGGTGTTGGTATTATCTTTGATGGGATTTTAATTGAACTCTGTAAATCATTACATAATTTCATTTCATCAACATTTTTTGGCTGCATAGAAAGAATAATTACCTCACTCCATCTATTAGAATCTAAGAGTAAATCTAATGATTTTTTAAACTCAGTATTAGAGTTTCTCCTAGGGATTACAATAAGTACGTTATTTGATGTCAGATCAAATTCCTTTTTCTCTATGAGGGAAATTACAGGATCAAAAGACTGAATCACCTTCTTATCTAATCCCCAAGAATTAATTCTTTCATACGAATCAGGATCTCTAACAGAAATATATGTCGAGTGGTTTACAACCCATCTTGCTAAAAACTCCCCTCTTTTTGTTTTAAAAGGACCTATACCCTGAAAAGCAAGAATTATTGGTTTACGGAATATCCAAGCCCAAAATGCCTGTATCCACCAGATTAAACATGCCTTACTAGATTCAACATCAGTAAATAAAGACCCACCCCCAAAAACTATTCCATCTGATTTAATCAGAGCAAATATTGTACGAATCCAAGAGAACTTAAAAAAAGATCTAAAGCCAGATGGAAATCTAGAATATTCACTGCATCTTTTTGGCGCTGATGATAAAAGAATCCAATTTACAGATGGATATTGCTTATAAAAATAAGACATAAGAGCCTCATCACCCAAATTTTCTTCGCCATAATTTCCAACAAGCAAAAAACGCATATCCACACTATACAGACAAATAATAAATCATCATCCTGTTTAGAGGTTACTCACTTTTCTCTTCTGATTCTTCCTCTTTAGCAGGTTCCTCTTTTGCTTCTTCTACTGGAGCCTCTTCAACCTTTTTCTCGGCTGCTGGCTCTTCTACTGTAGTTTCAGCAGGTTGTTCTTCCTTTTTTGGAGTCTCTTCAGAAGTTTCTACTTTTTCTTCTACAGCTTCTTCTATTACCTCCTCTATTACATCCTGCTCTGTATCTACCTTGTCTTCTTCTTTTTCTACTGCAACAGCAAATTCATCTGCAGTAGTAAAGCGCTCACTCAAACGTGCTGCCTTACCACGGCGACCACGTAAGAAGAAAAGCTTTGCTCTGCGTACTTTAGCAACCTTCTTAATCTCAATTTTCTCAATTTTTGGTGAATGCAGTGGAAAGATCTTTTCTACTCCAATGCCAGATGCAATTCTACGAACAGTAAATGTAGAATCTGTAGGAGTCATTCCCTTGTGTACAGAAATAACTAATCCTTCAAATATCTGAACCCTCTCTTTATTACCTTCCTGGATACGTTCATGTACACGAACTGTATATCCTGGGCGGATTTCTGCCCTAGGCTTTACAAATTGAGCCGACTGATCACGTAATAATTGAGATGTCATAGCTGCGAAAGATTATAGACCTAAGCGCCCTTTGTAAAGAAAATACACGCGGATTATGCACTGATTAAATAATTTAATAATTTTAGTTTATTTCTCCTTTGCTTCGTTGATTTCCTTAGCAATTACATTATGTACAATCAAATGACGAGGATCTGAAATAATATCTCTTATAAACCTATCTTGTAGACTCAGGCGGTATAAGAAGTCCGCACGAGAGAATATTGAATACTTCATATTCTTTAAGCTTGAATCCTGTAAAAGTAGTGCTTCTAGCATCTCCTTCTTTATATCCCCTACGACAAGCAGGTCTACTTTGCATTCTGTCCCAACAAAAGAACCAGCAAGTAAAATCAGATCTATATCTGACAATTTGCGCAAACTGCTAACAATTGGGCTTTCTGATTGAATTTCTTTAGCAAATATACCTCTTAGTTCCGTATATAACGCAAAATCTGGATCTACACGATAATATTTCTTCCTATTTCTGTGTCTTGCTCTAACTAAACCAATACGACGAAGGTTTTCTAATTCTCTTCGAACAGAGTTAATTTGTTCATGTAACAAACGAGTAAGTTCACGAATGTAAAATTCCTCCTCTGGGTGTAATAGAAAAGTGGAGAGTAATTTCACTCTCGTTTGGGATGAGAACAATGCTTTAAGAATCGGAGATATCGCCATATATGATAGGAGCTAATTTATTCTTGTGCACAAACTGTACTCATGAGTATATAGATAGCGCAAGAAAAGTGCTCAGTATATTGTATATTTTTTTTATTCAAGTATTCGGCTTAAAATAAGCACTTAGCTTGAATTCCATCATTATTGGCACATATTGTGAACAATTTTTATACTCACATAGGAACACAAAATGTGTTCTAAAGACATATATTCTTTACAATCTGAATATTCAACACAAACAAAGCTTAATCATTACAAATGAGTCAAGTATTGTTAAAAAGGCTAAAATTTGCTATACTTATCTGATGTCTATAAAAACAAAATCCATTTATGCAATAGGAGCTCTAGTATTTTTAATAGCTGTTATTGCTACAAAAGAAACTTCTATTCTTTCTATCCCTGTTGCTCATGCAGAATCTCCATTTGATTTAATTGAGGAGATACAAGGAAAAGGAGCTTTGATTATTGAAGTGTTGGTTGCCGCAACATTTATTATTTATCCAATAATCACAGTATTGTTGGATCCTCAATTTTTTATAGATATCCTAAGAGAAGATGATATATTGACAATATGGCAATTATCAAGAGATATTATGAATGTAATATTTGCATTCATGTTAATAGGTGGAGCTATGGCAACTGTAGTAATGGCAAATCAAGAGTATTTAAAAAAATATGCGCTAAAATTCTTATTAGGAATTATATTAGTTAATTTCTCTTGGTTCTTTCCTAGGGTGATATTGGATGTGAGTAATGTTGTAACAGCTAATATTTATCAGCTACCAAGTATTGTAGGAACAACATGTGAATATAGGGAAAAAGATGGAACAATGAGTGATTGCAAATTTCCATCAAAGTTTTTATATTTCCCTACTGACGACCAATTAAATGATATAAGAACACATACACCCAGTAGCATATATAACAATTATCAATGTATATCTGACAATATATGTTATTTACCTCAATCTCTTGTAAATGACACAAATATTCCTAGTGGAATACTGGCAGGGCTAGCAATGAATCACGCTAGAATCCCCGAAATGAATAAGGTTATGAATAGCTTACCTACAGAATGGGAAAGAATGGATGCAAATATGATTCAACAATTAATTTCTCAAATTATTAGATTGGGGCTGCAATTTATATTAGTAATGTTTATTGCATTAATACTAATTGGGATGGCTGTTGCATTGCTTGTACGGATACCAATACTTTGGATAACAATGGCATTTATGCCACTTATGTTTATAAGTTTTGTTTTAGGGGATCTACTGCCTACAGACTTTAATACTATGCAATTGATATTTAAGAAATTTGTGCATGCAGCATTTTTGCCGGCAGTACTTGCAGTACCATTATCAGTTGGGTTCATACTTATTAATGGGCTAGCAAACTCCACTGCTCCAGATTCAGCAATAATGCTTTCAGATAGCCTAGGGCCAATTCTACCAGGGGTAAACGACTTATGGGAATTCTTATGGGTTCTAGTAACCATCGTGGTTATGTGGAAAGGATTCAAGGCAGCGCTTAAGGTTGATTCTATATTCGAACAGGCAACATCTGGTATTACAGGTATTGGTGACAACATAGGAAAACTTGCTATGAATGCACCATTAAGTATACCTATTATTCCAATGGGTAAAGATGCCAATGGTAAAGATATAAATATATCATTAGGCGCCGCTAAAACTAAACTGAATGCGCTCCAATACGCTGCAGGCTCTGGTAGGCTTGTAGAAGAGGTTAGAGGCGGCTTAGGTGGTGGCAGTGGAACAACAAACAATATAAATCATGTAGTTGTTAATACAGCTGTTAACACAGCAGTAAGCAGCGCAATTACAGCATCAAATGGTAACGTACTTTCAGAAACAGATTTGAATGCAATAGTAATTGCAATGCGAAATGCTAACAGAAACAATCCTGAAAATATAAATGACACAATGATGTCCGATAGAATATACGATCTTTTGCTGGCTCAAAACGTAAATGCAAGTCAAATTGAAAGAGATAACATAAATGCAGCATTAGCAAGTAATCCAAATTAATAAATATAACAAATGGGACTTTTTACAAGTGCACAAGAAAGATCTAGAGATGCGGCAAGAGAAAGAACTGCTGAAGAAGTTGGTAGAATAAATAGTAATGAATTTTCATTAATATTCTCTGGTCAAGAAGTACCAAGAACAGATCAAGAGCTTACTCAAATGAGAGAAAATGAAAGAGGGCTTTGTAGATTGCAAACAAATGCAAGATTGATTCAACAAATGAACAATATGCCTGGATCAGAGATCCAAGGCAGAAATAGCACAAGGAGGTTTATGACAGATGTAAACAGAAGCTGGGAACGTTTTTATAGTATGGATCAAAGAGAAAAATCTCTTTTGGAAGCCAGATTAATAATGCAAAGACTAAATAATCTAATGCAACCTGAAAGAATAGAAAGCCTAAGAAATGCATTTTCTAATGCGAATAATGACCAAACTCAAGAAGAAACACGCCTAAGTACAATGGAGGGAATCCTTTACAATTCAGATAACAAAGGATCTGCAATAGATTTACCTCTTTCTAGTAATCCAGAAACATTTGATGAACAGCTTAGCGAACATAGATATTTATTTAGAGAAACTGGAACAGGAGTGATTAGAGTTAGGATGGATTTGATAGAAAAAGATTGGGAGAAATTTGAAAATGAACCACCACTATTTACAGAAGCTGATAAAGTTTTTCGTAGTTTCTTAGAAGAAATGAGACAAGTAGATCTAATATCATTTGCAAGAACAATTGCAATCCCAGATGTAATACATAGTACAGAAAGCGGAACTGTAAGTGAGGCGAAGGGAGCTGTAAGAGCATTAACAATGCTAACATTTGCAGGGCTTGGAACAGCTTCTGTATTAATGGAAAAAGGAGGAGTTCCAATAATAGGACTAAGTTATCTTGGACTTGCTGGAATTATATATAATCCAACAATTCTTACAGATGGACCGGTTGAAAAAATAAAAGATGAACTTGGCTTTATAGTTAGTACAGGAAACCAAAATGATCTATGGAGCGAATGTATGAATGGAACATATTCACAAGAGCTAGCAGGCTCTAATGGATTCTCGGCATTTGAGCAGTTACTGGATTCTGATTTTCAAAGAGTTAACTCACAAAGAATAAACAACAGAATAACCAATGAAGAATACTATGAAGAATTAGAAGAACTAGGAATGAGATCTAGTTTGGTATCTACAATTAGAGACATGGAAACTAGAAGACCTGATCTTTTCAGGTATTTAATTAGTAATACTTCAAGAGTTAGAGGATCTGATTCAAAAGAAACTCTTATGAATTATGCAAGAGAAAGAATGTCATCAAGCACAATTGTAGATATGTACGCAAATAACAGTCCTCAAACTGCACCAAGACCAAATTTAGGTGGGATTGGTGAAGCAAGACTAGGACTAAATAGCTAATTAAAGTTTAGAGATATACATTACTTCTTCTTTAGCTCTTTTAAGAAAACCTCAAGTACATCACCAGGTTCTACTAGAATTGATGTATCAACTCGCATACCACACTCAGTGCCTTCTTTGGCTTCTTTGATATCTTTATCTACCTTTCGAAGAGATATTATTTTTCCTGTCCCAACCTCTTCCTTTTTGTCTCCTCGTAATAATCTAAACGGCAACCTCTTCATAGATCCACTTTTTACCTTTCCACCAACAATCTGTTCTGACCTCTTTGTGAGGAATACTTCTTTTACATCTAATTGCCCAACAATTTGCTCTTCTTCCTCTGGCTCCACTAGTCCTTTTACAAGTCCTTCTACGTCATCTAGCAGCGCATACACAATATCGTACATTCTCACCTCTACTCCTTCTCTTTCTGCTGTTCTAGAAACAGTAGAAGGCACATCTGTATGGAAAGCAATTACAATTCCATCACTCGCAGAAGCCATCATTACATCTGTTTCTGATACTGAGCCAATACCTGCATGAATTACTTTTACTGCAACTCCATCTGTAGATAATTTAGCCATAGAATCTTGCAAGGCCTCCAATGATCCATGTGCATCTGCCTTTAGAACTACTCTAAGTTGTTTTAATTTACCCTCAGAAAGCCTAGTAACTAGGTCTGCAAAGCTTCTTTTCTTTCTGCTTTCTTCTATATCCTTTAATTTATTAAGTAGTCCCCTTGCCTCTTTTTCATTTGAAACAACCTGCAATATGTCTCCAATTTGTGGGACTTCATCAAATCCAGATACTCTAGACGGTGCAGAAAGATTTACTGTGTCTATTCGTTTACCATTGGCGTCCTCCATTAACCTAACCTTTCCTAAAGTTGTACCACAAACAAAAGCATCACCTTTCTTTAATGTACCTGCATTAACAATTACTGTAGCAATAGGTCCAAGTGAACTATCTAAATTACTTTCGATAACAGTAGCTACTGCGTGCCTGTCCGGATTACCTTTCAACTCCTCTAACTCAGCTAGCAAAGATATATGATCTAATAATTCATCTATTCCCTGCTTGGTTTTTGCACTACAAAGTACAACTGGAGTTTTGCCTCCCCAATCTTCTGGTTGTAATCCATTAGCAGACAGATCCCCTTTCACTTTTTCTATATCAGCATTAGGCAAATCAATTTTATTTATAGCCACTAGAATTGGAACCTTGGCTTCTTTTGCATGATTAATAGCCTCTACAGTTGTTGGCATTACACCGTCTTCTGCAGAAACTACAATAATTACTATATCTGTTATATGAGCACCTCTAGCACGCATTGCTGTAAATGCTTCGTGCCCTGGCGTATCTAAAAATGTAATCTTCTTAGTTTCCTTGGAACCAGTTGGAGCAAATTCAACTTGGTAAGCCCCAATATGCTGAGTAATACCACCAGCCTCACCTGCAACTACATTTGTATTTCTAATTGCATCTAGTATTGCTGTTTTTCCATGATCTACATGACCCATTACTACAACAATCGCAGGCCTCTCAATTAAATTTTCATTATCATCATCTTTTAAAATCTCTTCTAGATCTCTACTCATCAAATTTTCTGCAGATGCTTCCCCTTCTTCTTTTTGCACATTTACACCTAGCTCTGCTGCTGCAATTGCGGCTGTGTCAAAATCTATAGCTTGAGTGATGTTTGCCATAACACCATTCTTCATTAGTGTTTGAATGACTTGAGGAACTTGTACTCCAGCCTTTTCTGCAAACTCTTTTATCGTTACCTGTTCAGGGAGTAGTACAACTCCCTTTTTCTTCTTGATCTGCTGCTGATGAACTGTAGCTTCTTTTCTTTCCTTCATTTGATCCATAGCTGCCTCCTCTTTTTTTAATGCATCTTTTTCTTCTTGAGTTGGATCATCACCCATTTGAACTTTTTGCTGCTTAATAGCCTCTTTGGAAACATCATCCAAAGTTAGCTTTCTTAGTACATCTAAATTCTCTTTTGATTCCCTTTCTTTATCAGAGATTAAATCTTTACCAGATTTTTTTGCTGGCTCTACTTCCTCCTGATCTTCTTCTACCTCTTCAGAAGATTCATCTTTTTGCTCTTCATCTTCATCTAAATCAAAAGAAAATCCCAAAGCATCCATATCTATTTCCAAATTGTGTTTTCTAGCGACAAAACGAAGTACACCTTGTGCTAAATTATCTGGAATCTCTCTATCTGTTGGTTTTATACCAAAATCTACAGATTCAAGTTCTTTCCTGAGCTGTTGCCCTGTCATACCCAATGCTTTTGCGACTTGGACGAGACGCATGAAAAATAGTAGAACAAAATTGAACGCGAACAGTGTAACGTAAAATTACGCAGAAGAAACGGGAAATCTAGGTTTTTGAATCAAAATAGAATTTATTAAAATCTATTCACCGGCTGATATTTCTTTTACAACATCTGTTCCACTAGTTGAATCTTTATTTTCTTTATTCTCGTTAATTCCCTTAACTATGTCGATATCTTTATTAATTTGATCATTCTTTAAGGGTTTAGGTACTTCTATTGATTTAACTTCTGTCTTCTCAATCTTCTTTTTATTTATATCTGGAGTTGGATCTTTTTTCTCTTCTTTTAATTCAGGAGTTTCTTCCGCAGCCATGCTTATATCTGATCCCTCATCATCTAATTGTTTTTTCATACCCACCTTCATTTTTGCAACGCAGTCCAAAACTGCTAAAGAGAAATTATCAAATTCCTTTATACGAAAACCTGCAGCTCTAGGGTGACCTCCACCATTAAATAGTTCACCAGCTAGTTTACTTATATCAATCTTCGCACTAGATCTAACGCTTGCCTTTAGCCCTCCCTCCTCTAATTCTGTAAATAATACATACACATCTGCATCTGGAATTGTAGAAATTAACTCATCTAATATTCCATGAGTCTCTTTGCTAGTTGCATTCATTTCTGCCAAATCATCCTTACTTATTGTGGACCATACAATCCCCGCATTTGGATCAATCTGAATTCCATTTAATGCACGTCCCCATATCTTTAGAGTGCTGAGTGGCTTAGTTTTATAGATATTTTGTATGATTTCTTGCTGCCTTGCACCTTTCTCTAGTAACTCTGCTGCGATCTCTAATGACCTAGGTGTTGTATTAGGATTCTGGAAACTCCTAGTATCTGTAATTAACCCCGTTAAAAGCAGTGTTGCTACGTCTGGAGTAACTAGACGCATCCAATCTGGTACTTGATTAAACCAGTTATATAAAACCTCTGTTGCACTAGCAGATGTAGGATCTATCAACTGGATCTGACCATAATTTGAATTACTTATGTGATGATCAATGTTCAAAATAGGAATCTCTGAAAATACATCAATGTTCTCTGTGTATATTGAACCAAGAAGTGAGAGATCTGCCGTATCTACAGTAATGATCAAATCGAAAGGCTTTTCCCCTTCACCAAGTGAGATATCACTAGGTTTAATAACGCCAGACGCGGGTACAACAATAATATTTACACGATTGTCCTCTACGGTATATCGGAGCTTATCTACCTCTACACCATCACTTAAATTAACAGTAATAACAAACTGGCTCTTGCCACCAATTTCATGTGTCATTTGTTCAAAACCTGGCAAAAATTCCAAACATTCAGGCTTGGTATCTGGGCATATTACAGTCACATCTTTACCCAATTCATGTAATACATGATAGCAAGCAAGTGCACTACTTAAGCCATCTGGGTCTACATTAGCATGAGGAATAACCAGTATTCGCTGATTCTCTTGAATCGCTTTTGTAGCTGCCGCAATGCTTTGATTAGATAGTGACATGAATATATTATTATAACATATTTCTCTACTTTTATCAATCCCCTTAGGCCTATCAATAAACAGAGGAAAAATTAAAAGAAGAGCCGATTTTGGCACGTATTTTTACTATTGGCAATGAATTTCTAGTAATTTAAACCATTATTACAATCACTTGAACATAAGATTAGAAAGTGACAAACTCTAAACATCTTCACAAGTTGTGAGGACGCGAGCTTCGGCTCGAATTACTATAATCTGTGGCTAATCGAAAGGTTACCAAGCCATGCGATCCTCAAGTCGTTACAGCGTCCGTTTCAATCAGTAAAGCGACTTCCTCCAAAAAGACCCTCATTGTCACGATTGCAATGGGGGTCAACTTTTTATAAATTAAAATATTATTTCATATGACAAATTACAACCCTACCAGTACTTTTAATATAAGATATTTAACTTTAGGACCCACTAAAACCTTTTAACCTTTCAACTAAAAGGTTAAAAGGTCTAAATCTAATATTCATTAAAAAAAAGGGGGGATGCACATAAGTGCTTCCCTCCAGTTGTTTACAAGGAGAAAAAAACACGAGCGTTGAATGACCAATAGAGCTAGAGCACTAGAGGCGATTGCAACCTAGTCGCCTAATAGACAACTACCTCTTAGCGGTAAGGACTCGTCGCATCGTAGTGGAGTCGATCTTCGACTCATTCAGAAACAAATTCGCAAGCATATAAAAGTTCTCCTGAACAATGGTAATGGTTCCGGATGGAACCAATGAACAATTGGCTTACACACACGTGCAAACCTATAAATAAAAGGTTATAACTAACCTTTTTGTTATGCAATTATTTTTTACTTTGTGATATTAAAAAGATGGTGAGAAGCGCGTTAGCACTTCCCACCGGGTAGGAGATTTCTCCTCCCGTCGCACGCTTCTATGTGCTAGTGGAGGTCTGGCCGAACGTGATCGCGGAAATCGATTTTTGATTTCGGTCGTGCGATGTAACAGCGGAGAACGAGTGGCGATTTTTTTTCTTCGAAACGCTCATAAGACAGTACTCCTTGAATAATGTTTTCTACCACGAAGTGTGGAAGAAATCGGCTTACACTTGCGTGTTAGCAGATAAATATAAGGTTATAACTAACCTTTTTTTAATGCAATTATTTTTTACTTTGTGAATTGGAGGGGCATGCGCACCACTGGGGGTGAAGGGGCAAGCGGGAGGGTTTGGTGCGCAGGCGTTTTGGCTCCACCTTTTTCGCCGGAAAAAGGTGGTGAAGAAAGGAGAAACCAATAATGGTTATACTTTTTTATGATTACCCCCTCTCCCTAAGGGAGAGGAGAGATGAAATCTAATCTTCACTTTGTAATACAATGTATTACAAATAATTACTTTTGTATTACATTGTCACACAAGCTAAAAAACAAATTCATTACATGTTCATTTTTTGTCTTAATACAAAAAACGAACCAAAAAAGATCAAGGCAAGCACAGACTCGTTCGTCGCATACTTGCTAGACATAAGCTTGACTCACAGAGACAAGTCATCTGTTCGTATATCACTAGAAACTATGCCTTGCTCCTCACTCAAACAAGTGCGCTTGCCATTTTGTCTTTCACTTAAAGCTTAAAACTATCTCAATATCTAGCATTTCCTCCTAACTCTTCTTCTATTCTAAGTAGTTCGTTGTACTTACAAACACGATCTGTTCTGCTTAATGATCCTGTTTTGATTTGCCCTGTACGAAGCCCAACAGCTAAATGAGCTATGAATGCATCTTCTGTTTCTCCACTTCTGTGGCTTACAACTGGTTGCCATCCATTGTCTTGAGTCATTTTAATAGCATCTACAGTCTCTGTTACTGAACCAATCTGGTTTAGCTTAATTAGAACTGAGTTAACTGCTTTTTTATCCTGTGCTTGTTTAATCCGTTCTACATTTGTCACGAGTAGATCGTCTCCAACTAATTGAACGTTATCACCCATTTTCGTCATCATTTCTGTAAACCCATCCCAGTCATCTTCGTTGTGACTATCTTCTATAATTACTAGAGGATATTTATTAACTAATTCTGAATAGTATTCAGTTAACTCAGACGAGCTAAGTTTCTTGCCATCTACATCATACTTTCCATCTACAAAGAACTCAGAAGCTGCCGCATCTATTGCTATAGAAATTTTTCCTGTGTATCCAGCTTTGTCTATAGCCTTCATTAGGAAATCAAATGCTTCATCTGCGTTTTTAACCTGTGGAGCAAATCCACCCTCGTCCCCTACTGATGTTGTGTATCCAGCTTCTTTTAGCAGCTTCTTTAGGGTATGAAAAGTTTCTGCTCCTGCTCGCAAAGCATCTGTGAAATTATCGAAACCAGTAGGAATAATCATACATTCCTGAAAACTAAGTCCACTATCTGCATGCTTGCCACCATTAATTACATTCATCATTGGTGTAGGTAATAACGCTGCATCCTCTACGCCGAATTGAGAAGCTAATGATTTAAATAACGAGACTCCCTCAGCTTTTGCTCTAGCACGACAAACTGCCATAGATACTCCGAGTATGGCGTTTGCTCCTAGGACTGTTTTGTTCTTTGTCCCGTCTAAATCTAACATCAATTTATCGACTGCTCTGTGATCTTTTATTTCTACTCCATCCAATGCAGGTGCGATAACGTCATTAACGTTAGAAACAGCCTTTGTAACCGACTTTCCACAATAGATACTCTTATCACCATCCCTAAGCTCCAACGCCTCGTGTGAACCCGTAGAAGCACCAGAAGGCACAGCTGAACGACCAAACGATCCGTCATCTAAAGTACAATCAACTTCTACAGTTGGGTTACCTCTGGAATCTAGAATCTGACGCGCAAATAGAGAAGATATTATAGACATAAATGATTATTAGAAAGATATAACTAGTGTAGCAGTAAAACAGTAAAACAGTGAAGCAGTGAAAAGGAGGGGCATGCGCACCACTGGGGGTGAAGGGGCAAGCGGGAGGGTTTGGTGCGCAGGCGTTTTGGCTCCACCTTTTTCGCCGGAAAAAGGTGGTGAAGAAAGGAGAAACCAATAAGGGTTATACCATAAATCCCCCTCTCCCCAACCCTCTCCCCTCGGGAGAGGGAGACGAAATCCACATAACTTTTTGAAATATTATAAATTCTAAACTAATTCAAAATTAGAATAACTCCAAGGTTCGACCGCAAGCGTAAATTAAACGAGTCTATCTGCAGTCTTCTTATGAAGTGCAGCACAATATCCTGCTGCAAGCAGAACTAAGATTGCACTCCATCCAAAACCAGAACTAGGGAGTCTGGTAGGCAAACTACTTGTTGTACCAATACTTGGTGCACTTGATTCCTCTGAACTATCTACAGCTGCAACGAATGTAGAAGAATCACTACTAGACTCTGCTGCAATTCTTTCTAACTCTCTTTCTTCTACTCTCCTCTCTATACGTTCTCTTCTGCTTTCAATTGCTCTTAAGCGATCTCTGTACTGCTCTTCTGATTCATCCTCACTTGCTTCAAAGTTTACGTCTGCATTTGCTAACTCTGTTCCACCTGTACCTGTAGATGGTTGCCATTTAAGCCACTCGCTACTCCAAAGTAATGATGCCATTTGTGGAGACCAGTCAAAATACTCGTTTGCAACAGATCCAACAGCAAATGGAATAAATGCTACTAGCAAAAGTGCAAGTCTAGATGACCATCTGCGGATTACCTTGAATACAAAAGCAATTATAAATAAGAATCCAATAGTGACTGCAGGCAAAGACCAACCCCATACAAACCAATCAAGTACAACAAACAAACTAGGTAGCAAATAAGCAATGCCCTGTAATACTAACCAAACCCCAAGCATTGCAGCTGGGAACCAGTGCAATAACCTAAAAGACTTATCTGCTCTGTTCCTTCTAAATAATCTAGAAAGAGAAAGAGGATAAAGACAAGCAATTACAAATATGACTGCCCAAGGGATAATTCCATTTGGAACATCCTGCAGAGTTTGCAGCAACATGCCAGTAACGATTATAGATACGGCAAGTACGAAAATCAGTAACGTTTCTGTTGTGTGCTTAAGAGGCATAGGAGGGATATGGTCGTATTTTACCTCTATCTTGTCAAGAATTTAATACGCTGAACTGGTATTACAACCAATGCTTTTTGTAGAAATACGCCAACATACTCATAAGTATCCCCAGCATCATTACAACAATCCCAATAAATACATTTGTTTCAGAGGCAAATGGCAAAGAAACATTCATTCCATAGAGCCCTGTTAAGAATGTAAGTGGAAGCATAGTTACAGAAAACAGTGTTAGGACCTTAACTACACTATTTGTTTTGTGACTAAGCCAAGATTCATGTGTGTCTTGCAAAGCTTCTGATAGCTCTTTGGCTGTTTCTAACAAAGACCATTGGCGCTCAATTGCATCCAAAATATCATCAAAGTACAGAGCTAACTCTTCTGAAACGAATTTCTTGTTCTTGTGTTCTAGCATTGCAATAACCGTTCTTTGTGGAAGCAGGATAGAACGAAGAGTAATTATGTTTCTCTTCAAATTCAAAATCTCTCTAAGTAAATCAATTTGCTCTTCACTTTCAAAAAGACGATCCTCAATAGTTCTTAAGTCTCTTGAAATTGTATCTACAAGTGGAAAGATCCCATAAAAGAAACTATGCATCAATTCATACAAAAAGAATCCAGTCCCATGTTCAAAGTTTTCTTTTAACACATCGTCTGATTTGCGTATCTTCTTAGATAGATCATCTATTTGAGACAAATTGTCTTTATGCAAAGTTACTATAAATTTTTGACCTACAAAGATATTTACTTCCTCCTTTTGGATCCGCCCGCTCTTTCCATTTATATATGGAACATGAATAACCAAGAAAAGGTAATCATCATATTCTTCTACCTTTGGGCGTTCATGAATACTCAGACAGTCCTCTACGTCCAACTCATGAAAACCGTATTTCTCTTTTAAATCTAGTAGTTGTTTTTCGGTAGAGTTAACCCCGTCGTGCCACGTGATGTCTTTGTAAGTGATATCTCGCATAGTATAAAGGCCGTAGACGGAGGTTCTTCTGAACTCATATGCACACAGTTAATATCTAAACATATCAAATAACAAGGACAAACTTGCTAAAACACATTGAAAAAAGAGATAAATATTACTTCTTTTTTGGCAAATATTTACGTCTAGGATCCTCTACTCTCTCGCTTGGCAATACTTCGTAATGCTTAGCTTTAAATAATTTAATTTGTAGAAGAACATACAAAGCTAGAATTAATAACCACAAGACCCATAAGAATCTCATAGAGACATAACTAATATCCTCTACTCTAGATATAACTAGAACAAGACCGATGGCTCCAAACCAAATAAGAGCTGTGGACCAACTTTTACTCAATTTCTTTGTTTGAGTATTGTGTAATCCTTTTCTCCACTTTTTAATAATAAAAGAGGCAACAATAAAAGAAATACAAATTGCTAATATAGCAATAATTTTTGGATTATCGTATCCAACTTGATTAGGTCTAGGCCAAAAGATGTAAGTTAGTAATTGCATAGTGATATTACTTTGATAAAAAATATAGAAAACTGCAAGCACTACTACTTATTTCTTTTTAGGGGTAGTACTTTTAGCAGGCTTTTGCTTCTTTGGTTTAACAGGTTTTTCTAAACTTTTTTGAATTGAAACAAGCATAGAAAACATCTCCTTTTCTCTTAGAGTCCTAGATGGACGGATTAGGAGATATAAGAAAAATCCAATAACAGGAAAGAAAGCTACAAGTAGAATACTAAAAAATGTGAGGATGAATGAATTTGTTCTAAGCAAGATATCTCTAGTAGCAAAAAAAACTAAGAAGACTGCAATCACTCCTACAAGTAATAGTGAGAACTGCAATGCTCTAAATATTGGATCATCTGCTAAAAAAACAAACCAAGGCTCAAACATTGTTTGGAAAAAGGGTGGGATAGTCATGGGATTAAATAGTAGCAGAACGTCTACGTAATGAGTATTGAATTTTCCGTATTACAAAAGTATCCCCTCTCCCCAGCCCTCTCCCGCAGGGAGAGGGAGTATTTTTCCCCTCTCCCACTTGGGGAAGAGGGTCAGGCTTGCCTGCCGAAGCTCAAGGAACGTAGGTAGGGAGAGGGGGTTAATAAGTATAAATATCAAAAAAAGCCCCACAAAGAAGATAAGAAATATGAAATATTATATCGCTATAGATGCGGGTGTTTTCTACGATGAACAATTACATAAACAACAACCCCCATACCAGAAAGTATGGAAAGGAACTGACTGAATCTAAGCTCAAATGTAGGGAAAGGCAAACGGCTTCTTAAAACCAAATAACCCCCAAATAGTACGAGTAACAACAATTGTGAAACAGCTAAAAATGTTTGAGACAAATGTAAATCAAATGCAGCAAACACACCCAGACTAATAAACATAGAGATAAGAACAATAAAATCAATTTTTGTAGCAAACACAGGAATACTAAAATCCCCTCTAAAGTATTCAAAGCTAAACACAGCAATAGCTGTTAGTAAAACTCCAAAAAGAGTTTCTGCTCCTGCCCTCTTTGTATGCTTGCGAATAAGCAATAAAAGAAAGGTAAGGAAGAAAAAGAAGAAGGCGTAATAAAGCTGAACAGGATGTATTGGTGCTACATACCTAACACCTATCGTGTCATAAGAGACGCCCCAAAACATATCTGTTGGCTTACCATAAGATATTCCTGCAAAAAACTTACCTAGCCATTCAAATGCGACTCCAAAACTTGTAGCTGGCAAAAGCACATCTAACCACTGTAAGAATGTTGATCGGTACGTTCTAGTAGCCCAATATAAAACAATGGCAATACCTATTGCCCCTCCAAAATAACTAAAACCACCATCCCAAAAAATAAATATTCTAGATAAGTCTTTTAAATAAACACGGTAATTAGCAATTATAGAAATAACTCTACCTGCAACTAAAAATGCAACCATGTACCTCCATGCGTGATCTTTAAAATGAGCGAGTGAGAGGTTTGCACTCTGTGATAAACGAAAAAAGAATTCAGCAGAAAGCCAAATACCAATTAATAGAAACACTACACGCGTCCAAACAAGGAATGGGCCAATCGAAAACGCTTCAAACACGCGTGCATGTTACATTAAAGATAATTGTAAGTCTCTATTATTTCGATTCTAACTCAATTGATCGGTTATATGCGCTTATGCCCAATTCAATTATGTGTTTTGTGGTTTTGCTATCCTCATTAGAAATAACCTTAGCTGGCCTACCTTTCAATGTTTTATAGTCCTTTATATATGAAACGATAGAATCCTTATCTTCTTTTTGTAGATCAGAAATCTCATAAACATCCCTAAATCTAATATCTGCGATAGGGACTGAAATAATTATATTTCTGGTAGATGATCCTTCATCTGCAAGGATTAAACCAATCGGTCTAACCTTAATTAAGGTACCCGCAGGAGCTGGATCTGTTGTAAGTGCGATAACACCAAGCTCTTTACCGTCTCTACCTAAAGTTTTAGCGATAACGCCATAGTCACCTGGCAAATTAAGTTGATGGTATGGAATATCATCTAAAGATAAAATTCCGGATTTTGTGTCTAATACATATTTACTTTGTGTTCCTTGCTGAATTTGCACAACTAAATTCACTACCTCTGGGGCCATAGGGCCTGGAACTGTTCTAGGATCAATTACAGATGCAACTATAGGGACATTAACTTCTGCAGGCTTAAGAGCTATAAATAATCCAGATACAAAAGCTGCAACGAACAATGATGGAAATAACCATTTCATTATGCTTAGTGTAGAAGTATTTGATTAAAATAAGTAGTGAAGTAAACCGTCAAAGGTCGAATGTCTAATGTCAAAAAGACCTGTGACTTTCGACCTGCCTGTCGGCAGACAGGCTTTCAGACTTTAGACATTATCGTTTCTATGCCCCAAACGATCTATCTAGCGATCTTGAAGATACATCTTCTTCTGTCTTCTTTATAAAATCGGATAATGAAACTGTTACTTGGTTCTTAGTTAATACATTTCGAACAGAAACAGTTTTTGCTTTTTGTTCCTCGTCACCCAAAACTAATAAATAAGGGATGCGTTGCTGTTCTCCTTTTCTAATGCGTTTACCAAGTGATTCAGAAGAATCAAATTGCTCCACACGAATTCCAATCTTGTTTAGCTGCTCTGCAATTTCTGTAGCATACGATGCATGAACATCTGCCACAGGCAATAATGCAACCTGTACAGGAGCAAGCCATAATGGGAAATGCCCAGCAAAATGTTCTATTAAGAATCCTATGAATCGCTCGTGTGTTCCAAGTGGTGCTCTATGAATACACAAAGGAGTTTTTTCTACACCAGTGGAATCTGTATACGAAAGGTTCATCTTTTTAGGCACATCAAAATCAACCTGATTAGTCGCCAGAGTAAACTCACGACCAATTGCACTCCAGACTTCTACATCTATTTTTGGGCCATAGAATGCAGCTTCGTTTGGCACTTCTTCATATTCTATACCTGCAGCATCCATTGCATTCCTAACCATAGATTCTGTTTTCTTCCAAAGCTCTGGCTCGTTTACATACTTTTTACCGAGCTCAGCAGGATCATGAAGAGACAAACGCATTACGTATTTTTCTACACCAAATAATTCAAAGTATTTTAGATACATTTTTGCCACAGCAACAAACTCAGATTCAAACTGATCCTCTGTACAGTAAATATGAGCGTCATTCATAGAAAGAGACCTAACACGCATTAGCCCGAACAATGAACCCGAGTCCTCGTAGCGATAGCATTGTCCATATTCTGCCAACCTAAAAGGAAGATCCCGATAGCTACGTGGTTGAGATGCAAATATTTCATGATGGTGAGGACAATTCATTGGCTTTAAGTAATAGCACTCCTCTCCATCTAATTTCATTGGTGGAAACATGGATTCTTTATAATGGGATAGATGTCCCGTCTTTTCATACAAAGAACCTTTTGCGATATGTGGAGTACGCACTCTTTTGTATCCAGCTGACTCTTCTTCCTCCTTTGCGAGCTGTTCTAATTCATCTGCAATTATCGTTCCTTTTGGTGTCCAAAGTGGTAATCCTGGACCAATTATGTCGCTAAACGCAAAAAGATCTAATTCCTTGCCAAGCTTTCTATGATCACGCTTCTTGGATTCTTCTAGCATTATTTTATAATTTTTTAAGGCATCCTTTGAATCAAACGCAGCAACGTATACGCGAGTTAGTTGTTGCTTCTTTTCATCCCCCCTCCAATATGCACCTGCAAGCATCATAATAGAAAATCCATCTGCTGGGATATCTTTTGTACTTTCAACATGCTCACCTTTACACAAATCTACAAAAACCTCCTCTCCTTTTGCATCAACGCTAGAAAAATGTGTTACCTCTTTTACTCCATCTTTTTTTAGATCTTCTATTAATTCAACTTTGAATTGCTGCTCTTTTTCTTTCCAGAACTTAATAGCATCATCTGTAGACAATGTTTCTGATTTGAATGTCTGCCCTTTATTAATGATTGAGCGCATCTCCTTTTGGATAGCATTAAAGTCACTATCGCTAATTGGATTCTCGAAAAGAAAGTCATAATAACAACCGGTATCAATTGGCGGACCAATTGCAATTTTTGTATTAGGCCAAAGCTTTAATACTGATTGAGCCAAAACATGCGCCAAGCTGTGACGCAAGCGATATAAATCATCAATTTTCTCTGAAGAAGAAGACATAGTAGGAAAAGTATAACAGTTATTGGTAAGTATTATGCATTAAACATTTAGTATCAAGCAAAGCTTTGAGACTTAAGCTTTGAATAGCTTTAAGACTTAAGCTTTGAGCTTTAAGTTTCTTAATTTTTCAATTAATTAGTCTTTGAAATATATTCATTTTTATGCTTATTCTAAAATAGCTTATAGCTTATAGCTTATAGCTTATAGCTTATAGCTTATAGCTTATAGCT
>JABGQH010000017.1 GCA_018648865.1 Candidatus Peregrinibacteria bacterium
GGAATTTCGCTACCTTAGGACCGTTATAGTTACGGCCGCCGTTCACCAGGGCTTAGATCAGGGACGTAAATCCCCTCACGTGACCTTCTGGCACTGGGCAGGCATCAGCCCCTATACATCGTCTTACGACTTAGCAGGGACCTGTGTTTTTGGTAAACAGTCGCCCGGGCTCTTTTGTTGCAACCATACATCAGCTGATGTATGGCGATCCTTATCCCGAAGTTACGGATGCTATTTTGCCGAGTTCCTTGACGCAGTTTAACTCGTTCGCCTTGGTCTACTCGACCACCCCACCGGTGTTGGTTTGCGGTACGGTCTCACATAACTCTCGAAGCGATGGTTTTCTTGGAAACAGAAGGGTACGAACTTTTTCCGCTAAGCGGAACATTTGGAATCCACGCTCAACTCTTCCGGCGGATTTGCCTACCGGAATTAACGCTTTACGTGTTCCACGTGCAGTCAATGCACACGCTTCGATCCTCCCGTTCCGTCACACCGCTCCTAGAATACATATATCCTTTTCTCAGAACATAATTCCCGCGAACGGGAGCCAGAGGCTCAAAAAATTATCAATACATACCCTCGGACGATTTATGTGAGGTACAGGAATATTGACCTGTTGTCCATCGGTTACGCCTTTCGGCCTGGCCTTAGGACCGACTAACCCCACGCCGATTAACGTTGCGTGGGAAACCTTGGGGATTCGGCGGGCAGGATTTTCGCCTGCCTAGTAGTTACTCATGCCAACATTCTCACTTCCGTCCGCTCCACAGAACCTCACAGCTCTGCTTCACTGCTGAACGGAACGCTCTTCTATCACGTGACTAAAAAGTCACGTCCATTGCTTCGGTTGATTATTTTGCCCCGTTAAATTTTCGGCGCATAAGTGCAATCGACCAGTGAGCTGTTACGCTTTCTTTAAAGGATGGCTGCTTCTAAGCCAACCTCCTGGTTGTCAATGCACCTACACCTCCTTTCACACTTAATAATCATTTGGGACCTTAGCAGATGGTCTGGGTTGTTTCCCTCTTGACGATGGCGATTTGCCGTCACCGTCTCACTCCCGTTCCCTAACGGTTGGTATTCGGAGTTTGCCAGGAATTGGTAGGTCGGATAGACCCCCGCATCCAAACAGTAGCTCTACCCCCAACTATGCGGAACGAGGCTGCCCCTAAAGGCATTTCGAAGAGAACCAGCTATCTCCGGGTTCGATAGGCTTTTCACCCCTACCCACAGGTCATCCCCTGATCTTGTGACATCAGTGGGTGCGGGCCTCCAGACGTGTTCCCACGCCCTTCACCCTGCCCATGGGTAGCTCACCCGGTTTCGGGTCTTGTGCCTGCGACAATTAGTTCGCCCTATTCGGACTCGCTTTCGCTCTGGCTTCGGCTATTAACTGCCTTAACCTGCCACAGACAACAAACTCGTTGGCTCATTATGCAAAAGGCACGCCGTCACCCTGTAGTATAGGAAAGTCTATTCAAATCCACACTCGAGTGAGGTGGCATTAAACTTCACTATACTACGGGGCTCCGACTCCTTGAATGCAACACATTTCAGGTACTATTTCATCCCCCTTTCGGGGTGCTTTTCACCTTTCCCTCGCGGTACTATTCGCTATAGATCTCTGTATCTATTTAGGCTTGGATGGTGGTCCACCCAGGTTCAGGCCGGATTTCACGTGTCCGACCCTACTCAGGGAATCCCCCACGCTTTTTAATATTTCGACTACGGGGCTCTCACCCACTTTGGCCGTCCGTTCCAGGATCATTCGTCTATATTAAAAAGTCGCTACTGGGGCCCTACAACCCCCCACCAATAAATTAGTGAGGTTTGGCCTGTTCCCATTTCGCTCGCCACTACTTTGGGAATCTCTATTGATTTATATTCCTCAGCTACATGAGATGTTTCAGTTCGCTGAGTGACCTTCCCGCATACGCGGGATAATCTCCCATAACGGAGATTGAGTTTCCTCATTCGGATATCCACGGTTCATAGCGCCTGCCTAGCGGCTGACCGAGGCTTTTCGCAGCTGGCCACGTCCTTCATCGGAATACAGAGTCGAGGCATCCATGTGATGCACATGAGTAACGTTTCTTTTTTCAATCTGTTCACGTGTCACCCGTTCGCAAACGGCGTGACGCGCATTACGACACTACTTAGTCGTAATTGTTTGTTAAATTTATTAATGATTGCAGTATCAAATTATTTTTACTATTTACTATACCGATGATGATAATGATCACTGCGTACCTATTGAACCAAACACATTAACCAAGTTTCTATTCTGGAGATCTATAACTTATAAATAAGTTTGACTGGAGATCTACACCACAGAAACAAAAAAGCGGATGGCTCGCGCACACCCGCAGAATTCGTTACATCTCTCGTCATAACGAGGGACAGGACTTCTGCGGGTGAATGCGAATACTCATAGAGCTGAGAAATTTTACTTTGTAGTGACGAATCGTCAAGGAAAAAGCCTACTATCCTGAGTTTTCTTCTTATTAAAATTAGATCATGTAAAAAGAACATTTAAATAACACTTATTACGCTTCCATTAATCCTTCATCAAAAGGCTCTGAATCACCCTCTTCAGGGGCTTCAGATGGGTCTTCTTTCGCTCCCAATAGTACGATATTTTCTGCAACTACCTCTGTTCTAAAAATTTTACTTCCTTCTGGGCTATCCCAACTTCGTGTTTTTAAGTATCCCTCTATGTACAGGGGCTTGCCTTTCTTCACATGCTGACTACTAAACTCTGCAAGACCGCCCCAAACAACAATATTATGAAACTCAGCTAAACTTCTTTTATCACCAGAAACATCTTTCCAGACACGATTAGTTGCAAGACCAAATGTTGATACAGATTGTCCTCCGGAAGTAGCCTTTAATTCTGGGTCACGAGTCACATTGCCAAGCAATGTGACTTTGTTCACTGATTTCATAATAAGCTTTTGAAAAAAGAAATATTGATTCTATCAAGCTGCTTCCATTGCATCTTCACTACTTGCATCTTTCATCTCCTCTTTTGCAGATACTCCGCTTGCATCAACTGCTTCTCCCTTTTCTATACCTGCCTCTATTTCTTCAGCTGTTTCTGTCCCCTGTTCATTCAGCTCAGCGATCTTATCTTCAGAAGGCAATATCTCCTCAGCTTCTTCTTCTACTGCTACACGAGACGCGATTCCTACTTCTTCTATTTCTCCTTCCTCAACTGTTTTTCTTTCAGAAGGTTCTACCTGATCTTTAAATTTAAGTAGATCTACTTTTAGTCCCAAAGCTTGTAACTCTTTGACCAAAACATTAAATGACTCAGGAATAGATGGACGTCTTATTTTTTCGCCTTTAACAATTGCTTCGTATGCCTTGGAACGACCTATTACATCATCTGACTTAATAGTAAGCATCTCTTGAAGTGTGTGGGCTGCTCCGTATGCCTCTAAAGCCCAGACTTCCATCTCTCCGAACCTTTGTCCACCGTGTTGAGCTTTTCCTCCAAGTGGCTGCTGAGTAACAAGAGAGTATGGTCCAACAGATCTTGAATGCATCTTATCTTCAACCAAATGAAGTAGCTTGATCATGTATACCTGACCAACAGTTGTTCTGTGAGCGAATTTGTCTCCTGTCCTACCGTCAAATAACTGAATTTTTCCATCACCTGGTAGACCAGCTGCTTTTAAGAATCCAACAATTTTGTCTGTAGAGATTCCATTTAGTGCAGGTGTTGCAATTTTTATACCAATCTTTTCACAAGCCCAACCTAAATGAGTTTCTAATATCTGACCAATATTCATACGAGATGTAACACCAAGAGGATTCAAAATCACATCTACTGGAGTTCCATCCTCTAGGAATGGCATGTCTTCTTGTGGAACGATACGAGAGATAACACCCTTGTTACCATGTCTTCCAGCCATTTTGTCTCCTACACGTACCTTTCTTGTCTGTGCTACAAACACCTTGATCTGTTTTATAACACCTGTAGGAAGCTCGTCTCCTTCACTTCTATCAAAGATATGTACATCTACAACTTTTCCTCCTGCTCCACCTGGCAAACGCAATGAACTATCTTTTACATCTTTAGCTTTGTCTCCAAAAATTGCTTGTAAGAGTCTTTCCTCTGGAGTTAATTCTGTTTCTCCTTTTGGAGTAATTTTACCTACAAGTATGTCACCCTCATGAACAGTTGCTCCGATACGAACAACGCCATCTATATCTAGATCTTTTAGTTTAACTTCTCCTACATTTGGGATGTCTCTTGTTATTGTTTCTGACCCAAGTTTTGTATCACGAACATCTGTTGTATATGACTCAATATGAATTGAATCATATAGTCCTTTTTCTACAACCCGGTCAGAAATAATAATAGCATCCTCAAAGTTGTATCCCTGCCAAGACATGTATGCAACTAATAGATTTTGACCAAGAGCTAATTCTCCATGATCTACAGAAGCACCATCTGCAAGTACATCTCCTTTTCTAACTTTATCACCACGTTCTACCCTAGGGCGCATATTAAAACATGTACCCTGATTACTTCTTGTAAATGTGGTTAGATGATTTGTTTCCTTACGACCAGATTTGTACACAACAGAAATTTCGTCTCCATCTGCATATGTAATCTCTCCATCTTCTTCTGCGAGTAGTGCATGCCCAGATGCACGAGCTGCTAATCCTTCCATTCCTGTACCAACATATGGGGAATTTGGCTTAACTAGTGGAACCGCCTGACGTTGCATGTTCGTTCCCATAGATGCACGAGTATTATCATCATGCTCTAGGAATGGGATCAAACATGTTGTTAGAGAAAGAATCTGTTTAGGGGAAACATCAACATGGGTAACATCATTAATATGTGAAAATACAGGCTCTCCACTTTTTCTAGCAGATACTCTATTTTCTTCAAACTCACCAAGTTCACTTTCTACTGTTTGTGCCTGAGCAATTGTTAGATGCCTTTCTTTTTCAGCATCTACATACTCAGTTTTACTTGTTACATACGCTCTTACAGGAACTTCTTTTAGTCCCATTTTTTTGCAAATAGAAATTACTTTCTTAGCAACCTCTTTAGTTTTTATTTGCTCTTCTTCTTTAGCAATTATCTTTCTACCATCTTTAATAGTTTCAGAAAGTGCTCTACCAACTAATTTGTCTGGATCGAATGGAACTGTATGTTTAGCAACTTTATATGGGGTTTCTAGGAATCCATATTCATTTACACGTGAGTAACCTGCCAAATGAACTACAAGACCAATATTTGGTCCTTCTGGAGTAGCAATAGGACAGATACGTCCAAAGTGAGATGGATGCACATCACGAACATCAAAACTAGCACGCTCTCTAGAAAGTCCTCCTGGACCCATAGCAGACAAACGCCTTTTGTGAGCTAGTTCTGCAATTGGATTTGTCTGATCCATAAACTGAGATAGTTGAGAAGATGCAAAGAACTCTCTCATTGCAGCAGTAATAGGACGACAATTAATTAGCTGCATAGGTGTAACAGTTTCTAGATCCATAACAGTCATACGATCTTTTACTATTCTCTCTGTTCTAACTAGTCCAACCCTGTACTTGTTTTGAACTAATTCACCGACACTACGTACACGACGATTACTTAGATGATCAATATCATCTGCTACTCCTTTACCATTGTTTAAGTTTATAAGCTCACGAAGAATGTTAACAAAATCAGCAATCTGGAATACACGATGTTCTTCTGCGTTAGATGTATTTAGGTCAAACCTTCTATTCATCTTGTATCTTGCAATAGCACCCATGTCATATTTCTTAAAATCAAAGAACAAGCCGTCTATTAGCTGCTTTGCGTTCTCGGAAGTTGCTAAATCTCCTGGGCGAATTCTTTTATAAATACTCTGATAAGCCTCTTCTACTGTTCTTGCTGTATCTTTTTCTAGAGTAGTAAGAATGTAATCATTGTCTTTCATTATGTCTTTAAACAAATCCAATATCTTTGCATCTGTATCATATCCAAAAATACGCAATAACTGAGTTATTGGGATCTTTCTTTTTCTATCAACCTTACAACTAATAATACCCTTTCTATCTGTTTCAATCTCTAGCCATACTCCTCTCTTAGGAATTATTTTTGCTGTGTGATAACGAATTTGTCCTGATACTTTAGAGAAAAACACACCAGGACTACGTACTAATTGATGAACAACTACACGCTCAATACCACCAACGATAAATGTTCCTCCTTCTGTCATCAGAGGAATTGAACCTAGGAAAACATCCTGCTCTTTAATTTCTCCTGTTTCCTTATTTATTAGCTGAACATTTCCTTTCATAACTGCTTCGTAACTCAAGTTTCTACGACGACATGTACCTGGATCATATTTTGGTGCATCAAATGAGTGACCAAGAAGTCTTAATTCCATTTTCTTTCCAGAGAAATCTGCAATAGGAGATATCTCTTGCAATAGCTCTCTTAATCCATCTGTTAAAAACCATCTGTAACTTTCTAGCTGCATCTCAATAAGTGTTGGAACATCAACACTCTCCTCATCTACTAGATATACTCTTCCATCTACCATTCTTTTTGGCTGTAGATATTCTGGAAGATCCTTTAAGAAAGCAGGGATTTTAGAAGAAGATGGAATTACATGAGGAACAACCTCAGGTAATACACTGCTTTCAACATGCAATTGATATGCACGCTTACTAGCTGTAGCTTTCGCAGCTTTTTTAGGAGCTTTCTTCTTCTGCTCTTTTACTTCCTTTTTAACTACTGCTTTTTTAGCCACTTCTTTTTTTGGCTTAGGAGCTTCTTTTTTAGCTACTACCTTTTTTGGTGCTGCAATCTTCTTTTTAGTATCTGCTTTTTTTGTAGATGGCTTTTTTGTAGCTGGCTTTTTTTTAGGCATATATATAGGGAAATAAGAAACAAGAACGTTGCACAGCACAGAAGATAAATCTCCTTTTTATGTGATGTAGCAACGCAGTAATTCGCAACACAATCAAAACTTACTGCAATTCGTAAAGATTTTAGAGAATATAAGGGATGGGTCAAGAATTTTCGTTAGCTTTAAGCTAAATAGAGGATATTACAAAAAGTAATGTGGATTTCGTCCCATATTTATAGTGGAATGTTAAATAAAACAATAATGAAGATTGGAGGGGCAAGCGCACCACTGGGGGTGAAGGGGCAAGCGGGAGGGTTTGGTGCGCAGGCGTTTTGGCTCCACCTTTTTCGCCGGAAAAAGGTGGTGAAGAAAGGAAAAACCAATAATGGTTATAGATCATAAACCCCCTCTCCCTAACCCTCCCCCGTCTGGGGAGGGGATGTTTTGTATTTGTTTTGTTTTTTATAGCTAAAGCTTAAATCCTAAACAATTCTTCAACTTTGCCCCAATCAACGATATTCCAAAATGCCTCTACATAATCTGGCCTTCTGTTTTGATACTTTAAATAATATGCATGTTCCCATACATCCAATGTAAGTATTGGCTTCTTTCCTATAGAAAGAGGGGTTTCTTGATTTGATGTTTTCATAACTTCTAGCTCATTGTCACTTGAAACAACCAACCAAGCCCACCCTGATCCAAACTGTGTTTTTGCAGCATTAGAAAATTCATTTTTAAATTCTTCAAAACTACCAAATTTTGAATCTATGGCTTCCCTTAAAGCTCCAGAAGGCTCTCCTCCACCTGTAGGTGAGAGCATTTCCCAAAAAAGACTGTGATTAGCATGTCCTCCACCATTATTTATAGCTGCTGTACGAATATCATCAGGTATTTCAGATGGTGATACTAGTAACTCTTTTATGCTCAAGCCTTCCCACTTTGTGCCAGCAACTGCTGCATTCGCTTTTTGTACATAAGAGTTATGGTGCTTAGAATGATGCGTTTCCATTGTTTTTGCATCTATATGAGGCTCTAGCGCGTCATATGAATATGAAAGATCTGGCAATGTGTAAGCCATATTTATGGTGGGAAGAGAAGAATAAGCATTCTATCAATTAATAAACAATTGTCGATTGCTAGTTTTAAGCTAAATCTTTAAAGCAATATGAAAGGATTATTTGCTAATATCTAATTAATTGTGAAGAATGCAATGTGTGAGTGTTCGAATACTTAAAACCCTAGAAGATCTTGATCGATATGAATCGTGGGTTTTGTCTCATCCAGAAGGCAATTTTTGGCAATCTATTGATAGAATTAAGTACTTAGAAAATAGAAGCAAAGAGGTTCTCGTTTATATTTATGAAAAAGATAAAAGCATATTGTGTTCAGCTCTTGTGGTAATAGATAAAACTACATTGGGCTTAAGCACTTGGGATATCCCCAGAGGTCCAATATTTAAAAGCGGAAATGAAAAGTTAGCCAAAGAAGTAATACATAGAATATGCGATGATGCTAAAAAGAATAGATGCATGGAAATAACGATATCACCGCCGGTAAAAATTGATTTACCTAGTAAGTTTAAGAAGTCTGAATATCTGCATCATGCGGAGGCAACAATTATTATAGATGTATCTAAAACAGAGGAAGAAATCCTTACACAAATGAAACCAAAAGGAAGATACAACATCCGAGTAGCAGGTAAACATAATGTGGAAGTTGATAAGTCAGAAGATATAAATTTATTTTATGATTTGATAGAAAAAACAAGTAAGCGAGATCAGTTCACATGCTTACCTAAAACATCTTATGAGGCATTTATAAAAGACATCCCAAATTCCTTTTTGCTAGTTGCATCTGCATCTACATCTACCGATGTTAAGACTAACTCAAATAACGCAATTGCTGTCCTTCTGGGAGCTAAGTGGAATAATCATCAGGTTTATTACTATGGTGCCTCTGATCATTCTTACAGAGCTTGTATGGCCCCTTATTCACTACAATGGGAAGCAATAAAACATGCCAAAGCAGAGGGCTGCACTTCTTATGACCTACTTGGCATTGCACCACCTGATTCTGTTAACCATCCTTGGAAAGGTATTACATCATTTAAAGAAAAATTCGGTGGAGAAATTAAGATCTATCCACCAGAAATGCGGATTAGATTTAGGCCGATTAGCATGTTGTTATTATCGATTAAGAGGAAGATGTTTTAAAAGAAAGCTTTAAGCTTTAAGCTGTGAGCTTTAAGTAAAATTAATCAATGGGTAACATTTATATTAGATAAACTTATGATAAATGATTCTATGCACCTTCTTCTCCCAGTGGGAGAAGAAAGAGATGAGGGGGTAAACAGTTCAGTTACATAGAATATTCATTCTGTTTTAGGGGATTTAATTTAAATATAGCTTTTCTTTGTGATCACCCCCTCACCCTAACCCTCTCCCGTCGGGAGAGGGGAGACCAACTCCAATCTTATTTTTGTATAACCATTAATATTTTAAATAAATCCAATAAAACCATTATTCTAGACACCCTCTCCCCTAGGGAGAGGGCAGGCCTGCCTACCGGCAGGCAGGGAGAGGGGGTTTATGATTAATGTAATAAACTACTCAGTAAGCTTTGGAATAACAGATTTATAAATATAGGATTTCACAAATCTCCATTACCCAATCATAATAAGATATTTGAATTTCATACATATATTTAGTCCCCTCTCCCTAACCCTCCCACCGCTTGCCGTGGCGAAGCTTTAGCGAAGACTGGTCTGGGGAGGGGATGTTTTGTATATGTTTTGTTTTTAAATGAACACAATCCGATCTTCGCCTGCCAACCGTAGTCCGCGTAAGCGGCGAAGGTTGGACCTTCGACCTTTTTATATATAACAAAAAACCCCGCCATTTCTGGCGGGGTTCTTGCGACATTGTGTCTTTCTAAATAGATACTTTAGTAATCCGAAGATTAACCAGAGTAACTTGTAGATTTAACAGTTGTGTCTGATGACTCAATCCATGTGAAGGACTGTGTTGTGTCATCATTATCTATCCATGTGATATGACTATGTGTTGCAGAGCTTCCAACGTTGTACGTAGTACGTGACATTGAATTGAACTGCTGAATAGAAACTTGAAGTGTACTTGCATTACCATTTTCGGAATTGCTTGGGTTAGTAATATCTGCCTCTAAAACGAGGGTTATATCATCACCCTGCTCAATTGCTGTATCAATAGTAGATTCATTTTGCAAATCTCCACAGGAAACTACAAGAGCTCCTGTTGATACAGTGTTTGGTGTTGCTGACCCACCCTTGTAAGCAGTACATGTAATCTTGTTGCTATCAGCAGAATTTGCTGCGTTGTAGACCTTAAATGAATCAGAAGTAACAGTTACATTTGTAGCATTAACGTTAAAGATAACACCAGAAAGTACTGCATCATTTAACTGACCCTTTGAGTTGGAATGTGCTGCTGCTGAAAACTTAAATGCAGCAATTTCAGATGTCCCAACAGGAACAGCGGATCCGTCTGCTGCGTTGCTAGCATTTGTGATTGAAGTGATCTTAGCTAGAACAGTTACGTTCTTGCTACCAACAATTTTAGCATTTGTAGCATTTACAGATGTGCGTCCGATAAAGACTTCACCTTCTCCAAGGGAATCTCCATCATTTGCAGTTAGGTTGTTACTAGACTCATCACCGCGTGCACGTACTGCACCAGAACCGGTAGATTTGTTAGAAACAGCCTGTTTAGGAACAAAGAATTGAACAATTCCTGTAGATCCAGGGAGGTTAACAGCACCGCTTACGTCTGTTTTCATCTTTGGACGTACGATAACATCAACGTCTCCGCCTTCTTCTACAACAAGTTGTCTACTGTCCATACTTGCACAGAATGTTCTAACTGTTCCTTCTGCGATTGAAGTAAGAACATCATCGCTTCCACATCCACCATTGGTGGCTAGAGCGAATGGTGTAGATTCACCTGCTAGATAAAGTTCTAGTCTTTCAACAGATGTTGCGATAGAACCAGAAGATGTGAATTGTAGGTTTGTAACATCAATGTCTTCGTATCTTGCATTGAAGGACAAACGCATTACTTCTTCACCTAGGGTACCACCAAGTAATTGGCGATTTCTTGGAGTTGCGCTTTGGCTAACAAACAAGTCACCTTGGCTAACTAGCTTCCAGTTTTGTGAAGTTGTTGTTGTAACTATAATATCTGCTGCTGTAACAGAATTATGGAAAGAACCATTTAGTTTAATTCCAGAAATGTTACTACCATCATCTAGCTCTTCTGCTTCTAAGAAGTTCAAAGTTGTAGGTGATGAGCTAGTAGCAAATCTTAGCAAAATATCATCCCCTGTTAGGGTTGATGAAATATCACCACGAACTTCGAACACTACTGTGTCCTCAGCTGGGATAACGTATCCACCTTGTGCAAAATCTGCAAATGAAACTCTGCTTGTTTGTGATGCAACACCATCCTCTAGGATAGTATCTACTTCACTATCTCCATCGGTATCTACCCATAGAGCGTAGTTTTGTGCATCAACTAATGATCCAGACTCTGCTTCGAAGATAGCTTTTGTAAGTAGGATGCTTTCTGCTGATCCTGCTCTAGCTTCAAAACGAAGTAGTCTTACGCTTTCTGCGTTCTCTACTGCAGTATCGTCTGTTCCAATATTTTGGACAGCTACTGTTAGAGTTGCACTGGCAATATTGTGAAAGTTTCCTGCGATGTTACCTCTTGGGCGAACATCACCAACTTTATCACCTGTGCTTAGTCCTTCTATCTGCATTTGGTATGAAGTAGATTCAGCAATCAGGCCACCAAATGTACATCCTGTAGTGTTAGCTGTTAGAGCTGCACTAACTAAGATGTGAGTTGGCTCTCCACACATGTGGATCTTAAATTTGTCACCACTTGTTGGGTTTTTACCTGCACCATTGTCGATGAAATCGACACGGAACTCCCATTGCTCATCGCCTTTTACGATAAAGTCGTCAAAACGATAAACTTGGTATGTTCCTAATGTTGCACCGGCATTTAAACCTAAATCTGTAGTACCCGTTAGACGGACACCGTCGATTGTTCGGCCTGTTGTCATGTTTCGGATTTCTACATCTTCTAGTACTTCGTGAATATGATCATCAGTTCCAGTTAGAACCGAAGACAAATGTTGTCCTGAAGATGTTTGTCCTTGGATAGCTATGAATAAATCCTTAACATCGATGTCTTCTCCGCCTGTCTGGAACTCAATGTTCGCTAGAACGGCGTCGTTGTCATCTCTTGTGTAATCTTCTGTGGATGGTCCATCAATTCCTACTGTGAACTCACCAGCGTCGATTGTTACTGTGTCTGGCAATGTAGATGTTTCTGTTGGTAGGGAGATTTGTGAACCGTAAAGTTGACCGTTTACACCGTATCCGTATAGGGATCCAACTGCAAATAGGTCTGAACTTTCTTCGAAGTGCATGATCATAGAGTCGCTTGCTCCTCCGACAACGTCAGAGACAATTTCGAGTGTGATCTTGTCACCTTCTAGAACTGTGAATGGAGGATCGAACACGAGTGTTACGAAGTCTCCTACAGTTTGAGTAACAGTGTTAGTTAGAACTGTTCCGTCTGTTCGGCGAACTGCGAGATTTACGAAGTCACCGTCAGAAGCGGAGCTGTTCTGTTCTAATGTCATTGAGTAGAAAGTTTGGTCTTCTGTTGAATTAACAGCTACTTCGAACTTTCCGATAACTACTCCAACGTCACCTACTTCTACCTCATCTGGTGAGACAGTTCTGTAAGTTACAGAAACGATACCGCTTGTGATTGCTGCTACACGGAATCCGTTTCCTCGTACTGGGAAGTTACCTGCAACTTCTCTTGCGTTGCTTACGATATCGCTAGGTAGCTCAACAACAAGGTTGTGCTCACCTGAAACTGTTGCTGTGGAGACAAAGTCACCAACAACGTCAATTGTTACGGTTTCGCAAGGATCAACTACTAGAGGAGAGGAGAAACGCAAATCAGCTGTTTGATCTTCTGAGTCGATTGTGCGTTTGCGTGTTACACGTGCGCCATTGATGGCTGCGTATACACCTTGAATGTCAGCATTGCTTCCAAATCCCTCGTGAAGAATCGTTAGATTCTCTACTGTTACGGAATCTGTGCAAGAAGCTGTTAGATCTGTGGAGAGTAGAACTACTCCTACAGCACCTCTAGGTACTGTATCACCAACAGGGTTGCTTGCGGAAAGTGATGCTTCTAGTTCGCCATCACCGATAACGAGTGCTGAGTAGCCCTCGAAAGTCATAGCGTCTTCGAATGTAGCACCGTCTGCTGTCATCATGTCAGTTACAGATACTGTGTATGTGTGTCCTGGGTCCATTGGTTCGCCGAGTGTTAGCTCAACAACTGTGCTACTCATCAACTCTGCTGAGTCAACAGGTAGTTCGGAACCAGTAACAGCGTAGTTATCTGTGTCTTCTGCTGCAGCTTCGTCAAGATCGGAACCGAACTCAACTTCTACTGTAGTTGAAGATGTAGCAACTGCGTCTACGACGATTGCTCCAGTAACTTCGCCTCCTCCACAGTCAACACCGTATTGTAGATTCTGGTCAACGCGGTAAAGCATTACGACCATTTCTGCACGGTTCATGTTGTCGCCTGGGCGGACACGTCCTGTAGATTCATCACCTTGTAGGACACAGTAATCAGCAGCTGTCTGAATGACACCTGTGTACCATTGTCCAGATGGGTTATCTACAAAAGTTGCTGCGTCACCTGTTGATTCGAGCCCAAAGGCACGAACTAGAAGTGCTGCTGCTTCGGCGCGATTAATGTTTGCGCCTGGTCGAGCGTAGCAAGGTGTGCTGCCGTAACAGTCACCGTCACCACGTACCCAACCTTCTTTACCGGCTTCTTCTAGGTATGAATAATACCAAGCGCCGGCTGGTACATCTGTAAAGCTTGGAACAGCTGGTGAAGCGGAGAGAATTCCTCCGTTCAACTCAACGACCAACTTTACAAATTCCGCACGGTTAGCAGGTTCGCTACCGCGGAAACGTGATTGTGTGGAATCGAGGTAGCCAGCATCAACGAATGCGCTGACTGCGTCCTCGAACCAGACTCCTGCAGGGACGTCACCGTAAGCTGCGAATACACTACCCATTTGAGTTAGTGTGATAGCTGCAACGGAAACACCTGCAAAGGCTTTCTTCAGTCGAGAAAGATCCATATGTATGGTGGGGATAAATAAATATAAAAAAATTGATTGTGCATGGATGATGATTTTTTATGGGTTTTTGATTTAAACAAAGTGAGAAAAAGAACGAACACCTGTATTCCCGAAGCTCTTATGTTGAGAGATGAGCGTGCGCTATTGGCACCATCCTCTCCTTATATATAAAGAGTGAACACGAACAACAGGAATCATGGATGAACAGAATGTCTTCTTTTATTCGTACGAACACGACACTGCCATAAACAGTATGTGAAAATCTTGTCTCTGCGCCTCTCCTTATATAAGGAGTATTGCCAAGGCAAGTTGCCGATTTGTAAAAGATCGTATACAAGGACCTACTCACCAAGCAGTGTTCTGCACAGAACAGTGCCTTAAATGGAGAGTTAGATCAGCGAGGATACTAGAATCTGCGTCGTACGGACGCAAGTCCCCGCGTTAGATCCATGCGCCCGTATAAACGCATAATCCCGGTATTTGTTACAAGTGAACCTAAAATGCTTATTGCGATTCATTGCAAATTCTTGCACTCAATTCCCGATTCTCTTATCAGATATCCCATGAATCCTAGTATCTATCACCTTTTATGCCATTCTTATTTAAGGTTGCTTGTTTTCTATTTTATAGTGCCGTATACGTTATGGCGTAAATGAAAGTTATCAATTGGTATATATGACTACACATTTGTTTAGTATTGTTTGCAAATGGGACTAAGTTAACTGGCAGTTTTAGCCGCCTGTTAACTGTCAAAGGGCAAAGGTCAAACGTCAAAAAGTCTAGTCTCCAGTCCTTCGACTTTCGACTTTAGACCTTCGGCATCTATCAAAACCTACAATTCAACAACAATCTGCCCTTCACTCGTATCCTTAACCTCATATCCCAAGGCATGTATTTTATCACGCAAGCTATCTGACATCTCAAAATCTTTATTCCCTCTGGCTATTTTTCTATTCTCTACTAATTTAAGCACCTCTTCTGGAATTGATTTTTCTTGTTCTACTTCGAAACAACCAAACGTATTTTTTACTAGCTCTGAAAACTTTTTATATTGTCCTAGCTCGTTCTCTCTTCGGGAAAATGAGATAGCATCAAAGACTGTTGCAAGTGCCTCTGGAGTGTTTAAATCTGAGTCCATTGCAGAAACAAACGATTCTAGGCTCTGTGAAGATTTTTTGGATACAGATGTGCTCTCTTGCGCTTCATCGACCTCTTTCATCCATTCTAAAATTTTCCTCCTAGCTTTTTTGGCATCCCCTAGCCCTTTTTCGGCAAATTTGAGTGGCGTTCTATAATGCACTGATAGGAAATAGTACCTAATATCTAGTGCACTGAACCCCATTTCTTCTATGTCACTAAGCGTAAGAACATTACCCAAGCTCTTTGACATTTTTTTGTCACCCATATCTATCCTTCTTTTGTGTACCCACATTTTTACAAAAGGAGACGACCCATTTACAGATTCCGATTGAGCTATCTCACATTCATGATGAGGAAAAATATTATCTTCACCTCCTGTATGAATATCTATTTGATCACCAAGTAATGCCTTACTCATTGCAGAACATTCTATGTGCCATCCTGGGAACCCATCTGGATTACCTTCGCCGGGGCTGCTCCACCTAAGTATGTGGTTTTCATTTTTACCTGTGCAAAATTTCCACAATGCAAAATCTGCAGGACAATGCTTCTGCTCATTTACTTGAACGCGTGCTCCTGCACATAGTTTGTCGATAGAGTTACCAGAGAGCTGTCCGTATCGCTCAAATTTTTCTACATCAAAATAAATTCCATCATCTGTTACATATGCCTGTCCGTTATTAAGAAGTGCGTCCACCATCACTTTCATTTGATCTATGAACTCTGTGGCTCGTGGACGATGCTCTGCCTCGATCATGTTCAGATCACGCTCATCTTTTAAATACTGATCCTCGTATGTTCGTGCAACTTTCAGAATATTCTCATGGGATACTTCTCCAAATTCTTCCCGTGCTTGTTTCTCTATTTTGTCTTCTCCACTTTCTGCATCTGCTACCAAGTGCCCCACATCTGTAATATTTTTAACATGAGTTACTTTTAAGCTATGCCCCGTTTCTAGCCATCTACGAAGCAAATCTGCCATTAAGAAAGATGAATAGTTCCCAATATGAGGACGCCCATAAACAGTAGGACCACACGTGTACATTTTTACCTCCCCCTTTTTAATAGGTTCAAACTCTTCTTCTTTTTTTGTGAATGTGTTGTAGAGGTTTAGTGACATAAGTGAAGTAATTGTATCAGTGAAATACTAAGTGAGTATAGCAGTGAATAGTGAGATTTAAGGATGTTCATCTATCTTTACTAAAAGGCTCTAAAATGATAGAATGTATAGATTATTTGACTTAAGTAAATTATATTAGAGTTACTAATCTACTACGCTATAATATATGCATATGATGACTGAACTTCACCTAACGGCAGCAGAAACAAAACTCTTTAATGCACTCCCTTCTGAATTACAAGATGGATGGACTGTAGTAGAAGAGACTCAAAAGTTTGAAGATACTGATAGAAATGTTCGTACTAGAATATCTATTATAAGACTTAAAGATCCAAAGCTAAATGCTTTTAAAGAACAAGTTAAAAATGCTAAGGACCAAAATGAAGTAGCCAATCTTATTAGTGAATTTGACCTTCAAAATGTTGCCCAGCCAGATCTAGCAAAGTTATTTTTTGCTTTGGGTACTGAACCTTTATCTAAAATAATTCAAATTACTCTGCCAAAAGCAACAACCGATAAAGATATAGAAAATGTTGCTGCTCTTTCATTAATTCGGAATGCACTTCTACGATCTTTCATAAATAATTACTCATGAGCGATATTATTTCACAACCAGAAAAAGCACCCAATAGCGGCTCTGACTCAACAGAGATTGAAAGCTTTCTACCTACTCCAGATGTGTTATCTGGACTACTAGGAAAAGAGGATGCAGAAATATTTGAAATGTATATAAATGCATCTAAAAGAGCAGAATTGGTAGATGGAATTATGGAACACGAAGAAGATCTATGTAATAGATACGAAGGTTTAGACAATATAGATAAGCTAGAGATGGAATCTTTGATTGATGCTGCAGGAGAGCAGATGATTAAAGATCCAAGTATGCAACAAAATATACATGAGCTAAGAGAGATTTTAACTGTAACACGTCAATCCCTTGCTGCAGAACGTCAGTTCTTGGAAGAAACAGATCCAAATGGAGCAGGTGAAAAAGAAGCTGCCTTAAGTAGAATTAAAGATTCAGAAAAGGGAGCAGGTGACAAAGAGAAAAGATCACTATGGAAAAAAGCATGGGATGTCGTAACATGGATGCCACGAAATCATCCTATTATTACCACTATTCTTGCCATCGCAGCAATCTCTTGGGGGGCATATGTAGTTTGGGGATTATTATCAGAAGCATTAATTATTCCAAATCCTATGACAGGAGCAGCAGAAGTTGCAGAAACAGTAGTAGCACCAACTGGAGGTGCAGTAACTGGCATACCACAAGCAGAAATTGCACTACCTAATTTACCAGACCCATCAAGGGGTAGTAGTTATCTACTGGAACCATTGAATATAAACAATATGCCACCGCCCTCAGCTACTCCTTCACCACCGATGCCAGATATTGGTACGCCTGGATTTTTTGAACGTGGACCATTATAAAAATTTAAAAAAATAAATACCCAATTCAATTATGGAAACACCAGACCGACCTAGTGTCGAACATCCTGATAATCCCGAATCAGAAAGATTAATAGATACATTCGGCATCCAATCACAACTATGGCGCATTAATAGATCATTAGGGATACAAATTGAAAGACCAGATGAAGATGCTACAAAAGAAGAACTTGATGCTTGGGAAGATAGAATGTTGTACATAACTCTATATACAACATTCAATGAATTTTCTGTAGGAAATGAAATATTTTGGAGAATGAAAGCAGTGCAACATGAAAGTACAATTCAAGAAATACTTGGCACAAATACTGATATAAACCAATTAAGCGAAGAGGATTTAGTTACGCTAGATCGAGAAAGAAGAGAGCTAGTTGTTGCAAATAATGGAATGACATATAACGAATATTTGCCAGCAATTATTAATCAGACTGTTGCATTTATGGATCTTTATCTACAAGAGTTTCAGCAAGTACTTCCATCTCTTACATCTGAACAACGTGAGCATCTGCAGGAACAATATCGCCAATCCGTTGAATATCTATATTTCTTAAAAAGAGCAATAGATGAGCGTCGTAACATTGCTAATATCTATAATCTTAATTATCAAATTAACCAATTAAATATAGAATTAACGAGAGAAGACTTAAACTCAGATGAAAGAGAAAGTCTTGAAGAAAGAGGAGAGCAATATCGTATAGCTAGGAATCAAACATATGATATGTTAAATCCTGAGAGCAAAGAACACATGGATGAAGTTATGAGTCTTTATGAAGAATGGGAAAGAACTCAAAATCCAGAATTACTACAAGAGTATGCCGCATTAAGAGGTGGGTATATGGATGAATTAGACAGTGATTTATTAGAAATCCTAAAAGGAAATCCAGAGGGTAGAGAAGACCTTGGTGTAGAACAAAACTTCCTCCCCCAACGTATATATCTGCAGATAATTCAACTGCGCTACAACCAATTAAGAGACATCCAAATACAAATTTCAACTATAGAAGACTGGACTGATCAAGATAGAGCAGCAGCACAAGAAGAACTAAATGGTTTAAGACGTTCTTATATGGATGCGATGGTAATGGTCACTCAGCAACTTGCTGGTCATCATGTAGTGATGGCAGAACTAACAACTATTCAAAATCAATTTGGTAACGATTTTAATCTTACAGATGCAGGTAATTCACCAGAGACAAGAACTTCTCAACATGTTGTTGAGAGGATAGAAGACAGCATAGACGGTGCAAAAGATTTCCACTTAGAAAGACTGCAAGCAATGCTGACACAAGTTGATCGATCATTTAATCCTAATGGACAAGACGAATTGATTGATTTTGGAGTAATGACTGCTGTAGAAATAGTAGATTGGCTGTCACAGGGTGTTCGGGACTTGATAACTGTTGCAATACCAGAAGGTGAAACAAGAGATTCTATAGATGGTTGGATAGATGAGGTAATGCCATTGGCAATTCAGGAATCGCTAGAAAGTGGTGTAGGGCCAGATGGAGAACCAATTACTAAAGAAGAAAAATTAGAGAAAATTAGAGATGTAATTATTAGATTTAGGGAAACGAACGCAGTAGAACAATATCAAACTACGGTTACCCTTTTACAAGGCATGCCAGATGCTTCTAGATTTGTTGGTGAACAACTAGTAGATCCATTGCCAGAAGAAGAAATTCGTACTGCAGCAGATCGCGATAGATTAATAGACGAGTACAACGGAGCAACTGTATACACGATGCTTATTAGGCAAATGAAGAATGACTGTGAAGTTTTTGACGAAGCATATGCAGATTTCTTAGGAGATATGGAAGACCTAGTAGACATTCGCCTTGGACTTGTTGCAGAGCTAAATACGATTAAAGAAGGATGGAAAAGATTTGCTTGGACAATGCTAGGTGCCGCAGGAGGTGCAGCTGTTTCATCTTGGATTGCGGCGGCAGTGGGGGGAGGCCTTGCACTTAACATAGCTTGGAGAGTAGCAAAAGTACCTTTGCGCCTATTAAGTGGTGGTGGCTCAGCTGCAGCACCTGTTGCTGCTGCGATGTCTCCAACTACTTCGGCCGTATTAACAGCAGAAGAATTAGCTGCAGCGAATGCACCTAACATGGGTAGAATAGGGCGCGCAGCTGCAGGTGCATATTTTATAAATGAAGCTATTAATAATTATCAGGAACTCCAAAGAGTAAGTGCATCTATAGAGACTCAACGAACAGAAATGATCTCTGATTTACTTTCATCTGGGTTTGAAGAATCCCCTCCAGGACAACAAGAAATATTCATATATATAGATGGGGGGACAGAAATTAAAGTCAATTTAGGAGAAATAAATGATGCTCAACGTGGACAAGAAGATGCTCTAGCATTTGGGACTGTAGCAAATTCTGCTGCACTACTTGCTCTTAAATTGGCACCATCAAATCCTGTCGTAATAGCTATAGCAATAACAGTTAAAGCAATTACATATGGAATAGATCAGGCTGCAGATAGGCGTTTCATACTTCGTTCACCTCCATGGGTACTTGCAAAATTAAATATGGAAGAAGCAACAGGAGACACAGCCTATGATATTTTATCAAAAGCTTCTGGAACAATGATTTCAGATTTCAACCCGTTCGATGAGGCAGTAGGATCACAGGAAAACAGAGCAGAAAGAAGTGAGATGAGAGATAAAATGTTATTTGCGATATTGAATACAGAGTTGCGAGATTTTCCTGAACTAAGAAATGAAGTATATGGGAATAGTGATCATGCAGTTTTCCTTGATCTTTTCTACAATAACGAAGATGGTGGTTTCAGAGATTTATTTTTACCAGTTTTCTACTCACGACTTTTTGAGCTCACAAGTAATGGTCTTTCTTGGGAAGAAGTCAGTCGTGGTCAAATAGAAAATGATTGGCATATTCCACTACCTACTATCCCTAGTATTGCACAAAGCGATTTGCGCCGTGCAATGCGTGAAACTATTGTTTTCTATATTCAACATAGACGAGAAGAGCAGTATCTATCAGCGATTACAGAAATGAATAGGATCCAAACAGAAATCGATAATTTAGGAGATATTGAATCGGAAGAATCACATCAATTAAGGATGGAATTAGAAGTATTACAGGACATAATTAGTTCCCTAGGTGATCAAGAAGTATTCGGGCAAAGGCTAGGTGATATAAATGAGGATGATATTGCACTCCTACAGGATGAAGGAAATACTCGAGCCCAAATAATTGCTGAACACCTATACAGTGGATCCGAAAATCACATGTTTAATGTTTCGAGTGATTCAGTACATGGTCTACCAGAAGATTTTTCCTTTGGAGAACCAGGCGAAATTTATGCAATGTATAGTGATGATCCTGCATTCCTACATGCTATGGATAGTATTGCTCCTAGATCTATACGCGAACTAGAAGGTAGTACAGATCCTGAATGGGTTTATCATTTTTTGAACCCTATACTAGGTGAAAATCCACTGGGAATGACAGAAAGGGAGGAGTGGAGAGACAAATCAATGCATGCAGCAACGCAAGCAGCAACCCGATTAGATGATTCAGCTCCAGAATTAAATGACAGCATGTCCGAACAGCAAATACAAATTGCAATTACTCAAATTGGTGCACTTATAGCTTCTAGCAATCGAACTTCTAGAACTCAATACAATTTACAGCGTAGAGAATACGGGCATAGGCCAATATTTAGAAGTTCGGGGACAGGAAGAGATGTTTATATGAGAAGCATTAACGGTATTGAAGGTTTTGAAAGCCGTAACGAAATTGCTCGTTTCACAGAAAGTTTTAGAACAGAGAATAGTGGACATATTAGTTTGGCAACATATATATATGGTGATCCTACAAACATTGATGCAATGTATGTTGCACAACAAGCAAATGTAACAGCAGATATGGTACCTGTTGTTTCTAGCGGTCGAATGATGAGTAGTACAGAATTGTATAGAGAATGTGAAAGAACAGGGATGTCTCCATTCGAGACAATTTATGGTCATCCAATAACAATGTCTGCTAGAGATTTTATGGAGCAACAGCCAGGAGGAAGAGAAATATTGTTTGCTGCAACTGATGAATTTAGCGAAGTTCTAGAAGAGAGACGATTACTTGCTAGGTCAGAAGAAGCCTCACGAGAGCAAGAAGAAGAAAGAATTAGAACAAGAGAAGAAGAAAT
>JABGQH010000009.1 GCA_018648865.1 Candidatus Peregrinibacteria bacterium
TCCTCTGAAATAAAAGCACTATTAATAGTAACCCACATTGGTGTCCCACCACCTAATGATAAAAGTAGAAACATAGGTAGAGATGCTCCTATATATGCCAATGCAAGAGTATTTATCATGGATGCCACATGCTCATTCCCAATTGATATACCTGCTGTATATAGTTTTTTAAGGCCATAATTAGGATTTGCTTTTCTGATTTCGTCTATAGCTGCGACTTGAGACGTAGTTATGTCGTCCAAAATGCCCAGTGCACCAATAATTATTCCAGATAGAAATAACCCCTTTGGATTAACACTTATAGAAGGGTCTAGTTTTAGGAATATACTTTCTTCTGTTCCTAGTCCAAAAAGATTAACAATATCTACAGTAGCAATAGATAATAATATTGAGCAAATCAGAGTAATAAATGTTGATATAAGCGATATAAATGATCTTTTATTAAATCCATGAGCTACTAAAATAGTGATAGAGGCTATTAGAAATGTCCCGATAATACTAACTAAAAGTGCGTTCCAACCAGACTTAATAAGAGGGAAGATGATATAAATAATAATAGATATTGATATTAAGAGGCCAATGATAGACATAACACCTTTCTTTCTACCAATAAACATAACAAGAGCTAAAAAGGCACAAATTACAAATAGTAATGGATATAGTCTAAATGTTTCTTGAAAAAAATAATCATTACTACCATCTGATCTATTTATGTTTTGCAGAACAATATTTTGACCTTCGTAAATTTTCAGATCTTCTCTATTGCCAGCTTGAACATTATCAACATTAACTATAGTTCCTGTTTCTGGCCCAGAAACTATTTTAACCTTTGCTTTTTGAATTGGAGTATCGCTACCTATATCTTCTGTAATTACACTCTGTACGTAACCTCGAATAAATTCAATTTTTGATTCTTGCGCCAAGGCTATTTGTGAATAAAAAAGAGTTATTAATACTGAGGTGCAATAAAGAGATATAAAATGTAATTTCATAATATAATTTTACACTAATTATTTTTCATTTATTAATTAATAAGACTTAATAGAAGTCATTTAGGAAAATAATCAACATACAACATTTGATAAAAATAGTTATGGGTATATATTCAAAACATAGTATTTATTACCCAATCACTATTATGCCAGGACATGATCAAACAGGACCAAATGGACAGGGGCCTATGACGGGGATGGGGAATGGGAAATGCAAAAGAAATAAGCAATCTAGGAACATGTGTTGCAGAGGACTAATGAGATGCAGAAGGTGGTTTGGTTTACCACAGTGCAATATGAGTTTAGAAGAGACCGAAAAAGTCTTAGAAGAGCAGTTAGAAGCAGTTCGCAAGGAGCGAGAGTCTAGTAGAGAATAAGTAGTAATTTATGTAAATTACGATATTCTATCGTTATGCCAAGACCACGAGAAAAGCGAAGGATTAAGTTTCTGCCAAAAGCAAAGTATTTTAAGCCACAATCTATTCCTTTGAGCAGCTTAAAGGTAATTGAACTTAATCATGAGGAAATGGAGGCATTGCGCTTAAAGAATGTAGAGAATATAAATCAAGTTGAGTGTGCGAAAGAGATGAATACTTCCCAAAGTACATTTCAAAGGATATTAACTAGTGCAGAGCAGAAAGTTAGTCTGGCACTGGTAGAAGGATGTGCTATTAGAATTTATGAGGATGACTAAATATATCCTAAAAATATTGAGCTAAGCATGATTGTACCAAGTGCTAGTATTATAATGCCTGCTATTAAATGCAGTATTTTTATATTTTTTGTTCTCCATTCTTCAGCCTTCTGGGTATCTGTAAAACCAAAATACACAGCTGTTGTAATAATTATCATTGGAGAAATAAAAATCAAATTATAAAAAGCTAGTAGCATGATTGCATATGATTTCGTTGTTGCATGTGCTAATAGCCCAAGAATTACAATGTATGGGCCAGATGTACATGGGAGTAAAAATAGACTGATTATAAATCCAGTGAAAAATGCGCCAGGGACAGATGTAACACTATTAATTATTAATTTTAATTTTGGCCTCCAGCTTATTGGAACCTCCATAACAAAGAACTTCCCGTACCATAAATAGTCCTTTAAATTAAATAGACCAATAACTATTGCCAAAATCGCAATTATTAAATAAAAATTATGAGTCAATCCAGAGGCTTGAATTGCTGTATAGAAACCTATCCCCATTAAGAAATAAGATATAAATATTGATGTAGAAAAAGACAGCCCAGCAAACAATGCTCTAAGCCTATTACCAGAAGCTAGGATTGTAGTAATTAATATTATTAAAACTGCAAACGCGCATGGATTGATTGCATCTACAACTGCTGCGCTGATAACAGCGGGAATGGTAACCATATTAGAAATATTTGAATCTTCCTCTTCGTATGATTTTAGGTCTTTTAAGTCCTCTGCATTGTTATCAAAAGTCTCTTCATTATTTTGTGCAGCATTAATTGGAGTAGGAATCTTTTCATTATCATTAATTTCTTTAGAATTTTGATCCGGTACATAGGATTCTTTTTTTATTTCTGGTTTGAGTCTAGCAAGTGGAGAAGGACAATACGTTTGTGTACATAACTTAATTTCATTAATCATTTGTTCACCAATTTTATTACTAAATCCAACAAATACTTTATCTCCAATAAATACTGTTGGCACTGCATCAATTGATTCCTCATACGCATTTATTAGATTTTGGAAAAGAGCCACATTCTTACTGTCAAAATATATTTCATGCTCATTTATATTTATGTTTGGATATATTTCTTTTATTTCATTCAAAAACCCTATCATTTTGGAACAATGAGGGCACCCTTGTCCGTAAAAGAGCTCTAGATCTACTTTATTATTTCCTTGGGCACTTGCAAAAGGTATAGCAAATACGATTAATAGTGAGCTTATTATTGAAAGCGATTTAAAATTTAACATAGATAAATAATGAATATATACCCATACTTTATTCTTTTTATATTCAAAGTCTATACCAAAGAAATATTAAATATGTTAAAGAAATATTGGTCCATTTACCTCCTCCTTCTACGTTTTGGTGCGCTGCCAGATCTATCATTTCTTTTTGGTGCACCGCTAGATCTATTTGATGAAGAACTAGAGCTATTTCTTTTTGATGAGAATCCACCTTTTGAGCTGCTTCTCTCTGATGAGAATCCACCTTGAGAGTTATTTCTATTAGATGAGAATCCTGATCTAGAGCCACTTCTTCTAGAAGGCCTTCTTCTATTTCTACTGTTTGTACTTTTAGTAAATTCGAATGATTCCTTTGGCAATGTAGGTATAGAAATCCTTCGTAGTGATGAATTGATCAATCCTTCAATATTCTTAACATCTTTCATTTGGCTTGGCATAGCAAAGGAGATTGCTTTACCAGATTTACCGGCACGCCCAGTTCTACCAATCCTGTGAACGTAGTCAGATGGATCGTCTGGTAGATCGTGGTTAATAACTACAGAGATATTTGTAACATCAATTCCTCTAGCTGCTATATCTGTTGCAACTAGGACTCGATACTTTCCACTTTTAAATCCTGCGAGTGCTTCTCTACGTTGGCTCAATGTCTTATTTGAGTGAATCTCTGCAGCAGTGAACCTGTTTGTATTTAACTGCCTTGTTAAGTTCTTTGCTCCATGTTTTGTTCTAGAAAATACAAGTACAGATCCTTCAATTTCCTTTAGTAAGGATATTAGTAGATCCTTTTTATTCTCTTTGCGAACAATTATAAGCTCTTGCTCTATATCTTTTGCAGCAGTTCCTGCTGGAGCTACTTCTATTCTAAGTGGTAGTTTCATCTCTTTTTTTGCAATAGTGAAAATCGACTGAGGCATAGTTGCAGAGAACAACAGTGTCTGACGATCTCTTGGTACATGTTGCAAAATCTTATTAATTTGAGGTTTAAATCCCATGTCTAGCATTCTGTCTGCTTCATCTAAAACTAATACACTAACTTCTTTCAAGCTTACAGTACGTTGTTGCAAGTGATCATTTAATCTACCAGGTGTTGCAATCAAGATTCGAGGATTGTTCTTTAGCATTCTCTTTTGCAAGTACATTGGGCTACCACCTACAAATACTGCTGTCTTTATTCCTACAATAGATGCATAAGGCTGTAACGATTCTTGTGCCTGATACGCAAGCTCTCTAGTTGGAACAACTATTAAGCCCCTGCCTTTTCCAGAGGCTAGGCGCTGGAGCATTGGTAGACCAAACGCCAAGGTTTTACCTGTTCCTGTTTGAGCAATTCCTACGATATCCTTTCCCTCCAATCCTTTTGGAATTGTTTGGTTTTGAATAGGTGTAGGTTCAGAAATATTGTTGTTATCTAAAACTCTTAGTAGTGCAGGAGTAATTCCGAGCACACTAAAATTGTTTGGGCCAACTTGCTTAGTCTCTTCATTCATTATGTAATAATATTACACTAATTTTTAAGAATATTGCAACTATTTGAGTTTATTTCTTGTATTTGCTTTATTACACTCGTATATTCAAATTAAGCAAGTTTCGAGTGCTTAAGTGTACAAAGCTCTTGCTTAAGCCCCTTCGGCCCCCTGCAGTTTAACTGTAGTTGTGTGTGCCTAACATTCCTCCTCTAGTACGAGGAGTTATACGGGGAGCGAAGCAGTTGCTTGCAACTGTCTCGCAATCTTCACTCCTGAAAGGAATACTTCCGATGACGTCGCCGAACTCGCCCATAAGGGCATCGCCGAAATGTGAGTGAAGTGATCTCCTACGAAGGAGACAACAAACGCCCCGCTACTCTTAACGAGAAGTGGGGCTTATTTCTTGTATTTACTTCATTAGACTCGTATATTCAATTTAAGCAAGTTTCGAGTACTTAAGTGTACAAAGCTCTTGCTTAAGCCCCTTTGACCCCCTGTAACGTACATATACCAAATGTGTATTGCAGTTGAGTGGTCTAACATTTCTACCTCAGGTACGAGGAGTTATACGGGGAGCGAAGCAGTTGCTTGCAACTGTCTCGCAATCTTCACTCCTGACAGCAGAAAGCATTACCATGACGCCCGAGATCAACATCCGAGCGCCGTAACTTCAGAGTGAAGTGATCTCCTACGAAGGAGGCTGCAAACCTACGCTCCGTAACTCTATATGAGTTACGGGGCTGTTTTCTTTACATCAAGCGGGAATCTTGTATTATTACCGCCATTTTTGCATTAAAAATATGAGTGGTAATTTAGAACAAGCTTTGGCAGAACTAAATCTGAGTCCTGATGTCGATACTTCAGTTTTAGAAAAGTTAGATATGGAATTTAATTTGCCTGAGAGGGGAATGAGCTCAGCAAGAATTAGTGAATTGCAAAGTGAAACTGCTAATGGAATAAGCGATGTATTACGCTTTGGGGTTTATGACGAAGAAGAAAGTATTGTAGAAAGCAAGGAAGAAGCAGTAGATAGAGAGGTATCAATAAGATCCCAACTAACTATTGCACTAAGATACTTAGATCAATTATTAGAGATAGATTCACAAGTTTGTGGAGTCTCGGATGCTCTTGGTGAAGCTGGTGTAGGAGGAATCGAAAGCACTACTGGTGGTATTAAAATGCCAATGAGAAATATAAAAGAAAATGGAGAAAACATAACTGTAGAAGCAAAAAACTCTTGGGGGTCTGATCCAGATTCAAAAGATAGGAGTAAGGATATGCCGATATTAACACGTGGTGATAAGGTAAATTTCTTTGACTCAAAAGATAGATATATAGGTAGTGGAGAAGTTAAGTTTGCAGAAAGAGGAAATATTCATTTGTCTGCTCATTCTAGTGTCGTTTTTAGGAAAGGTTGTTACATAAAAAAAGCTTCAAACAAAGGAACATTAATTAGGTATAAGAAAAAAGTAGCAATGTTTTGTAGACAAATGGAGCATGTTCCAACAGATAAAATGGGCATAGATTACAATTTGGATCTTATAGAAGAACTAAAGGTGAAGAGAGTTACGAGACTGAGGCCTTATACTGGAGTATTATATGAAGTAGATGAAGAACAAATACCTGAATTAAATGTTGCAGAAAGCGCATTCTTAGGAAGAGGTGATAATCAATATTTAGGGAGAAATAATCTAAAATCAGAAGATATACCTAGATCAATCCTTGGTGATCCAGAGCAATGTGCTGCATTTGCCTTAGGCGCTAGTGGGTATCCATGCTTTTTGATACAGGGCCCCTCTGGTACAGGTAAAACAACTGTTGCAAGTAATATAGCTAAATTAAATCAGTCAAAAGGTAGAAGAACTCTAATAGTATCCCATAGTAATAAGGGGCTAGACGTATTACTTGGTGCTACCAAAAAAATAGGAGCAGCAGTACATAGAGCTGGTACTCACATAGAATCCTGTAGAAAGGATTTACGAGAAGACTTTATGCGTAAAGGACTTAAATATCCTGTAAAAAGTGAATTTATAAGTTATGAATTTGATAAAGAGTCATATGACAAAGCATGTAGAGGAGCAGAGGTAGGAAAAAAGCCATACAGAGAAACATTTACAGATGTTATATTTGACGAGGAGGATTATGACCAAGCTATTTCGGATTTTAAATCAAGAAAAAAAGATATAGTAGATAAGTTAAAAGAAGAAAGAGGCTTAATAGTTGGTGTAACCCTTACGACATTGCTAACAGATGAGATCATTAAAGAATTGGATTTTGATACCGTAATCGTAGATGAGGCTTCTAGGGGCTATATATATGAATTACTCCCAGCTTTAGAAAAAGCTGGAAAACAAATTATATTTGTAGGTGACCATGTTCAATTAGGCAATATTCCTTTAGCTCCTAATGTGGGTAATTTCTTATCTGATGCTAGCCAAAGCGAAGACGTAGGAAATATCGGTAAAACTGAAGTAGAAGATTTTCAAGATGGTCCATTTAAATTCTTGGCAGAGAAATCTAGCATGTACCAAGTAATGCTAAAAACCAATCGAAGATCCCTACCTGCAATAGTAGAGATGATTAGCAAAATGGGATACGAAGGAAGGCTAAAAGCAGGAAGAATAGACATGAAAAATCCAGAGAACATTGGTGAATTAATTTGGGTAGATACCTCTAGCAGACCAGATAGCGTAGAATCTTCTGCTGGTCTATCTATGATTAGTCATCTAGAGGCTAGGTTGATAGCAAGAAGGCTCTGTAAGGATTTTGAAAAAGGAATAATCAGCAAAGAAAATGACAGTTTTGGAATAATCGCTATGTACAGTGCTCAAGTTAGAACAGTCGAAGATAGAGTTAACGAAGCAAAATTTGATGATCTAAGAGACAGAGAGGAATTTATAGAATTACTTGCAAACAAAATTGCTACTGTAGATTCATTCCAAGGTGATGAAGAGGATAGAATTTATATTTCTATGACTAGGAGTAATGAAAACGAGAACGTAGGACACTTAAATGAAAAGAGTCGAATAATTGTGGCTTTCTCTCGCTCACGTGACTCGGTTGTAATTTTTGGAGACAAAGAAACATTGATTGATAATAATCCAGATGCAGAAAGTGCTACATGCTTTGAGCAGGCCTATAAATCCTGTGAAGAACATGGAACGGTTATCTCTGATTGGCCTACATTGCCTGTTGATGTGATGCCAGAAGAAAAGAAAAGCAAAACCCACAATGCTATAAGGCAAAGAAGAAGAAGGAGAATGAAAGGAGATAAGAAAAAAATTGAAAGAAATGCACAAGTATAGAAAACATCGCTTTACAACTATAAATATAGGGATACAATGCGATGTATAGTATTTGTCACATTACAAAATTATGTCAACCGATGTTAGAACTCTAGGTGATTTGCATAGTGCTTATAGATATGTAGATGATGAATTAGAAAAGGGTAATTTTGATGTTATACGAAATGCTCTTGAATCCTTTCGCATCAGGATTGATGCTGTTGTAAGGATGGTGCTTGGACCTGAAACAGATTGTATATTTGAATCAGACATCGATTTTTCACAAGAAATTCCACAAGAAGGAGAAATAATATTAGATGATCTTCAGATATGGCGTGAAGAGCAAGATAGAAAGATGCAGGAACAGGTATGAATAAATAAAAACGAATATATATTTTGTTGAACTAAATCTCATATATACTTAAACTACATTGGATTAATGGGTCGGTAGCGAAGTGGTCAAACGCACCTGGCTGTAAACCAGGCTCCTACGGATTCGGGGGTTCGACTCCCTCCCGGCCCACCATTACAAAATATAACTTTAACTCTAACAAATTTCTCTTTATAATTGTTTTATGAAAAAGATATTACCATTTGCAATTTTATTAATCACAGCGTGCACGCCTGTGACACAAGAAAAAAATGTCGTGGTGGATCCAGATTTAGATGAAGTGGGTATTATAGAGATAAGTGAAGAGATACAGGATCGCTTTGAGCCAGTTGTAAACAATAATTTAGCAGAAGATTTGCAGCTCTACACAAATGATGAATTTGGTATCCAGTTCAAATATCCACAAAATTGGTTTATACGAGAAGAAATTACTAAGAACAACAATAGAATTTATATTGAAAATGGTGAAAATAAAAATTTTAAGATAGGAGAATTTCCTGATGACTTTGCAATGTTGTGGCTTGATTACAATAAACCATCTCCTGATCATATGTCATATGATGAGTTGCTCATAATGATGGCGAATTTGCCATGTAATAAAAAATCTATAAAAAGAGATTCTACTTCCATTTATCTTTGCGAATTTTCTTTTGATCCCGAGAGCGAAGGACATTCTGGGCCACGGCTTGAAGCTTTATGGAAATATAATGGCATAAGGTATTCAGCTGATACTGAAGATATGGTTCATGGTACTGGTAACATGGATATTGGTATTAGGCAGAATGAATTAGAAGTAGAAGTTCTTGAAGCTATTCTCTCAACGTTGATCTTCAATAAATAATCTAGATCTTGCATATACTTCTTGCATCAGATGAAAAACGTAGATTATTTGTAAAAAACCATTCAACCATCGCCTTCCACAAAGAGTTTTCATTCAGACCCTCCCGGCCCACCAGTAATTACTAATAGAAATAACTTAAAAATAGAATTATTTTAAATCTATTATAATAATTAATATTTTAGTCACATCCTTATCTCAAACTACAAAGAGTTCGCATTCAGACCGTACTGAGCAAATATTCAGATTCGCAAGTCTCTAAAAATTGTGTATCCTTGTTTTCGATGAACAAGACTAAGATTTTAATATTCAATTGCGCACATTGCCGTGGTTACAATGGTTCCATTGCTGGATATATTTTTGGGTGGATACGTTACTGTATATCTCCAAAAAGAAGAGACAAAGCTGTATCGAAGGCAATGGCTGACTGTATTAATAGGGAGAATCCCGACATTTGCTTCATTTCTGAACTTCTTGCTAAGAGTAGTTTTGTTGATGAATTACGAGAGCTTTTTTCGTTTAATTGTATTTCGATGAAATACGGTGATAGCTGGTTTAAGCACTTGCCATTCTCTGGAAATCACTGCAATGGTTTTTTTGCCAATGAGCAATTTCCTGTATTAAATAGAAATTTTAAATATGGTATAAAACGGCACCTATTTGATATTGAATTATCCAATAATACAAGTATCTTCTTCTCTCACCTCGCTGTTAATAGAAGTACACGCACTAAGCAGATTGAGCAAATTGGAGATTTGAATTCTAAAGGAGTAAACATGATTATGTGCGGTGACTTTAACATTTACGGAGGTCTAAAGGAGCTTGATTCATTGAAGAAGAAGTATGATTTTAAAATTGCAAATACCGATTCAGATAAGACATTCCCATCGCATAAGCCTCGACATATTCTTGACGTATTTCTCTGTAGCAAGGATATTGATGTGCATGATGTTAGAGTAATCTCATCGATGCAGCTCTCGGATCATTTACCTATTATTCTAGAATGTTCAATTCCATAATAAAAAGGATCAATATCCCTAACACTGTTTCAATAAGTCGTATTCCTCTTGCTATAGCTATTGTTTATAGTTTTTCTAATGTAACTTCATTGGTACTACTATGCATAGCAGCTCTAACAGATTACTTAGATGGTCTTCTTGCAAGGATTCTAAACAAACAATCTTCATTTGGAGAAAAACTTGATCCATTTTGTGACAAGCTATTTGTTGCAATCGTTTGTTTATCCTTAGGATGGAATGTGCCATTCACTGCCCTTTTCTTCGCTTCATTTTTTTTGAGGGATATCGTTGTAATAGTCACACTTACAGTTCTATTTGTTTCAAAGTGTAATTCAACATTTCATTTGCGATCACTTTGGTTTGGGAAAGTTGTTACTACCTTTCAATTTATAGCTTTAATAGTTCTTTTGCTTGAGCAATATGAATTATTGAAGGTTATCTGTCTAATTTTAGTGCTTTCATCTATTGCTAGTATTATTGAATATTTGATTGCTTTTATCCATTCCAGAAACATTCAAAAATGATAGAATCCCTAATTACAATATTTATAGCTACCATTCTATTTTATACCCCAGCATACTTTGCAAACATGGCTCCATGCATTTCTGGGCGGATGAAACTCCCAGGAGGTCATCCGATTGCAGCAGAAATATTTGGTGCACATAAAACGTGGAGAGGAATCTATAGTGGAGTTATCGGAGGTGCATTAGGTGGATACTTGCTATTCTTTCTTTCTCTTGGATGGATAGATGAATTATCAATGCTAGATTCTATACTTATTGGAGGGGTAATGGGATTGGGAGCTTTGATTGGAGATTCTGTAAAATCGTTAATTAAGCGTCGATTACATATTACCCCTGGAAAGCCGTTCCCCCCATGGGATCAATTAGACTTTATTATAGGAGCATCTTTATTTACATTTCTACTTATAGATATACCTCTTTCTGTTTTTTTATGTGCAATTCTATCAACACCTGTTTTGCATTTACTAGTAAACATATTGTCTTATTTCACGGGATTTAAGGATGTATGGTGGTAGAGAGAAATATCCAAAAGCAAAAAGGAACACAATCGTAGAACATCTATAAAAACAGTGCCCAGCCATTAACCTGGTCCGCCATCAATTCAATAGAAATAACTTAAAAATAGAATTATCTCAAATCTTAGATTATTAATATAATTTCTATTTTATTGGTATTTGCATTACACTTTTGATATGGAAGAAAATAACTCTAAACCACAGACTCCTCATGGTGTTCTGGACATCTCTTATAAAGATGAACGTATTAACAGAAAAGCATTCTCTTATCGTTTAAGGCGCCGTGCAGATGAAGTAATATTAATGATTAATAAGCATTTTAAGTCTGACCCACGTGACCTACTAGATTTGGGTCCTGCAGAAGGAAAGTCGTTGAGTATAGTTCAAGATGCTTTTCCTAATATGAAATGTACAGGACTAGAATATTCACAAGAGCTACTAGAAGCATGTGAAGATAAGCGCCTCACAATGATTCAAGGTGATGCAATGCATCCGCCTTTCCCAGATAACTCGTTCGATATAGTTACAGCAACTGCTGTGATTGAACATGTGGAAAGTCCACTTGAAATGATTAAAGAGGTTAATAGGATTCTGCGCCCAGGTGGAATCTTTATTATTACAACTCCAGATCCATTGTTCGAAAAGGTCGCAGTGGCAATTGGCCATTTACAAGATGAAGACCATCAAGAAACTATGACTCTACGTACTTTAAAATCCTATTTATCAGAAGCAGATATGGAACCAGTTTTCTTAAGTAAATTTATGTGTTGGCCATGGGGCTTTAAAGGTGAGCTAGTTATTGAGCGCATAATTAAAGCCATTGGTCTTAGATTTATTTTGCTAAATCAAATTGCTGTTGGATTAAAAAGTGTTAATAGCAAGGGGAAGGAACAATAATGATATGGAATATAATCACACTCAAGTTGGTAAATTAATATCTCAGATTACAGTAATTGTTTCTATAATTTTTGTAATAACACTTATACTAGATGACTCAGCTCTAATAATAATACCATTTGTATTATTTGTATTTATTCCAATGTCATCATTTTTTTCTCTTAATGTAAGGGTTGACGATAAACAAATCAGAATAAAATTTGGTTATGGGATTTTTAGCAAAAGTTTTAACCTAAATGAAATTGAGTATTCCAAGACTGTTAGAAATAAATGGTATTACGGTTATGGAATTAAATTTTGGTTTTTTCCTAGAATGATTATATTTAATGTTTCGGGGCTTGATGCTGTAGAGATACGAATGAGAAATGGTAAAATATTTAGAATAGGAACAGATGATCCAATAACATTGGATTATGTAATTAAATCTTCTATTAAACCAACAGCATAAGCCCAATACTAACAAATATGGTTGCTATACCTTTCTTATATAGATTGTTGTGTTCACGTAGTAACACAATACCAAATAGCACAGAAAGTAGGGTAGAGGATGAAACTATGAGTAGTACGGTTCCACCATCACCAAGCCTAAAAGCAGAATAAAGGAACAGTGTTGCAGCCACATTAGAGATCGCAAGTAGCAGGATTTTTAATAATTTCCCTTTAGATTCAAATATAATAGTTTTAATCTGCATAGGGGGAACAGATATATTAAAGATAGTAGGAAGCGCGTATACGGCAGCTGCATATAGGGGGATAGGTATAATGGAAGAGCCAAGTTTGTCTATGGCTAGGGCTATACCTAAAACACTAAAAGAAAATAATCCAAGAATTACACCTCGTTTTAGTATATTAGATTTGGTAGGCCCAAGTGCGATTCCATTTCCTAATAAAATAAAGAGAGCAGCAAGTATTTTGATTAATGTTGGCTCCTCACCTAAAAATAGCCATAGTGTAAGTAAGGATGCTACTGGCGATATTTGATATAACAGAGCGGTTTCGGAGGCTTGCAAATACTTTCTAACTGCAAACTGAGTCCTGTCGTAAAGTGCGTAAAAGAATACGGATATAAGTAGTGCTATTAATATATATCTAGGTGCATCAGAAATATTCCATCCTTTAATATAAAAGGGGATTAAGGGTAATAGTAATAATGTACAAATACTTCCCCATACAACACTGAATGCGCGCGCGTTATTTGAGTTAATGGAATAAACACGACCAAGTACGTTATAGGTTGTATAGCAAATTGCAGACAGAGATGCTAATACAATTGATTCCATTTATTCAATTGGGCGAAGTTGCCTAAGAGCTGATTTAGCTATCGCATTACTAGGATTGTAATATAGAACTGCTTCAAATTGATTAATTGCTTCATCTAACATTCCACGTTCGTGATACAAAATTGCTAGATTAATCCTAGCTGCTAAGAATGAAGGCTTTAAAGCTACTGAGATTTCATATGACTCCATTGCAGCTTTTGATCCTCTTATCTTCCTCTGTACAACTGCTAGGTTGTAATAGGCTTCTGAGGAGAATGGAAGTATATGAATCGCTTTCTCTAAATGGATAATTGCCTCCTCTGGTTTATCTAGTTTATTTAGTAATGAGCCAAAATTAATGTGAACTTCTGCATATGTTGGATCTAGTTCTAATGCACGAGTGTAGGATGCAATTGCTTCTGTATATTTACTTTGTGTGGCTTGCAGAATCCCAAGTCCAAAGTGAGCTTCTTTACTATCTGGATTAATAGCAAGCACATGATCGTATTCCTTTTGAGCCAAGTCATATCTTTTTAGTATTCTATAAACAGCTCCTAGGTTACTACGGGTTCTGTGATGATCCTTGATAGCTAGAGCAGTATTAAATGATTCAATAGCTGGGATTAATTCTTTTTTCCTTCGGTAAATATTACCCATGTTGTTATGTGCTATATGAGAGTTTGGATAAAGCTTAATTGAATGGGTAAACAAGGATTCTGTACTGCTCCAAACATTTGCTTGGATATGAGACATTATTCCAAAGCATGAGATTATCACCAACAATAAAATTGTTACTATCCTTTTTCTTATTATATTAATTTCAAAGGATTGTAGCAGTAGAGCAACAAGTAAAAATATTCCTATAGAAGGAAGATATGCGTATCTGTCTGATGCAAAATAAATATCACCACCTTTCATGAAGGTTATATATGTTGGTAGCAAGGCTAAGAAGAAAATAGATAGAGCAAAACCAGAAATCTTCTTTTTGTATGAAAGATAATCAGTCAAAGCTCCAAGCATTGCTGCTAGTCCAAGAGTTATTAAAAGAGAAAGTGAAGCAAAAGTAATTGGATCTGTATATGGATATAAAACACTAAGGTTTGTTGGTAAGAATAACTTTTGAATATAAAAGATTGTGCTCTTGCCTGCAATTAGTATAAACTGAGAGAATGTGGCTTGCGTTAGGGCTCCCTGCTTTCCCAGCAACGCAACTAAAATAAATATAATTGCAAAAACAAAGTAGGGGATTAATCTCTTTGCAGATTTTTTAGAGAGACCTAAGCGTTGCCATTCAAGCATAAATAAAATACCAGGCAAAACTGCTACAACCACCTTAGAGAGTAGTGCAAAAACAAAAGCTATCAAGCTCAGCCAAAACCAAATGTTTATATTCTTCTTTCTAAATACAAGATACCAATTTAGAGACATCAAACAGAAAAACACACTTAGAACATCTTTTCTAGCACTTGCCCAAACAACTGCCTCTGTATGCAATGGATGCAATGCAAATATCAATCCAAATAATATTGCCAGTCTATTCTTAATCCCCATTTGTACAAAGAACCAGCTAACAAGTAGAGCGTTACTAGTATGAAGTATTAGATTGGTTAAGTGATATATAGAAGGATTGGTTTCTCCGATTAGAAAATTGAGTTGGTAACTAAAGAAGGTAAATGGAATATATAGCTCTGGGTCAAATTTAGTAAATATTGCTTTTAGTGTATTTGGAGTAATTGCACGGATCGCTGGATTCTCAAAAATAAGTAATCCATCATCCCATCTTACAAATGGATTCCAAAGTGATTTGAAATAGACCAAAAAAGTAATAAAAAAGAATAGTGAGACAATTCCCCAAAGTGCTGCAGAGCGTACAGATAAATTGCCAGTATCTGAAATTTCATTGTTCATAAGATTTAGATTGCTACTTCTACAATTCCTTTTAGTAGAACTCCTACTGCGTATGCAATTATTGCTCCTATTATTCCTACTCCTAGAATTTCTATTGGGCCTCTAACTAATCTCTCCTTTGTAATTATACTTCTAGTCAGTCCCAGAATAATCAAGGCGATACATGTAGAGATTATTGCTACAACGAAGCGAGAATTATTAGGTATAGAGATTATATAAGGAAACAGAGGTATGCTTCCAAAAATAACAAATGAAATAAATGTCATAAATGCATGCATTATGGGATTAGATGCATTTTCTTGAATCATTTCATGCTCTGAGTGCATCATGGTGTCTAGCCATAGCTCACGATTACTTGTAACTATATTTAAAAGAAGATTTAAGTTTTCTCCGGATATTCCTTTGGATTCATAAAACTCTTTTACTTCTTCTCTTTCTATCTCTGGATGCTTATCTATTTCTTCATTTTCTTCTCTTCTTAGCCTTTTAAATCTATCTAGGGTAGACCGCAAGGATAGGTAGGCTCCTGTTGCCATAGAGGCTCCGTCTGCAAACAAATTAGCTAGTCCTAGTATAATTATTACGTATCTAGGCAAATTGGCACCTGTGGTGCCTGCAACAACTGCGAATGTTGTTACTATTCCATCGTTACCTCCATAAACAATATCATGTATAAACTTTCCAACAGCTGGACCATGGTGTTCGCTTTGCCTGTGTTCAAGAAGCTTCTTTTTAATGTCTTTACTATTCATACAAAAAATAGGTAAGTAAAATTTACAATCAGAATTATACTCGATCTTTATTTATTATTACACAATCCTTTTCTATTTCTTAATAACTACACTACCTCGTGTATGCTTCATAAGTAAATATAAAGACAGAATGCTAACCAAAATTGCTGTCCAAGTGCCAATGCCAGTATTTGGTTGCTGGAATGGTTTTTGAACATTTGCTCCCAAGTATGCACCAGGGTTATCTTGATACTGAGTTGGAACTGGATTCTGTCCACCTCCCATTGCATAAGGATTCTGTGGAACCCCAGGGATTGGAGCTGTATTTTGTGGGATTACTGCTGTATTTGGATTATTTGTGTTTGCAGATGTTTGTCTATCTAACTCAAGTTGTCTTTCAATGGATTCTAGTAACGGATTCTTTGATGCACTAGATGAAGAATTTGAACTAGATGAAGAATCTGAACTATCTTGTTCAGCATCAAATAGATCGAATACTGGATCATTGCTAGGCTCAGCAGAAAATGTTGGTTCCGCAGACGAAGAAGATGAACTAGAGCTAACTGTTGGCTCAGTTCCAGTGAGAGGAGGATTACCTCCTGTTATAGATATTGTTCCAATAAGGGTTGAATCGGTAGGAGAGAAATATGTATGAGATCCAGATGTAGCAGTTACAGGAATAGTGTAAGAAGTTTCTGCTCCAGCGAATACTGTAGAAGTAGTCATACATTCCTCTGAAGAGGAGCAAAGTGTGTTAGAAACAAGGTAATGTGGAATATCTTGCTGGTTAATCCATGTAATTGTGTCTCCTGGTTGAGCTGTAATAACAGATGGTTCTAGGCTTGTTTCAGTAATAACTACAATAATTGAGGAATCTGTTAATTGACCAATAGTTTGTTCTGGTGACTTCAGAAGAAATGAACTAATTGCTACTACAATTAATATTCCTGCAATTGCAGCTGGCTTACGAGATAGTGATTTAAATTTATTTAGATCAACATCTGAATCTGGGCTAGAGGAAACAATTTTTATAGGAACTGATTCTTCATTGTCAGTTATCTGCCAATCGTGATCATTATTAGACATGTTTATTTTTTGCAGGTGGCGTAAGCAGATTGTCTACGGAGTGCTACAACTGTTCCTATAATTGCAGAAAGAAATACAAATAAAGCAATTTTTGATGGTAGGCCTGTTTCTCCAGGCACATTATATTCATTCTGAAGTGGATTAACTCCGTTAGGACCAGGATTAGTAATAAGTTGCGCTGTAGATGTATTTGAATCTCCTATAGTTACAGAAGCCTCTTGGCTGAATGCACTTTCTTCATCATCGTCACTAACAGCACGTACTGCTACGAAATATGTAGTGTTTATAGGTAGTGATCTAATAATTAAGCTATCCATTGATCCATTAACTGTTTTTCTCTGTATATATCTACCAGAGGTCGTTCCGTAATAAATATTATAAGCTTTTACACTTGAATGATTAATTGAGTCCCATCCTATATAAAGTGAAGAGCCTTCTGTAGTTATGCGAATGTTTCTAACTTGAAGTAGGGAGAATGGTGTTCTTTGATTTGAGTTATCTTCCTCTGATCCCTCATTTTCTTCTTCCTGCTGGTTATTATCATTCTCTTCATTTGATTCTTCTTCCTGCTGCTCTTCATTATTATCTCCATCTAGCTCTTCTCCATCTTCTTCAAATAGTGCGTCTACATCATTGTCCCCTTCTACATCATCATTGTTTTCACTTTCTTCGTTATCTTCCTCTGTTGTTCCACCTTCATCTTCTTCATCTAAATCATTGTTAGAAAACACAACATGCAGGCTGCCCAAGGGGTCAGAAAGAATATACGTTTCTACTTCATTAATATTAGAACTAATTGAAGTGTGCCCCCCATCCTGAGGATCATAAAAGCTAATTGGGGTACCAGCAGACGATGTCTCTTTTACAAGAAACCTAACACGAGCAACTTTTATTGTGTCATCCTCATTAGAGTTCTCTGTATCGTTTCTAGCTTCTATCATTACATATCCATTTTCTGTATCAAAGTCAGATTCTCCTGGCGTAACTGCAGGGAATGAATCAGAAACATTTATGTTAATCCCCTCAAGTATTACAGGGTCATATGAAAGCCAGACACGTACAGAATCAACTGATTGTAAATTTGGATTAGAGATAGAAATATCAAAATCTAATTCATCACCAACTTCTAACATGTCAGTCTTTATTGTTTCTGGATCTTCTACAACAAAATTTGGACATCCATCTTCTCCCATTTCATATTCATCATTAAATGGAACGGATCCTCCTATATGTTCTATCCCAAATATATCTGAATTACAGTGTGGCCTAAGTGTTAATGAAACATCTTGTCCTGCTGCAATTCCTACTATAGGTACAAGCATAAATATTGTAAGTAGTACCAAGGTGCGCCATTGATTGTATTTGTTTACAGTCATTTGTATTAATAATATTTATTCTTGTGACAATCCAGATAAGACGCGTATAGCATCATCTATGGTTAGGTTGCCGTCTCCATTTGGGTCTGCCATTATCTGAGAAGGCGTTGGGCGTGTATAGCCTTGAGCTATCTCTAGAATAATGAGAGCATCCTGAACGGATATGCTTCCATCTTCATTCATATCTCCAGAGAGCTGAATACTTCCTGCTCTGATAAGAGATACTGGTTGAACATCACCAGTGGTTTGTACACCAATAGCGAACGAGCTGATTACAGCTACAAGGCCGAGAGCGAATATCTGGATATTTCGCTTATGCAGTGGGGATTGTTTTTGTGTATTCATCTACTTATTATAAAAGAAAAGTCGAATTTACTCAATCTAGGGGCATTGACTAATGCCTAATAATATTTTCTATTTGTTCTGCATCAAAGCTCTCTAAAGAGGTATACTTTTGGAGTGAGTGATCTAATAGTATTAATCGGTCCTAATAAATACGCTTTGCGTAAAGAAAAACAACGTTGGACCAATGGCTTTAAGAAACGCCAAGGTGAAGAGAATCTAGCTGAATACTTTGCCAAAAAGGTATCTTTCTTGAATCTACAAAACGAAGGACAAGTTGCACCATTTATAGCTGATAAAAGATTAATTGTTGTTTATGGCGTACCTAATGGAAAAAAAGAGGATATCCAAAAAATAATTGATGTAAAACATCCAGATACCATATTTCTATTTGTAATAGAAGAAGAGGCGGGAAAGAAGAGAAAGCTTACTATTCCTGGCAAAGAATTGGTTGCGAAGGGTCAGGTTCAGGAATTCCCAATGCTTAATACTAATCTAATCAAACAATGGATTATTGATGAGGCTAAAAATTCTGGTGCCCTAGGAATAGACCAAGATGCTATTAATTATTTGATTGATACCATTGGTGAAGATCAGAATATTTTAGAATCAGAAATATCAAAGATCGCTACATATGCATTTGGAAAAACAATTACAAAGGATGATGTTTCTTTGTTGGTTGCAAGTATTACAGAAAGGGATGTATGGAAGCTAATGGACTTTCTTGGATCTGAAGATGTTAATAGCGCACTTAACTATGTTCATGAATTACTGGATAGGGGATACAGCCCTCAAGCTCTGTGGAGCATGTATCTATGGATGATTTCCCTTATTCCTCAAATAGTAGCTGTAATAGAGGAAGGAGAGAGCAATCCATGGAAGATAGCGGGGTCGGTACGGGCTAATCCATATAGCGTTAAGGCGATTCTTCCATTTGCTAAATCTGTAAGCAGAGAGAAGCTTTCTCGCATTGTAAAAACGGCAATAGATTTTGATATTAAGATGAAAACAGGTGAATATAAATCGCCAACTAACGATCAAGAAGAGTTACTATCTTTAATAGATAGGTCTATTATGACTTTTTCATAAGTATTATAGGTTCTCTATTTTATCTAAAACATTTTCAAGAGATTGGCTGTTTTGCACGTCTTCCTTTGCCTCTGCATCTCGTCGTTTCTTTTTCATAACCTTTCTATCACTTTGAGTTTTTTGAACTAGCTCTTCATTATTTATTTTCTTTATCTTCCCTGCATATTTCTTATCTATTGCATTTAGTTGGTCTCTTTCATTTTCAAGTATTTCTATTAAATTCTTCAATTGATCAGGTGTCATTACTGGAAGGATATTAATCCAATACTGACGCTCTTCGTCATTCATGCTTTGGCTATCCTTAATTAAGGATAAAATCTTTTCAAACTTATCATTTGTTCCTGCAGGGATAACTAGCCGGCTTGAGTCAGAATCTGACATATTGATAGAATAACAGGAAAACAGTTCCGATTCATATATTTAAAGTTTCAAACTTATGAAACTTTATTAATTTCATACTTAACAATCCCTCCTGGAGTTTCGATAGTAACAATTTCTCCTTTTCTTCTACTTATTAGAGATCTTCCTATAGGTGATTCATTACTAATTTTTCTATTGGTAGGATTTGCTTCTGTCGATCCTACGATTGTAAAGCTTTCTGGATCTGTACCAGCAGTTTTATTAGTAATATTAACAGTTGACCCAATTTCTACGGATTTACCTTTTTCTTTCTTATCAGTAATTATTTTGGCGTTCTTTATCTTATTCTCTAATTCTAGAATTCTTCCTTCTACGAATGCTTGTTCGTTTTTTGCTTCTTCGTATTCAGAATTCTCAGATAGATCACCATAAGAGATTGCTTCTTTTAGTCTTGCTGCAACTTCTTGCCTGCGAACCTTCTTTAGATTATCTAATTCTATTTTAAGGTTCTTTAGCCCTTCTTTGGTTACGAAGGTTTGATCGTCGTTATAATTGTCAGATTCGTCTTCAGATGTGAAATCGTCATCCATGTAAGTTGTGCGGGAAATCGCGAAAACGTTAAGGGATTTTGCTTTACTAAGCAAGAAAACTGGCTGGAAAGTAGTAGCTAATCTTGTAATAGGTCAGGCCACCTAAGTAAAGGAAGCGACTCTATATCCTCTTGATACAAGGCTTCTATGATTCTTTTAGCTAGTTGTACGTTGGTTATTAATGGAATACCTTGATCTGTGGCTATCCTTCTAATGAAATATCCATCAGTTTGCTCATTGCCAGAGCTATGTGTAGGGATATTAATAACTAAATCAATTCTTCGTTTCTCTAGGTATTCTTTTATGTTAGGGCTTCTTGGCTCAGATATTTTATTAAGCATTGCAGAAGTAACTCCACGAGATTCCAAGAAATTATGGGTATTCTTAGTCGCAAAGAAGGAAAATCCTTTCTCTTTTAGCATTTGGATAGAAGGTAGCATGTCAACTTTGTCTTCTAGGCTACCTATAGTTAATAGAATGTTTTTCTTTGGTGTTTTAAATCCTACTGCGATAAGTGCTTTTAGTAATGCTTGTTCTGCATTGTGTCCAAAACAGGCTACTTCTCCTGTGCTTGCCATTTCTATTCCTAGTCTTGGATCTGCTCCTTTTAATCTACTAAAGCTAAATTGAGCTGCTTTCACACCAACATGGTCTATATCTATCGTTTGGTACTTTTTACTATAGTCTGCAATTCCTAGTAATGCTTGTGTTGCAATTGTAATAAAATTCTCTCCTGTAACCTTACTTGCAAATGGGAAACTACGGCTGGCTCTTAGATTACACTCAATGACTTTAAGTTTGTTTCTGGCAGCCAAAAATTGAATATTAAATGGACCAGAAATATCTAGTGCTCCTGCAATGTTTCTGGATATCCTTTTTACCATTCGCATTGTTTCTAGATTTACTCTTTGAGGCGGTAGAACCATTGTTGCATCTCCAGAATGTACTCCAGCATTCTCTACATGTTCAGATATGGCATATATAAGTAATTTTCCATTCTGTGCTACTCCATCAAACTCAATTTCTTTTGCTCCCTGCTCAAATTTAGAAATTACTATTGGTGATTCTTTATTTATAAAAGATGATTGTCCTATATAGGCTTCTAAATCTGCCTTGGAATGTACTACAGCCATAGAGGCGCCAGACAATACATAGCTTGGTCTAACAATAACGGGATAACCAACTTGTTCAGAAAATGATATAGCAGAGTCAAGTTCACAGAATTCCTCCCACTCAGGTTGATCAACTTCTAGATTATCTAGCATAGAGCTAAATTTATTTCTATCTTCTGCACAATCTATATTTTTAGGGTCAGTTCCTAAAATATTGATTCCATGATGCGCAAGTTTTCTAGCTAATGAATTTGGTATTTGACCACCCATAGAAACTACAACACCATCTGGGTTAACGTAATCAATAATATCTCTAACCCTTTCCTCGCTTAGTTCTTCAAAGAATAAGGTGTCACATTCATCATAGTCTGTACTTACAGTCTCTGGATTACTGTTGATCATAGTTACTGAATAGTTTTGTTTTTGTAGCTCATGCACGGTTTGTACACAGCACCAATCAAATTCGACAGAAGATCCTATTGAATAGGGTCCTCCTCCTAAAACTATTGCAGATTTATTACTATTCGAATTTCCTTCTAGATTAATATCTTGCTTGTATCCGTGATACGTCATATACAAATAATTTGTTTCTGTAGGGAATTCACCTGCCAATGTGTCAATTTGTTGTATTACAGGAACAATATTATTTTTAATTCTATTTTGTCTAACTTCTTCTGTAGGGGTTTCGGTTAATTTACCTATGGCTGTATCAGAGAATCCATCTTTCTTTGCACGATTAAGTAATTCAGGAGTGATTTCTTTTGTTTTACTTAAATCATTTGCACATGCTGCACATTCTGCGATTCTTTCTAGGAACCACATATCCATACCTGTTGCGATAGAAATTTCTTCTGGGGTCCATTCTCCTCTTAGTGCCTCTGCAACTGCAAAAATTCTTCTTGGGGTTGGTCTCTTTAATTCATTAGTGATATCAGGGAAATTGAACGTAGCAGGAAAGAGGCCCTGAGTTCCTATATTTAACATTCGCAATGCTTTGTTCAAAGCTTCTTCAAATGTTTTGCCTAGTGCCATTACTTCTCCAACTGATTTCATTTCACTGGTTACAAGATTAGATACAAATCTAAATTTTTGTAGATCCCATCTGGGCACTTTGACTGCTACGTAATCTAACGATGGTTCAAAATCTGCACATGTAATTTTTGTAATAGCATTTTGCAATGCAGGCATTGTGTAACCCAATCCAAGTTTTGCTGCTACAAATGCTAGTGGATACCCTGTCGCCTTAGATGCAAGTGCAGAACTTCTACTTAGTCGAGCATTCACTTCAATTACTCGATAGTTCCTGGATTTTGGATCAAGAGCGTATTGAATATTGCATTCTCCTATAATGCCCATATGTCTAATAACTTTTAATGCTGCACTTCGTAGCATTTGGTAATCCTCATTATCCAAAGTTTGACTTGGAGCAATTACAATTGATTCTCCTGTATGTATTCCAAGAGGATCAACATTCTCCATATTACAGACAGTGATACAGTTATCTACCTTGTCTCTAACTACTTCATATTCAATTTCCTTCCATCCAGTTAGATCTTCTTCTACTAGGATTTGTGGAGACTCAACAAATGCATTTTTTGCCAATTCTTTTAATTCTTTCTCATTCATTGCTCGTCCACTTCCTTTTCCTCCAAGAGCAAATGCACCTCTGATAATTACGGGATATGTTATTAGTTCTGCAGCTTTTAAGGATTCTTCTAATGTATTACATGCCCGTGACATAGGCACAGGAATACCAATGGATTGTAGCTCTTTATTAAAGAGTGCTCTGTCCTCTGTTTTTCTTATGCTTTCTACCGGTGTTCCAAGTACTTTTATATTATATTTTTCAAGTACTCCACTGTCATTCAAGGCAAGACCACAATTTAGAGCTGTTTGACCACCAAAACTAAGTGCAATTGTGTCTGGGTTTTCTTTTTCTATAACTCTTTCTACAAATGATGGAATTACAGGCACAAAATAAACAGCATCAGCTAGGCCCCAACTGGTTTGATTGGTAGCGATGTTAGGATTAATTAATACTACTCTATATCCTTCTTCTTTAAATGCCTTGATTGCTTGGCTTCCTGAGTAATCGAATTCTCCTGCTTCTCCAATCTTTAATGCTCCTGAACCAAGCAGAAGTATCGTTTGATCCTTATTTTCTTTAGAAAAAACAACTCTGTCATCCTTATTAGGATCATCAGAGCCGATTTCATTTATCTCATTCATATTCTGGGAAAGTGTATGAAAAGATTATCCGATATACAAGTAAAAAGACGTTTGTATATTCTTTATATATAAATATATACAATTCTAGTAGCATAATGAACTTCATATTAATTATTGAATATGGAAATTATAAATAAAATCGCTACACTGTTTGCACCCTCCCCTCGATTATTAATGAACGTTAGGTGTCTGCTACTTGTTGCGGCATTACTTCCTGTGCATGCATTAGCATCTGGATTTGACTATCTGTTAGGAGATGCAGAAAAGTTTGCAGATGATTTGAAATGGCAGATTAATGCAGAAGTATTGATGATAGAAGATGCTGAATATCAAAATTCTATGGAATTATTTATTCCAGTTGATGATGACAAATTAATTAATGAAGGTGTAAAGGACGTAGTAATTGATTCATCAAAATTTGTTACCGTTCGTATAAATGGAATTCCTGTAACATTCACAGATGTTCCGAGTGGTACTTGGTTCTCGTCTTTTGTAAGGCAAGCTGCCGAAACAGGAATAGTATCTGGATACAAGGATTTAAGTGGGCGAATACTTGGTGTATTTGGTCCTACCGACAATGTAACGATAGAACAACTCGCAAAGATAGCGTTAGAAGCATCTGGTCATTACATTCCAGATTGCGCGGGTACACCTATAAACGAATCTGGAGCAGGTTCTTGGTCAGAGGATTATATTTCTTGTACAGAGAATCTTGAATGGTCAGTATTTAGTGATGGATCAGTAGATGTTAAAAGGCCAGCAACAAGATCAGAGGTAATAATTACTTTAATCCAATCATTTGATGTTTCGTTTAGCAGGGGAACAGGTGAAGTGTTTGATGATGTTACGTCTACTACTCAATTTAGTGGTGCAATAGAGAGAGCAGAAGAAGATGGCATTGTTTCTGGGTACGCAGATGAAAACGGTGATCCAACAGGATTGTTTGGACCATATGAAACTGTAAATAGGGCAGAAATTGCAAAAATGATCACCTTAGCTCAAAGCGTATATAGCAATTAGTACTATATTTGATTCCTGTGATGCTGAATCATGTGGTGCTCTTGTACTTTTTCTGATGAGTGGACACCAACTTTATGTGTTAGCAGTACTCCTAGTACAATTGTTGATCCTCCAATAATTTGATACATGTGTATTTGCTCACCTAGATATATGGCAGCAAAAATTATTCCACCAACTATAGAAAGTGTCCCCATCATAGATACTGTTCTTACTTTTAGATGATCTATTGCTTGATGGAAGCCATATGTGCCTAAGAATTTAGCGATAAATCCGTAGCCTATTAAAGCTATTAGAATTTCTTTGTTAATGTTTGAAAACTCATTTCCCATATTAAATGTAATAAATGGTGAAACTAAGAAAAAAGTAAGCGCAGCCATAGATGCCCTACCTGCAATAATTAATTCTGGTGGGACTTCGTGTAGAGATTTTTTTATGATAATACTTCCTAGTGCATATACTAATGCAGACGAAACAATTAACATATCTCCTGTTGCAATGTTCACAGTTTCTGTGAATCCTCTAAGTGCCACATAAGTTATTCCAAATAAAATTACGGATAATGAAAATACATGTTGCTTTGTAAACTTTTCATGAATAACTATTACACCAAGTAAAATCATAAATAGCATTTCTGTTCTACTAAATAATTCTGCATTAACAGCAGAAGTACTGCTTAGCCCAATAAACCATAGTAGTGGTGCAATTACACCATTCAACAAGGAGCTAAATATAAACAGCTTCTTCTTATTCTTTTTTACCTTTCTCCATTTTCTTATTATTGGAATCGCACCAAACCAAATTGCCACAAATATTCCTCCTAAAAATTCGCTTAGGAATAATAATGAAACAGGAGAAAATGCAGTTGTAAGCTTTTTACCGAAGGAAGGATATGTAGAACCAGCTACAATTAGTAATACAACACCTATCCAACCTAATAATTTAGATTTAGAGTTAGCATCGCTCTTGAATAAAGCAATAGGTTGAAAGTCGATGTCAAAAACTTGTGTTAATTTGATAGTGTTATTATAACATAAATAGAGAGTATTGGGAATACTCTAATACCTACAAATAAAGGTTATATTAACAACTACGATGCATAAGAAAAGGTCCTTCGATTCAGCGCTCTGCGCTTCACTCAGTTTTCAACAAGTTCAAACTAAAGGATCATTCGAATCTTTATGAAAAGAATGGTTTACCATGAGAGAGGAGTTGTTGCACTAGCAACAATGACTAATCGAATGGTGCCGCCGACTGGATTCGAACCAGTACGCCCGTTAATGAGCAGGGGATTTTAAGTCCCCAGTGTCTACCATTCCACCACGGCGGCATATACGAATATTTCAGAGATCGATTAATAGTTAATCTAACTCAATTGTAGAAAGAACATTTTGATTTGTACAGAAACAATAGATGTTCTTCTATTTAGATAGGTAGTGATTCAACATCTAAAGATGGCAATTCTCTTTCTGCTTTAACGCCTATATCCATAGGTAGGCTAGTTATTGGGTCAACTTCCTGAGAAGTAATTATTAGTCTTCGTAATGTTGTTCCAATTGGAGTACATGTCATTAAAGTCCCAATTCGTTTATTAATTGGTTGGTCTAGCACATTTACATTTGTTGGCTTAACCTCTTTTTTCTCTTGAACAATGTACCTGTGTTTATCTCCACCATAATAAATCCAATATTCATCACCTGGTTCTAGTTGATGCAAGCCAGCAAAAACTGATTTATATGCCCCTGGTGCCCATGGGTAATACGAACTGTGCCCTGTTATGAAAAAGTTACCAGCTTGCCCAGGTCTAGCTGTTCCGGGGTAATGAACAACTCCGAGCTGCAATGCATCTTGAATGTCTTCCTCTAGCTCATCCCATTCTTCATTTAGCAGCGATTGATAAGAAGGCGTAATTAGAGGGACATTTAAATGCAACTTTGGAATAATAATTCTATTTGTTGGTGGCCCAACTTGTGGCAAGAAGCTGAGCATATTCCCATTGCTGTCACCAGATACAGCAAGAGAAGGACTCCTGAGTAGTTTCTGCTTCATTGTGTCGTCAACACCAGTCAGCAAAGATGATTCCTGAATCTTTTGAATTGGATTTAGATTAGATTTGGTTATCTTCCAGAAACTTTGGAAATTTAAAGTTATAAACAAAAGCAGGAATAATCCTGCAAAAGTTCCACCGAATCTAACAGTATCAATTAGGAATAATGTGAGTCTGTTATATTGTTTCATTTCATTTTTTTTCTTTTGCACTACCCAAACTGGTTGAGTTAAAAAGTTCCAAATTGGTTTTTTTATAGACTTTGAATTCTTGGCAACATTTATACATTCGCTCTTGCATGTTTTTAAACAAGAGCTGTATTGATTTGTGCCTTCTGAAAATACTGAATTTATAGTGTTAAATATTTTCTTACGTGCTGATATAAAAATATGGTGATCCTTGGATACAGAAAATGATTTCTCCAAAGAAGGTGAAATCTCATCTTCAAATGGAACATTATGTCCATGTTGTTTTCTGGAGACTCTAATACTCTGATCTTCTAAATTTGAAATTGGAGTTGAGTCTTCTTCTGTAACTGTCCATGAATTATTCTGATTAATATCATTATCAGCATCTGGAAGACGTATATTTCCATCTTCATCATATTCAGCCTCGTGATCGTGGTTATGCGCAGAAATCAATTTATTATACCTGAAAATGTCTTAAATTGCACGGTGTGACATGCATGTCATTCTAGCAAATAAACAATGAGTCAAGCAGTGTTTTTATCAGATTTAAGGGCTATTCTCAAATTGAGTCAGTGCGCAAAATTATTCCCCCGCCCAAAACTTCGTCTTCTAGATAAAACACAATAGATTGGCCGTCTGCAATCCCACGAATTGGCTGATCAAAAGTGAATTTTGGATATTTGTTATCAAATTCAAGAGTTCCTGACTTACATTCTCCTAGTGAGTGGATTCTTGCAGATACCTTCTTGGTATCAAGAATATAGTCTGGATTGATCCATTTAAGATTTTGTATAAACAAAGATGAAGAAAAATCATCTTTGCTATCCGCAACTATAATTTTGTTATCTATAATATCCTTTCTTTTAACATATAAAGGGATTTTTAATCCTCCAATACCAAGTCCTTTACGTTGCCCAATCGTATAGAATGGCAACCCTTTGTGCTCTCCAATTATTTCTCCATCTTCTGTACAGATATCACCAGATTTAATCCCTGTTAAATTTCTTTTTAGGAATTCATCTGGCCCATCTTCTGAATAAAAACAAATATCTTGGCTTTCCTTATATGTTTCAGGAATTGCTAGTTTAAGCGTTTTAGCAATTGAGAACACTTCTTTTTTAGTCTTACCTCCTAGCGGAAACAAGAGTGAGGAGAGAATTTCTTGTGTAAGTGTATACAGGTAATAGCTCTGGTCTTTCTTTGGGTCTTTTCCTTTTAATAAGTGGAATATTCCATCTTTATTTTCACTAACCTGAACATAGTGTCCAGTCGCCATCTTGTCACAGCCAAGCTCTTTTGCTTTTTTGAATAATGCTCCAAATTTTATATATCTATTACACTCAATGCATGGGTTTGGCGTCGAACCAGTTTCATAGCTTTTTAAAAATGGCTTAACAACATGCTTAATAAACTCTTCTTCAATGGTAATTAAATGAAATGGAATGTTTAGGTTGTCGCATATCAATTTTGCACTTTCAGCTTGTTCTGGCGAATAACAAGTATTAGCTGAGCTATTAGATGGAGAATCTTTCCAAAGTTTCATCATTACACCTATTAGTTCATGCCCCTGTTTATGTAGAAGATGAGCTACTGTACTTGAATCTACGCCGCCAGACATTGCTACAAGGATTTTCATGCGTACCATGCTATATTCTTTCTTACGCTTCTGCTAAAGTTTTACAGAATTTAGCATGATAAAAAAATTAAAAGCATTGGCGGAAGAATACGCAGATCTTCAAATGAAAATCCAAGAACCAGAGGTTTTAACTGATCCTAAAAAAATTGCGACTATTGGTAGAAGGTTATCTCAATTAGAGCCAGGTCTAGAGCTTTTGCGCGAGTATGAAGGCTGCAAGAAAGCAATTGATTTTGTAGAGGAGGCTAAAGGAGATCCAGAACTATTGGAAATGGCTCAGGAGGAAGCAGAAACGGCAAAGGCTAGGATAGATGTATTAAATGAAGAGATTCAATTATTCCTTTTGCCGAAGGATCCAAATGACATGAGACCAGTAATTTTAGAAGTTCGCGCTGGCACAGGAGGAGAAGAAGCAGCTCTATTCGCAGCAGAATTACTCAGAATGTATTTACGATATGCAGAAGAGAATGGATGGTCTACTGAATTACTTAGTAAGGCAGACGCAGACGCAGGTGGGATTAAAGAGGCAGTTTGTAGAATAGCTAGCTCCAAATCGTCAGATATTGGTGTATATGGTGAATTAAAGTTTGAATCTGGTGTCCATAGAGTTCAGAGGATTCCAGAGACTGAAAGTAAAGGGCGTGTACACACTTCAGCTGCATCTGTTGCAATACTGCCAGAAGCAGAGGAAGTTGATGTTAAACTAAACAATGAAGAAATGCGTGTTGATGTCTTTAGGTCTAGTGGTCCTGGTGGTCAGTCTGTAAACACAACTGACTCTGCAATTAGAATAACTCACATACCAACAGGGCTTGTAGTAACGTGCCAAGATGAAAAGAGTCAACTAAAGAACAAGAACAAAGCAATGAACATTTTGCGTTCTAGACTCTATGCCTTAGAGCAGGAAAGACTTTCTAAAGAAAGAGGGGATATGAGATCAGGACAAATTGGAAAAGGTGACAGGAGCGAGAAGATTAGGACTTATAATTTCCCTCAAGATAGAATTACAGATCATAGGTTGAATCAGAACTTTAGTAATATGTCTAAAACTTTAGAGGGGGGGATTGGTGAAATCATTACAGCACTAAGAGAAAAAGACGTAGAAGATAAACTTATAGAGATGAGTAAAAAATAAGTTCATACTATCCCCCTTTTAATAGGGCTGAATCAGAATCAGCGATAGATTATATTTGTGATAGTTATTATTTTGATAATATTGATTGACAGACTTAAGTCTACTTTTTCTCATTTAAACATATGAATATTCTTATTTGAATGCAAAGAAGAAGGATATTATTAAACAGACATCTAGAAGCATAAATATGAATAGCAAAGGTTTATGAAAACAGATGTTTTACTGTGTTAACACGCTGTTGCATTAACTCTTTTGTTCCTATGTCATCTCTAAAGCGCACAGGGCCTTTTACTTGCTCACAGAGCCCCTGAGCAATTGCTTGAGCTTCTTCTATAGTATCCCCAATTCCAACTATTCCAGCTGTCCTAGAGCCTCCCAGTATCAAATTTCCATTACTGTCTTCTGTTAAATCGCCATAGAAAAGTTCTGCGTTTTCAGGCATTTCGGGGAACTCTATTTGCTGTCCTTTCTGATCCTTATTATTTGGGTATCCTTCTGGGGTAATGTATTTACAAACAGTTGCTTTTTCATGGAAGGAAACTAAATCATCTGTAAGGGAATTAGTTAATATTGCCTGACAAATATCTACAAAGTCTGTTTTAAGTAGCGGCAGGATGTTAAGTGCTTCGGGATCACCGAATCTTGCATTGTATTCAATTAGCTTTACTCCTTCCCTTGTAATTATAAAACCACCATACAAAATTCCTTTATAAGGTACTCCACATTGTTCTTGCAGAGCAGCAGCCACTTGCCTGTTGATTTCTTTTGCTCTATCTAGATGTCTTTGCTCTATAAATGGAAGGCTATGATTAGCATCACTTACTGTACCCATTCCTCCTGTGTTAGGACCTGTGTCTCCGTTGTATGCACGTTTGTGATCCTGAACAGCTGGGGTGTCTACAACCAGCGTTCCACTGGTAAAACTTATTAGACTAAATTCAACACCGTTAAGCTTTTCCTCTATTACTGTTTGTCCACACTCTTCTATACATTCGATTGCGTACTTAACCCCTTCTTCTGTTGAGTTTAGATGTTCTCCACTTATTTTAACTCCTTTACCTCCTCTTAATCCGTCGTACTTTACTACGAATTCACCAGATAAATCTTGTTCAATATATTTACTCAGGAGTTCGGGATCAGCCCTATCGAAAGACATAAACTTGGGTGATGCATTTATGCCATATTGCTCTAATAAATTCCTTGTAAATGCTTTGCTGGTTTCTACTCGTGCAAGTGACTTAGTAGGTGCCACAGATGGAATGCCAATAGAATCAAGAGCATCGGCCATTCCAGCACCTATTGGATCATCGGGTCCAATAAACGCAAAGTCAATATCGTGTTTTTTGGCTATATCTAGGGCTGAATCGAAATCCATTAAATCAGAAACATATTCTTGTTTAGCGATCTTCTTAATCCCAGGATTAGATCTTGGGCTAATAGATATTATATCCGGATTGTGTGAACTTTTACTTAGCGACTCTGCAATTGCATGGCCTCTAGCCGAGGAAGTTAGTAACAATATTTGCATATATAATATGTAAAATAATTAATAAATATTCTTAAAAACTTAATTTAAACCAAGCTCATATTTCTGTAATTTTCTCCTTCCTCGTCTGTGCCTTCACTTAGGTAGGATGTTCTTGTTCTATTTCGATCATTTCCTAATTCCTCTAGCATTTCAGAAGTAATTTCTGGTGTTGGATATTTTTTAGTAAAACATCCATCACTAAATTTATTGATATCATTATTTCCTATTTGAATTGCCTCTCTAATATTTTCGATTGTGTTATAAAATAGTCCATCTGCGCCGATAAATTTACGTATTTCTTCTATAGAAGAATTGGCAGCAATTAACTCGCTTGTAGTAGGCAAATCAATTCCATATGGATCTGGTGAAACAATTTGGGGGGATGCAGATGCGAAATAGACGTTCTTAGCACCTGCATTTCTAGCTATTTCAACGATCTTTTTGCTCGTATTACCTCTTACAATAGAATCATCAACTATTAAAACTGAGTTATTCTTAAATTCCAAATCGATTGGATGCAGCTTAAATTGAAGGCTTCGCTTTCTGACCTGTTGGCCAGGCATAATAAATGTTCTTCCTATATATCTATTTTTTACAAAGCCTTCCCTGTATCTAACTTTCAATTTATCCGCGAGTCCAGTAGCCATTGGTCTACCTGTATCTGGTACTGGAATTACTGAATCTATCTGTATTCCAGATTCAATAATCTGATCTGCTAGGGCTTCTCCCATTCTTATTCTAGATTTGTATACACTTACACCATCTAGCATAGAATCTGGAGCAGCTAGATATACCCATTCAAATATACATGGGCTGAATCTATCTGCACTTACTATCTGCTTTGTATGTAAATTATTTTTTCTATCTATAAATACTGCTTCTCCTGGTTGTATATCTTTAACAAACTCAAAGTCTAAAGCTTTAAATGCAGTGTTTTCAGATGCTATTATATATTCTTTCTTCATTCCAAACTTTCTTACACCTAGCTGAAGTGGTCTGATTCCATGGGGGTCTCTAAATCCAACTATTCCTTGCTCACCAACTAGAGCAACTGCAGAGTATGCTCCTTTGCATTTACTAAACACCTCATTTACAGCCCCAAAAACATTATCCGCCGTTAAGGTTTTAGTTGGTTTCTGATTTCTTAATGCAACAGAGAATACATTTAGTAAGACTTCTGAGTCAGATGTAGTATTTAGATGTCTGTAGTCTTTATCTCTGAGCTCAATTGCAAGCTCTTTTGAATTTGTTAAATTTCCATTATGAGCAAGTGCGATTCCGTAAGGTGTATTTACAAAAAATGGTTGTGCTTCAAATTCACTACAACAACCAGCTGTTGGATACCTAACGTGGCCTATTCCCATTCTTCCTTTTAATCTAGCAAGCGACCTAGAGTGAAAAACATCTCTAACCATTCCATTACTTTTCTTTAAATGGAATTGCTCATCATAAGTTACTATTCCCGCGGCATCTTGTCCTCTGTGTTGTAGCAGTATCAGACCGTCGTATAAGTCTTGAATTACATCTCTAAAACCTGACACAGCTATTACACCACACATAGATATGAGGAGAAAAATGAAAAGAACCGGCAGGTAGCACTGTACTCCATGTATGCATTCTACTGAGAAGATTTAGCAGAGCAAGAAAAAAGTATGTGCTATTAACTTAACTCCAATTGTCTTTTCTTAGCTCGAACACAATTTCTAATTAGGCTAGCTACTGTCATTGGGCCAACACCACCTGGGACAGGTGAAATTGCATAGGCTTTCTCTTTAACTGCTTCGAAATCCACATCTCCGCATAGTCCGTTTTCTGTTTTCGTGATTCCAATATCAACGACAACAACTCCATCTTTTACCATATCTGCAGTGATTAGATTTGGTTTACCTACAGCTACGCAAAGTATGTCTGCATCTTTTGTATGATGCGCTAAATCCTTTGTATAAACATTACAGGTTGTAACAGTTGCATTCCTATTTAAGAACATAGTAGTTAGAGGCTTGCCAACAGTGTTACTGTGCCCAACTACAGTTACATTCTTTCCTTCGAAGGGTATGTCGTAGTGCTCAAGCAATGTAATTACACCAGATGGTGTTGCAGGCGGTAGATGTTCAAATTCTGTTGAGAGGAACATTTTTCCTATGTTATATGCAGAAAAACCATCTACATCTTTTTTAGGATCAATTTGCCTAATTATCTGTGGTACAAATTCATTTAGATGTTTTGGGAGAGGTAACTGAACAATAAATCCAGTTACGTCATCATCATTATTTAAATCATTAATAATTGTCATTAGATCATCAAGATTAGTTTCTTCAGGAAGATGAAGATGCTGATGTCTCATTTTAACTGCGTCACAACTTTTGATTTTTTGTCTTATGTAACTAGAACTAGCTGGATCTTCGCCAACTTGAACAACTACAAGTTTTGGGTCTAGATCGGCAACATCTTTTTGCAAGGATGTTAGGAGTTCTGCTGCCACTAATCTTCCGTCTAATAATAAAGCGCTCATTTGATTATATTGTATAGTGCTTAATCCAATTCTGGAAATCTCTTCTTTACATGACTAATAATCATTTGTGATACTTCTTCTTTGCCTCCAGTAGTATCTACTGTAAATGTATTTTGATTATTAATATTAGAATACCCACTGTGTACACTTTCTTGAATAGTATTTGTTTCTAGAGGATCCTGATTTTCACGACGGTTAATTCGCTCTAGGCACACAGAGAGTGGCGGTAATGCTATTAGGGTTAAATCTGGTACAGGAAAAATTGAATTAACCGATTTGAGCCAATCTCGGTTTAGCCCAAGAGTTGTCCCATAAATTATTGTAGATAACGTATATCGGTCAGAAATGACTATTTTACTCTGCTCTAAGGCAGGCAATACTATATTTTCAACATGATCTGATCTGTCAGCACAAAATAGTAATTGAAGTGTAGATGGCTCAATTTCCTTTCTATCTTTAAGCATAGTTCTAATCATACTTCCAATTGGCCTATCAGTTGGCTCTCTGGTCAAAACGACCTCTTTCCCAATACTTTCAAGATATTCAGATAATAAACGACTATGAAGAGTCGTTCCGCTGCCATCTGGACCTTCTAATACTATAAATTTGCCTTTTTGTTGCATGTTCCAATAATAGGGAAATTCTGCTATAATTACAGGATAATATTCAAATTAAAGAAAAACTAAATGATTCATGCGATACTCTCATTCCCCGGCATATTATTGCTTTCGTTTCTGCCATGGTATTACGGAGAATATCCTGTAAGAATCTTTAGGCAGTATATAGCATATGCAAAAGCATTTCTGGAAATTATCTCAATCGTGTTTTTGATTAAGACTTTCTTGTCTCCTTGGAAAAGTATTGTGGATGAATATCCAAAAAATCTTACAAATATAGGAGAAATTGCACAGGTATTTACACTCAATTGTACAACTAGAATAATAGGAATGATTTTTAGAACAGTAGCTTTGTCTGTAGCAATTATTTTGCATGCAGCATTGATTGTGCTGTTTACAGTTTATTTAGTTTTATGGCTTTCTTACCCAGGTATTTTAATTGTTTTAGCTTACCTTTCATTTTCATAAATGACTGTGCCTAAATGTGATATTCGGCAAACTAAGGCAAATACTGGTCTCGTATTGCATAATATACTGGCTGGTAAGCTATCTATAGTTGTATATCTATCATTATTGATTGCATTACTTAAAACTGCTGTAGAGTCGGGGGACTATACAATATTCTCGTTTGTTGCTGGACTTATATTATTTGGACTGCACATCGAGACAATATTTATGAAAGAAAAATTTAGTGGGATAGATGAACAGATAGAAGAGAGCAACCTCGCAAGTTATTTATCAACTGAAATAGTCCGCCATATACATGGCAAAGGAAATCTAACTACAAACAAGTTGTTCAATGCATCATTAAAATCAATTAGATCATCTTTTGTTATAAACATGCTGGGTATAGAAAAAAGTTCGATGGCAAAGAAGGTTAAAAGCAGTTTGCAGAATATAGATGCGCAGTCTTTTCTAAAAGATGCTTTAGCGCATGCAAAAGATCTTGGAATAGAAACCATAACAGCACCAGTCATACTTTCTACATTTTTAAGAAGTGGAGGAGTATTTAAAGAGTTATTAAATGAATGCGATATATCTATTAATGATTTAGATGAAATTGTTCAGTGGGAGGTATTTAGCAGGAGGGTTAACGCAAGTGAGTCAACTCTTTCACCTGAAAGCTTTGTTAGGGCATTTGGTTCATTTGGAAGAGGGTGGGTTCAGGGTTATACAAGCGAACTTGATCGTGTTACAGATGAGATAAGTGGAAGTGTTCAATGGAGATCAAAGAAGCGTGGATTAATGATTCATAAAAAGAAAATTGAGTCAGCAGTTCATATTCTTTCTAGAAGCGGACAGAAGAATATGTTATTTGTAGGCGATAAAGATGTAGGTAAAGAGACATTAATAGAAAACATTGGGACTCTATTAAGAAAAGATGAGATGGAGAATGGGAAAGAACTAACTCGTCTATTAGTTTTAAGAACAGAAGAGATCCTTTCGGGTTACAAGCACCCCGATCGTGTATTACTTAGAGCTTTAAGTAAGGCAGAAAAGGCAGGAAAATTTGTAATAATCATTAAGGATATTTCATTATTCATGCAGTCCTCTGATAGTAATGTCCGTACAGTTCTTTCTAAATTTCTACAAAGTAAGTCTATTGGGGTGTTTGCTGTTGCTTCTGCTGATTCTTATCACAAATATGTAAAAGGCAACTCAGCATTTGATAGTCAATTTGAAAAAATATATGTAGAAGCAGCATCTGGAAAAGAGGCACTTTCTACACTTATGGTTAGATCTATTCAATTACAGAAAGAGAAAGGTAAAAATACATATATCACATTCAGGGCTTTAAAAATGCTATTAAGGCTGACAGAAAGATATATGACTAATGCGGGGTTACCTGGTAGTGCGATTTCTGTATTAGAAGACGCAATACTTACAGCGAATAACGAAAAACAAAAATATGTTTTAGAGTCTCATATAAGAAAAGCAATATCACTAAAAGCTCGAGTGGATGTAGAAGATGTTTCAACAGACGAGAAACAAAAGCTACTTCAGTTAAAGGAAACTCTTAGTACAAGCATAATTGGTCAAGACGAGTCCATTGATGCTCTTGTAGGCGCTTTAAAAAGAGCCAAAATGGATATTAATGCAGGCAACAGGCCTCTTGGGACATTCTTGTTCTTAGGGCCAACAGGAGTAGGTAAAACACACACTGCAAAAATACTTTCTAATGAGTATTTTGGTGGTGAAGAATCACTAATAAGAGTAGATATGAATGAATATGGCACAGAGGAATCTGTATATGGGATTATTGGTGATACGAACCCTAGTGGTAGTGGCCAGAGTTATTTGACCAAAAGAGTTCAGGATCATCCATTCTCTTTACTGCTTTTAGATGAAATAGAAAAAGCACACCCTGCTGTGTTAAATGTATTTCTTCAAATATTAGATGAAGGACACTTAACAGATAATAAGGGTAAGAAAACTGATTTTAGAAATACTATAATTATTGCTACTTCTAATGCAGGAGCTTTATTTATTAGAGACTTTATTGCAAAGAATAGTAATAAGAAAAAAGATGAATTTAAAAAATCACTAGTAGATACAATAATAAAGGACAGAACATTTTCACCTGAATTTATAAATAGATTTGATGAGGTTTTGCTTTATTATCCATTAAATATACACGATACAATTTCTATCGCTTTATTAATGTTAGACGGAATAGTGACCGAGATTGCAGAAAAGAAAGGATTTAACATACGAGTAGAAGAAGATATAGTCGCAGAGATAGTAAAGAGAGGTTACTCAGTTGAATTTGGTGCAAGAGAAATGAGAAGAGTAATTGTAGATATAATAGAAAATTATCTTGCAGACTATTTGTTGCAGAACAAAGCAAAACGAGGAGACACAATAAAAATATCTCTAAAAGAAGTTAAGGATTATCTTAAGTCAAAAGAATAAGTAAATTACATCCTAGGCCATATCCTAGCTGCGATAAGAAATGGTGCTATGAATACAGCAATTATTTGTAATATAAATATCGAGTATACAAAGGTGGCCATTGTGTCTGTTCTTCGGTTAAAGAAATATCCTATAGATACAATAAGACCTACAAATTCAAATAATAATAATCCATATTGGATTCCTGTTATTTCTATTGGTATAGAGCCAGTTGTTGGCACATATTGCATTGCTTGAAAAAATACCCAGAGTACATATCCGCTAATAAAAATGTTTATTGCGGCAAGCCAGCATACGAACGTGGAAAAGCAAGATCTCATTGGGGGAAGAGTCTATCAGAAACTTTTTAGTAACACGAAAAAACCACGCAGTGATCTAGTAAAAGATTTTGACACTGCGTGGTTATTATTGCGGGATTACATCATTCCCATTCCACCCATTCCACCCATTCCTCCTCCAGGTGCTCCGGCCGGTGCAGCTTCTTCCTTTTTAGGGATTTCACATATTGCTGCTTCTAATGTTAGGAACATGCTAGCTACAGATGCTGCATTCTCTAATGCTGATCTGGTAACTTTTTTAGGATCAATGATCATTGCTTTTGCTAGATCTTCATACTTGCCTGTTAGAGCGTTGTATCCCTCGTTGCCTTTAGCTTGCCTTACTTTATCTACTACAACGTCTGCAGGTGCACCAGCGTTGGAAGCAATGTTTTCTAGTGGGGCACTTAGAGCCTCTTTAATAATCTCTACTCCAATTTGTTGATCATCGTTATCTGTCTTAACTTTTTCAAGTGCATCTAGTGCACGAAGGTATGCAGTCCCACCACCTGGTAGGATTCCTTCTTCTGCAGCTGCACGAGTGGCAGAAAGAGCATCTTCTACTCTATGTTGTCTTTCTTTTTGTTCGACCTCTGTAGCAGCTCCAACTCTTATTACAGCTACGCCACCAGATAGTTTTGCTAGACGTTCTTGTAGCTTATCTCTATCAAAATCAGATTTGCTAGATTCAATACCTGCTTTAATTTGACTAATGCGAGCATCAATATCTTGTTTTTCTCCTCCTCCATCAACTATCAATGTGTTGTCTTTAGTGGAAACTACTTTTCTAGCAGTCCCTAGATCTTCGATTGTTGCGTTTTCTAGCTTGAGTCCAACCTCTTCACTTATTACTCTTCCTCCTGTTAGTGCTGCAATATCGCTTAGGATTTCTTTTCTGCGGTCACCAAATGCAGGTGCTTTTACAGCTAGCGCATTAAATGTACCACGTAGTCTATTTACAACTAATGTAGCTAGAGCTTCTCCTTCTATACTTTCTGCGATAATCACAATTTCCTTTCTTCCTTTTTGAGCGATTTGCTCAAGTAGAGGAAGGATCTCTTGAATAGATCCAATCTTTTTATCTGTGATCAAAATGTATGGCTTCTCAAACTCTGCTTCCATTCTGTTTGTATCCGTAACAAAGTAAGGGGAAATATATCCTTGATCAAACTGCATCCCTTCTACGTATTCTTTTTCTAGTCCTAGTGTCTGCCCTGCTTCTACTGTTATAACGCCGCTTTTACCTGCTTCATCTATTACTTCTGCGATTATGTCTCCAACTTCTTCATCTTGAGCAGAGATAGTTGCAACTGCCTTGTATTCTTCTTTTGAACTAATATCTTTTTTCATTTTGGTTAGCTCATCAGTAACTGTGTTAACTGCTAAATCTATTCCACGCTTGATAGAGATTGCATTTGCACCTTTACCTATGTGTTTTAGGCCTCGTTGCATAATTGCAAATGCTAGTACGGTTGCTGTTGTTGTTCCATCTCCTGCAGCATCGTTTGTTTTTGTTGCCGCCTCTTTAACTAGTTGAGCTCCCATATTCTCAAAACTATCTTCTAGCTCTACTTCTCTTGCTACAGATACTCCATCTTTTGTTACGGTTGGTGCTCCGTATGCTCTTTCTACTATTACATTTCGACCGCTTGGTCCCATTGTTACTCTAACTGCGTTATATAGCTTTTCTACTCCTTGCAAGATTTGTTCTCTTGCATCGGAGCTAAATTTTATATCTTTTGCTGACATATGGTTTGGGGGAAATTAACGGATTGAATTAAAAATTATAAATTAAACGACTTTTCCTAAAACAGAATCTAAACGAAGTACTTTAACTTCTACTTCTTTGCCTTCTTCTGTTTTTAATTTAACTTCATCTCCTGAATATTTTCCAAATAGAACTTTGTCTCCTTTTTTCAAGAATTTAGTTGGATCAGGCATATCTTCGCCTGTTCCTCCTTTTCCAAGTGCAAGCACTATGCCTTCGCTTGGTTTTTCTCCTGTTGCAGTATCTGGCAACACAATTCCAGACTGTGTAACTTGCTCTCGTTCAAGTGGCATAACAAGTATGCGATCTCCTAGTGGTTCTACTTCTACAGCGAGTTTTGGAATATTAGACATATAATAAGGGGTTAAATGTAATTGAAGTATCTAGCACTTAATGAATGAGAGTGCTAATGACCGAAGTATGGTACCAGTCGTTTATTAGATTTGGTATAGAAAAAGCTTCCTTTATTAAGAATGTTCAAGCCGAGAATATCTTTATATGGTAGTCAAGTAGAGGAATTAAAATTCTTTGGTATAGTCTTTCACAATCTTTCCCGTTTTTTATTATGAAGAAATTATCAACTTTATTATTTATATCTGGTTTAACAACTGGAGTATTAGTTACGTCTGCCATTGGACAGGGTGGTTTGGGATCCCTAATTTTTCCAGACGTACCTGTTGGCTCTTATTATGATGCATCTATTGGCGAAATGGCATCACTTGGTATTATTACAGGATTCGCAGATGGTACATTTAAGCCAAATGATCCACTAAGCAGAGGCCAAGCAGCTGTTTTAATGAAAAGGCTTAGGGATGAAATAAAAGGCATAACTTCGTCATCTAGTAGCAGATCATCAGTTTCTTCTAGTTCATCTTCAAGCTCTTCTTCTAGTAGTTCTACTTCTAGTTCTTCTTCTAGTAGTTCAATTCCATCATCTGGGCTGGTTAGATTTACAGCTTCTCAGTACAGAGTAAATGAGGATGCAGGCACTGTTACAGTCACTCTTGTGAGGGCAGCTGGCAATAGAGGAGTTGTTACAGTTGATTACACACTTGTTGCAGACTCTGCTACCGAAGACGAGGATTACGAAAAGCAAGAAGGCACAGTAAGATTTGATTCTGGTGTTACAAGTGCACGATTTGATTTAGCAATTTTAGACGATCAAGACCAAGAAGGAGATGAGACATTTAAAATTACTCTAGATAATATTACTGGCGGAGCAGGTAGAACTACTCCAGACGAAGCAACAATATTAATTAATGATGATGAAACAGCTAGCAGTAGCTCAAGTTCTTCTGTTGCAGATGGTCCAGAAGAGGGAACATTTAAGTTCTCTGCTTTAGACTTTGCAGCTTCAGAGGAAATTGACACAGCAACAATCCGAGTGGTAAGGACAGGTGGAGATACAGGATCTGTTTCTGTTAATTATGGGATGACAAATGGAACTGCAAGATCATCCAATTATAATAGTACAAGTGGAGTACTTAATTTCTCAGGAGGAGAAACAGAAAAAACGTTTACTATTACAATTCTGGATAATTCAGATATGGGTGGTAACAAAACAGTAAACTTATCACTATCTAATCCAACAGGAGGTGCAGAGATTGGCGATTCAACCGCTCTACTAACAATCTATGATGATGAAAATTCATCATTTGGCTCAGGATCACTTAAATTGAGTCATACAGAATTCGAGGTTTTAGAAAGTGATGGGGAGGCAATTATTACTATAAAGAGACTAGGGGGAGCAATGGGGGAAGTTTCTGTTAAGTTTAAAACCATCTCCAATACAGCAACAGCTGGGTCAGATTATGAGAATGTAGATGAAATTATCGTATTTAAAGATGGCGAAGCGTCTAAAACAGTAATCATACCTGTATTAAAGGATTTGGTATCAGACGGAGGAGAATCAGTAAATCTAAGACTTCAGGATCCAACAGGTGGTGCGACTATTATTACACCTAGTACGGCAATCCTTTATATATATTAGTTTGAATATAAAAAGGGGAGAGGCATACAGGGTTAGCCCGCATGCATCTCCCTTTTTTTAGACTCGAGGATTATTCCTCTGTCTCTTCTTCTGTTTCTTCCTCTGTCTCTTCTTCTGTTACAGTTGGTTCTTCTGTTTCTTCCTCTGTAACTTCTACTACTGCATCTTCTTCCATTACAGGTTCTGCATCTGTACCCATAAAGAAGTATGCAAGAGCAACTAGCACAGCAATAACGATAACTGTGATGAATAGTTTGGATTTGCAACACTTAGACGACATAAATAAAAGGGAAAATGAATAATGTAAGCCGAAGTATAACAAGGAATGCAATCAAAATGCCATACCCTTTTTATTTTAGTGATAATTGCTTCAAATTTGTATCATCGTATACTCAACATATGCCGATCAGCCTTCGCTCTCACGAGCTTCGGCCGACAAGAGTGGCGGCACGCCGCGAATGCGGGGATGAATACCTCAATAACTGTTCCTTTTATCTATATTGCCGAAGTGGCGGAATTGGTAGACCTGCCTGCCGGCAGGCAGGCGCGCACATCAAATAAATGTGCAATAATTAACTCCGATATGTTCTTTCTAAAAAAGTTATGCCGAAGTGGCGGAATTGGTAGACGCGCACGATTCAGGTTCGTGTGAGCGCAAGCTTGTGAGAGTTCGAGTCTCTCCTTCGGCACCAAAGTTAAATTCGAGTAGATTACAAATGTAAACAATCCATGTCGTGATTTTTGTTATGTCTTATGTCATCATGTCCTAGTATGCGATTAATAAATAAATTGACCCGCGAACAGTGGGTCCAATGGTTACTATTATGTTTTGTAGTTGTCGCAGTAATGTGGAGAGGCGGAAAAAGCATAGATGTTACTTGGGTTTTAACTGGTATTGCAGGAGCTGTTGTATTCTCTTCATTTTTAAGCTTAAAAGAAAAAGCATCAGATCGTATGCCTGCATTTTTGTGGGTAGCTGTTATGTCATTCCTCGTTTTAACAGTTGTTAGTTATTTTTATTCTTCTGCAAAAAATTATGGTTTTGATGAAGTAATTAGAACAGGGTCTTTATTACTCTTATTTTTGTGGGCAGTTCGTAAAGCACAGGACTCAGTAGATTTAAGAGAGAATGAAACATGTACGCATTTTATTAGGGTGCTAAGTATCGCAACTCTAACTGCATGTGGTATCGGATTAGTCGTTTATACATTTCAGCCTGTTAATAGATTTGTAGGTACATTTTTCGATTTTAGATTCCATACTGATTATTGGCCTAATGCTTGGGCAAACTATCTATTGCTTACATGGCCTATTGTTGCTGAGTGGGTATTTAGAAACCCAATAGAATCAAATACAAAATCTCAATACTCAGTAAACATAATTATTAGATCATTAATATTAGGATTTGTTATTGGCTGTTTGTTCCTTAGTTTCTCTAGAGGCGCGATAATTGCATTTGTAGGACAAATAATTCTTTTGTCTGGGATCTTATATATAAAGAAGCTAGATAAAACTGAGTGGAAGAGAAAAGCAATTAAGGTAGGAATGATTTTTGTTGTTTCTTTATTAGTATTCCAGTTTGCAAACATTCTTAGGTCAGATGTACATCAAGTATTATCTGTAGGAAAGAAAATTACATTTAGTGCAGATGAAGGTGTTTCATCTGTTTCTGAAAGGTCCGAGTTTTGGAAACAGTCAATATCCTTAATAAAAGAAGAGCCACTGCTCGGATGGGGCCCATATAGTTTTAGGTTTATTCAGCCTCATTCACAGACACAAGTTCTTGCTACATCGGATCATCCTCATAATGTATTTTTGAAAATTGCAGTAGAAAGAGGAGTAATAGCATCGCTTATACTATTAATATTGCTTGGATTAATTTTATATAAGGGTATCTATTCAGAGGTTAGAAAGGAGAGCCAATCAAATAATTCACTAAATATTTTGATCATTGTTTCTCTTGCTGGAGTTATTTCTCATAGTTTGATTGATTATAATCTCCAGTTTGTTGGAATTGCGTTACCGTTTTGGTTACTAGTAGGATTTTTGTCTGGGTCATTATTTAATGATTCTAAATTTGTAGTACATAGAAAAATTTCTGTGTCTTTGGAGGTCATATTAGTTTCTATACTACTATTTGCTGCCCTATTTGAGGGCGTGTATCTAGTTACCTCATCTCTAGGTAGGCATGCAGAAGCAAGAGGAGAAGAGAGAATCGCTATGCGTTGGTATCAAAGGTCTAGTAATGAATGGTTCAGTAGGGACCTACATTTAAGTAGATCCAAAATACTATTTAGTCAGGGCAATCTAACAGAGGCAGAAAGAGCAGCTAGGCAATACATTAAACTGAATAAGAGTGACTATAGATCTTGGAAACTATTAGGAGAGATCTATGAGGAGATGGGTGTAGATGATAAGGCTGTATCTTCTTATGAGACTGCGTATCAGTATGGTGTATATAATGATTTAGGAATATTACATGGCTTGGTTCGATCTTATCTAGCCTGGAACAGGGCAGAGGAAATTGATGCTAGAAGAGAAGAGTTTGATTCTATAATTTCAGATTTTGCTAATGCTTTTACTTATAACACTCATTTTGTAAGTCTTTCACCAAATGTTGAGGAATTTGTTTCCCTATGTGAGTTATTTGCTCGTTTGTATCCAGAGGATGCTCCATCCTATTTTGTATTAGCTGCTAGAGCAGATCATTATGCAGGCGTAGAAAGAGACAGAATTGATGCGAGGCCTCCAGGATTCTTGTGGTAGTTTTGTATTACAATGTATTACAAAGGTGATGAAATGTAATACAATGTAATACAATTTTAATTAATTTATAATTCATATATGAATAATATCTCATCACTAATGGTAATAAGTCTATTTGCACCACTTTGCCTGCTAACATCCTGTAAAGAAGAAAAGGTATCTATACAGAAGCCAGATAATCTAGAAACTCATAGCCAGCCAATGCCAACAGGGGGAGTAGTAGTAGATGATAGATTTGGAAAAGAAGTTTGGTTTGCATATGGTTCAATAAATGGAGAAGGGGACACAAGCGCAAATGGAGTATTGCAGGCACATTATTTTGAAGATGGCTCTTATGCTCAAGAAATGCAATTAAATATACAAAGACCAGAGGATGGCAGTTTCTTTGAGGCTTGGTTAATTAATCCAGATACAGGTGATTTAATTAGTGCTGGGCATCTGCATACAATGTTTGGAGACGTGCGTCACGCCAACCAATTTACAAGTGATATAGATTATAGGTCCTATACTATTGTTCATGTTACAAAAGAATTGGATGACGGTGATCCAAAGCCATCTGATATTTTAGTAGCAAAAGGAACACTTAAGCCCGTAGAACGCTAAGCGTCTTGGCTATTAGTGATAAATTTTATTTGCTCGTTGTTTCTTCCTCTTCAGATTTTACTCTCTAGGGACTAAAGAGTTGGAAGGCTCATCACCATACTTAATGTAAGGAAGGCAATGAGGAACGCGTGCATTAGCACTACATTGGAAGAAACACGTTGTGTGAAGTGTTTCACGTTACTTATCATACGGGACGGGGGGCAAGCAGAGCAGTGTACGGAATAGGCACTTGTTGTCTAGTAAGAAGTGATTAATTCCATTATATGAACAAACTCTTTGTTCAATGTCATACTTTATGGCTATAGCTAGCCAAATAGGAATAGTTTCATAGTTTAATTTAAGAAGGAAAATAGTTGTATAAAAAATGTATACACAAATGTCTAAAAAACAGCATAATCCGCTTTAAATGGTCACTTACTCAATTAGATCTCAAATAAAAATCATATATTTCATTTAGTAATTTGCAATCTTGTATGGCATCTAGTTACATGCTTATATATAAATATGAAACCTCTAAAATATTTTGATGTTGTAGTCTCTTTCTTTGTAGCAGCCTTGCTAATTAGCAACATTTCATCTTCTGCAAAGATTGTTGATTGGGGTTTCTCTATTTTCGGCTTAAGGCTAGCGTTTGATGCAGGAACATTGCTGTTTCCTATTAGTTATATATTTGGAGACATCCTTACAGAAGTATATGGGTATCAAAAAGCACGCAGAGCTATTTGGATCGGATTTTTCATGAGCGCAATTATGAGTGGCTACTTCTTGTTAGTTCAAAAAATGCCAGGAGAAGAGCAATGGCTGCTGTATGCAGGTAATGATGCATATTCCTCAATACTAGGTGGTGTGAGTACTGGGGGGATCGTTATTGCAAGTTTATGTGCATACTTGTTTGGTGAGCTAAGCAACTCTGTAATTTTGGCTAAGATGAAAGTACTAATGAATGGCAGATATTTGTGGATGAGGACTATTGGATCTACTTTGATTGGTCAGATTATTGATTCTGTAATTTTTGTAACTATTGCCTGTTTATTAGGTGTTTTCCCATGGGAAATAGCTGTGAGTCTGATTATCGCAAATTACATTTTCAAAGTTTCGATAGAAGTCTTATTCACGCCATTAACGTATAAGATTGTTGATTTCCTTAAAAAGGAAGAGGGATTAGACTATTTTGACACAAATACTAAATTCTCGATCGTTTGATAATAAACTATTTGGATTCCTCTGGCATCACACCAAAGATGTGCAAGTAAACTGAGGATCGCAATTCATCATCAATTGGTCCAATTACACTAAGCCTTTCAATAACTCTTTTTAATTCCATCGCATGCATTTCTGCAATTTTATCCTCTTTTTCTAGCTGTAATTGTTTTTCTACCTCTGGATTAACTTTATTAAGATATTGATTAGATCTTGCTTTGCTTAATGATCGTTTAACAGAATTTGATCTTTTACTCTTATCATTTTGGTATCTACTGATTTTATTTTCCAAATATCCATTTCTAAGACTATTTTTATCATTTAAATTTGAATGAATCTCAGACATAACATTTTTAGATCTTTGCTCTTTAATTTGTCTAACACTTATTCTTTTTCTGTGTAAGAAACTTGTTCTGCTTTGTGTTCGAGATTTTTTTAATGCTTCCCACTGGTTTCTCCATGCCATTTCTTTTTCCTTCAATGCTGCTTCTTTTTCTTCTCTTTGAATAGCGAAGAGAGATTTAGCATTACTCATCATTCTTTGACGAGCTCTTAACTGAATCTTATTTTTTAAAGAATGCAATAGTGGTAATTGGCTTAGCAGATCGTTTTCTTCTTGTATTCTACTTTCTACCCAAGCTTTTAAATCTTCTCTTTCTTTCATTATATCTTTTTGAATTTCTTTTAGTGCAGCAAAGGACCTTGCATATTCATTTTCTTGTACGTCTCTTTGTTGATTAATTGTTTGAATATTTTCACTTAATACATTTATATCAACTTCTGATGCACTTGCTAGGCAAGGCAAGATTATTACTGCTGTAACCAATGTATAGATAGATAATGAATGTTTCATAGTATTTGGAGAAAGTTGTGACAGGAGTGGCAGAATACAGAATGGTATAATGATGTCAAATATTCTGCTCAAATGGACAAAACAAAATAATGATTTTGTAATAAATATCAGCATTTCACTTATGTGATATTTAGTGTGTATAATATTTTGTATATGAAGTTAAAGTGGTTTTCAGTATGTATTTGTTTGGCATTTGCAACTCCAATTGTTGCATCTGCTGCATTTTCACTTCCTCCAAACGATGGGTATCTTACAGATGATGCCTCTCTTATAGATGCTACGCAGGAGCAGGTTATAGAAAGTGCCCTATCCGGATTAGCAGATCAAACTGGCCAGTTTATTGTTGTGTTCTTTATAGAGAGCTTACTTGGTTATGATGTTGACGATATAACAGATCAAGTTAGAGAAGAGTGGGATTTACCATCAAATAGTGTTTTGTTACTTTTCTCATACAGCGATAGAATCGCTAATGTTTCAACTGACTTTCAACTAAGTACTATTTTTAGTGATCAGGTAAGAAATGGAATTGTGGAGAAAGATATTATGCCTAGTGTAAGGGAAGGAAAATACAACAAAGCTATTTTGAGTGGTGTAGAGAGCATCATGAATCACATAACTGGGAAGTACACTGAAGAGAGGTATTACACTGGCCTTGAGTCGAGTAAGTCATTGGCTGTTACATTGCTTTATGCAATTGTCTTCTTATTTGCTTTGTCTTGGTTGCTTGGAACAATTGCTATATTCACATTCAATAGAAGGTATTCAATCGCAGGTACTTTAATAGGTCCAATTGTTGGTGTCATACTATTACAGAAACATGGAATGTGGCTTAGTATCCCACCATTCTTGCTACTGGGGGTGCTGTCTGATTATTTTGTTTTCAAATTATATAAATCCTGTGTTCCAAAAAGAAGAAGGAAGAGATCAAAGTAATTCTTTGCTAGAATATATGTATGAACTCAATTCTGTTTGCATACTTTCTTCATCATTTTAATCTAGGTCAGCAGAACAATTCTTTGGCAGCTGCTCAGACTCAAAACGTTGTTAGTACAACGAATGCAGTTCTTTCTGTAGAACATGAGCAGGCTACTGTTAGGTCATTTCCTCGTGGCTCTACTAGGATTCCGTTTTTAAATTTAAGTTTAAAAACATCTTGTGATGAAGACGTGATTTTAGATGGGATTACTGTACGTCATAGGGGGTTAGGGAGTGCACAGGATATTAGTTCTGTATATTTACTAGCTGATAATAGGAGAATAACAAGGGGACGAACTGTTCCAAAAGATGGAGAAGTGCACTTTAATATTCGCAATATTGTTATTAAAGCATGTTCAACTAAGCTAATTACTGTTGCAGCAGATATTTCTGCAGATGCAGCTATAGATTCGCAGCATGGGTTTTATATTGATGATGCTAAGGATGTCTCGACAAATTCAAATGTCTACCTTTCCGCCAGACCTGATTTGAAACAAAACAATGTCTATAGGACAGCTACAAAGAAAGCAGGGACTATCAATGTTACCTATGCGAACATTTCAAGCAGGATCAAGTACGGATTGCGCAGAAAGGTAATGAGATTTCTACTTAAAGCAGACTCCGTTTCTAATCATAAAATTTCTGCAATTACGATTAGTAATCGCGGAAGTGCTAAAGATGATAATTTGAAAAATATATTTATAGAAACAGGAACGCAGGTAATTACTCCTGTTGTTAGCCAAATGAATGGTGATTCAATTGATTTGATTTTTGATCCTCCTTTTATCTTAAACAAAAACCAAGAAAGATTGTTTTCTGTTAGAGCAGACGTAATGGCAAAGAGATCAAGAACCGTGCAGCTAATTATAGAAGAACCGAGTGATATAATTTCTATACCTGTTAGTGGAAGATAAATATTGTCTTTACTGTGAACAATTCGTAATTATGCTCTGGTGCCATATCTAAACTGTACGTTCTATTAAAGTCATGGCAAACTACATAGGATCAATTTCTTGTCTGCTTATTATGATTTCAAATAGTATAAAAAAAATGTCAGTTGTAGCACTAGGTGTTTTATTAATTACAGCTTGTGTTAAACAAAATGCAGACGGAGGTGAGCTACCTCCAGAGGAGGTTCTAATGAAATCAGTTATTGCTGCTATGCAAACTGAATCAGCAAAATTTGATGTAGAAGGGAATATTCAAGTAAATAAACCTGATAGCTTAATAAATGCTAGCGCAGTTATTAAAGGACGACAGGATGCGATGGGAAAACAGTCACACTTTTCTGCAGATATTCATCTTGTTTCTAACAATGCTTCTGAATCGCTGTCATTGGATACAAAAATTAAAATTACTACTCTAGGTCCAGACGAAATATATTTGATGGTAGATGAATTGATTGCAGATGGAGAGAACCCATTATTTTCTGAATCATTAGTAAAAATGTTCACTGGAAAATGGATCACTGTTAAAAGTAACGAGTCCGATATGGGTAATTCTACTGTAAGTCCTGATCCCAGATTATTACGTGCACAGGCAAAAGTTGTTAGAGTAAAGGAAGAATTGCCTTTCACGTCTATTGATGACAATGACACGTATCATTATTCGGTATCTGTAGATCCAGAAAAGTTAGCTCTATACTTAGAAGAAGTATCAAAGGAACAGGGTGAAGAGTTTGATAGTGAAATGCTTATGGAAATGTACAACACATTAATAGCATCAGGAGAAATTTGGATAGATGCAGATACATTTAATGTTAGAAAGATAGTGTGGAATATTGATTCACTTATTACGCAAGATGGCACAGTAATTTCAGGAGAAATGGATGTTATGTTCTCTGATTTTAATAATGTAGAGCCAATACTTCCCCCAGATGAGAGTATTAGCATCACAGAAGCAATGGGCTCTATATTTGGGTCTCAATTACAAGACGAAGACGATCAATCTATACAATTAATGCTTCAGCAATCAATTCCACTTAATGAGTAATGGATACTAACCAACAATCTGTAGACGGCATTTCGGTTGATCAGCCGGCAATTTCGAAAGCTAATCCTAATATTAAGATGGCTTTATTGATTATTTTTTTAACGCCATATGTAATATTTGTTTTTTGGTGCTTATTCTTGTTGGCATTTTTGCCAAATGCAAAAGGGGACTTTGAACAGCTAATACCGCTTGGTGTAATGAGTGGATTTTCTGGCGCTGCAGTTTTATCAATAATCGCTGCATTCTTATTAAAGAGGATTGTATTTGCAGATAAACAGAGAATAATTACAATCTTAGGAGTAACAAAAATATCTGCTGTGATATTGCCAGGAATAATTATTGCTTTATTTACAGTATATAAAATACAACAAGAGCCATCCCTATCATTGCAGATACTGGCTCCAGAGATTCAAGGAAAATTAATTGCCCCTTTAACAATTACATTTGGTCTAAATGAAGCTGCAGATGTATTAAGTAGAAGGGGACTGAGTATAGAATCAATTTCTTGGGATTTCGAAGGAGACGGGGAAGCTAATGAGGAAACAATCGAAACAGAGTCAACTGCATACTACGAAGACAAAGGAACATATGACGTTGCTGTGAAACTTACTTTGACTGATGGTTCATTTAGATATATATATAGAAAACTACTTATCGCAGATGCTGTATTTTCTGTCTTTCCAATTCAGCCAATAGTAGACGAGCCAGTTACACTTAGTATTGAACACATGATTAATGATCCTGTTAAGCTAGTAGAAGCAAAATGGGATTTTCAAAGTGACGGAGAAATAGATGAAATAACAGACAAAACAGATGTTTCATTTACTTATCCTAGAACTGGATTAAACACAGTTACTGTAACAATGCTTCTTAGTAATCAAACTCTGTTAACAATGCAAAGGGAGATTACAATTACAGACCCTCCTCCACTTCCTTTCCCAGTAAGTATAGAAACTGATCCAATTAACCTAATTGGACCTGCTCCTTTTGGTATTTTATTTAGCATAGAAACCAGTGAGCCATTTCAAAGTGTAGATTGGGACTTAGGAGACGGTAATAAGGCAAGTGGAGATCGCATAGGCCATACTTTTGAAGATAACGGTAATTATTACGTCACAGCAGAGGTCAGGTCTAATAGCGGTGTAGTTGCACGCGTGAGTAAAACAGTTCGTGTTGTAGATGTATTAAGGTTACCGGATCTAAAATTCGTAGGAACACCAGATATAAGAGGTAGAAAGATTTCTGGTGAAGTTCCTTTGCAAATTGAGGTAAGTCCAGAAACAAATCAACCATTAATTGATTTTGTTTGGGAGGCTCCAAATGCTACGGCTGTTGAATCTACTGACACTGTGTTAAAGGCAATTTATAGAAGGCCAGGAACATATACAGCAACAATGATTGCAACTGGGCCATCTAAAAATGTTTTAAGAATGTCGCTAACAATAGAGGTATTACCTCCAAGTTCTATAATCGCAATTCGTATGAGTCCAGAGGGCGGTGTTTCTCCTCTCCTAGTTCGTTTTGATGCATCTGAAACTGTAATACCAGATGAAGAAATCACTGGGTTTGAATGGAAGTTTGGAGACGGTATACAATCTTCTCCTATACAAAGTGGTGCACAGATTGAGTATCTATTTGAACAACCTGGTACTTACAGAATATTAGTTACTGCATTTACAACTAGTGGAAAAACATTCAGCGCAGAAAGAACTATAGTAGTACGTGCTCCTGTATTAGATGCTTGTTTCACAACTAGTAGAACATCAGGCAAAGCGCCACTAGGTGTTAGCTTTGATATGTCTTGTACTACAGGTAGATCAGACGATATAGAATGGGACTTTGGAGATGGTTCAACAACAGACGAGAATAATCCTATCCATGTATTCGAGAGACCAGGTACATATAATGTTATCCTTTCTCTAAAAGATGAACAGGGCTCATTGAGCCAAGAAATGCTTACTATTACTTCCCAATAATTAAAATGAAGCAAAAAAAAGTTGTCCGAATCGTAGCTACTGTAGGTGCTTTAGCAATTGTTGCAGCAGCCTTATTGCCTGTGTTAAGCGCTTTCTAGTTAGTCAGATGCTTTTCCAGATTTAAATGACTCATATGCGAGATCACCTTTTTCCCGAAAGAGAAAATATCCAGCTGCAGCAATCATAGACCCGTTATCTGTACAGTATTTTATTTTTGTAGGGCATCGAACAGTTTTATCTTTGAAAGTAGAATTCACGATCTCTCTTAAATGATTATTAGCAGATACTCCACCAACAATATGAATTTCATTACATTCATCATGTTCAGATACTGCTCGTTTTAATCTATCTACAAGATGAGCGCATATAGCATTCTCGTAAGACGCAGAAATATCAACAAGTTGCTTATCTGTAAGTGATTCAGGCGTATCGATATTTAGATCTCTTAAAAGATATTTAAGTGATGTCTTTAGTCCAGAGAAACTAAAATCTAGTGATTTATCATTTGCTAGAGGTAGAGGAAACTTATGTGAAGTAGCATCTCCATCTATTGCAGTTTTGCTAATCGATGGGCCACCAGGGTAGGGGAGCCCTAGCTGAATTGCTCCTTTATCGAATGCTTCTCCTGCTGCATCATCTTTTGTTGATCCAAGTAATATTCCCTCTGTATGAGACTTTCTAAGCCAAAGATCTGTATGACCGCCAGAAACAGATAAAGTTAAAATTGGATAACTTGGTTCATCCTCACATTCCAACCATACGGATGATAAATGACCTAAGGTGTGATTAACTCCAATTAATGGCTTATTCCATATTGAGCAGAATGCTCTAGCAGTAGATGTGCCTACCAAAAGAGAGCCAAGTAATCCGGGCCCCTTTGTTACTGCTACTGCATCAATGTCCATTGCAGAAAGATTAGCCTCACTAAGTGCAGTATTTAGTACAGGAATCATATATTCAACTTGAGCTCTGGCAGCTTCCTCTGGGATAACTCCTCCTGCATTCTCAAAAAGCTCAATTGAGCTGCTAGTTACATTAGATAAAACCTTTCTTCCATCTTCTACTATTGCAACAGAGGTTTCATCGCACGATGTTTCTATTCCTAGTATTAGCACAAGCTTAGTATACGTAAAATTGAGGATAATGAAGAGATAGATTAATAAAAATTGTAATACAATTTATTATATAATGAAGATTAGATTTCGTATTCCCTCTCCCGGCGGGAGAGGGTTAGGGAGAGGGGGTGATCACCATAAAGGACAAAGTACATAATTTATTTACTAAAATAATTCATTACATGTTCATTTTTTGTCTTGATACAAAAAACGAACCAAAAAAGATCAAGACAAACGCAGACTCGCTCGTCGCATACTTGCTAGACATAAGTTTAACTCACAGAGACAAGTCATCTGTTCGTGTATCACTAGAAACTATGCAATGCTCCTCTCTCAAACAAGTGCGCTTGCATTTTATGCTTAAGGCTCAAAGCTTATAGCTTAAAGCTATTTAAACCGTTCCATTGCTTCACTGTTATACTGCTTCACTGTTTTACTGATATTAAAGCCTATGCAGACCAATTCTTTTAGCTGTAACAATTAATCTGTCTTTTGTTGTTCCTATAGGGAAGCACGTCATCAACTTAAGTATCTTCTCATCCTTTTGTTGCTTTAAAATTTCAGTTTCAGAAACTGGAATTACGTAGGATTCTTGAACAATGTATGTGATTCTAACCCCATCATCTATTAGATATATTGCATCTCCTTCTTTTAATGATGGAAGCGATCTAAAAATATTTCCATATATACTTTCTGCTGCACGTTCGTCTGGAGGGCTGCTATGACCTGCAATAATTATTGAACCCATTTCACCAGGTAAAACAGAATGAGGATATGCAACAGCTCCTTTTAGGAGTCCTATTTGCATTTGCTCTTCTAACATACCCCATTTTCTAGACTCCCAATAAGTGATAGACGGTAGCAAAACTGGAACACGTATGTTCAAAGAGGGGATTTGCAATGTAAAGGATCTTTGTAGCCCCCATTTTTCAAGTTCATTTTCAGTTTTAGCATTGTCTTCTTCTGAATTTATCTCTCTTGTTTCTACAGTTATATTAACTGGTGCAGACTCATGTAATTCATTTTTATCGATTTCATCTTCTATATTAATAAGTGATGCTTCTAAACTCTTTGTCTTAACATTGGAATATTCCAAGTAGCTTAAATTTCTGTTCCAAACATTTTCTTTTGATTCATATGTATTGGAATATGCAATATTGGCGATTGCTAATGTCCAAAGCAAAGAGGAAACAACAACAGAGATCCCCGCAGCCGTATAAGCAAATTTCCAGTTTTGTTTTTGTGTCATTATGTATAATTATAACATATTATACTAAATATGTCTAACTCTTACATTAAATGGTAAATCTTTCTATACTTAGATATATGATTCAATTCTTCCCATCTAGAGAGATAGCTGTCCAGATCCTTAGTTTAAGTATTCATTGGTACGGATTGCTCTATTTAATCTCCTTTTGGATAGCATATTTAATACTCCCCAGACTAGGTAGAAAGCGTAAATTGAACCTTACGCATGATGATTGGGCATCATTGCTCACATGGGCCGTAGTAGGTGTAATTGTAGGTGGTAGGCTAGGTTATGCTGTTTTATATGAACCTGTATATTTTTTAGCTAATCCATTAAAACTATTTGCAGTTTGGGAGGGCGGAATGTCGTCTCATGGAGGATTCGCTGGAGTTATTATCCTTTTATCCTATATTTTATGGGAGAGGCAGATTTCCTTAAAAAGGGTGGCTGATGTAGTAGTGATACCTGCTGCGATTGGCTTAGCTCTTGGCAGGCTAGGTAATTTTATTAATCAAGAGTTGTATGGGACTGTTACGACTTTGCCATGGGGTATGGAGTTTCCTTTAGCAGATGGAATTCGTCATCCACTTCAGATATATGGAATAATTAAAGATCTATTAATTGCTGGCGCTTGTTTCTGGTATTTAAATAGAAAGCCTATTTGTATTGGTAGAACGGCTGCTTTGTTTATGATTCTTTATGGATCACTTAGGTTTTTACTAGAATTCATTCGTGATCAACAATATTCACTATTTGATTTAGGCATTATTACTTTAACTAGGGGGCAAATGTATACACTTCCAATTTTGGTTCTTGGTTTGTTTTTGTGGGTTAAATGTAAGGATGAATAGCTTTAAGACTTAAGCTTTAAGCTATAAAAAAATACTTAAAGCTAAAAGCTCATAGCTGATAGCTTTGCTTTTGCTACCTCTCTTTCATCCCAATCAACTGCTCCTCCAATTTTGTTCATTGTGCTAAATGGGCCCATGCCGCATAGAACAACTGCGTCGCCTTCTTTCGCATTTTCAAAAAGGAAGGAGATTGCCTCACTTCTGTCAAAAATCTTATACGCTTCGCATTTAGATTGATCTATTCCATTCCACACTTCATCAAGTACTGAATGAGGATCTTCTCCGTAGGTTTCATCCTCTGTAGCAACTACGAAGTCCGCAAGATCACTACATATCTGACCAACTATTGGTCTCTTCTCTTTCATTCTATCTCCACAGCTAGAGCAAAGAACCATTACTCTTCCGTTCCCTCCAACTATTTGTCTAAGTGTGTTTAGAGTTTTTTCGTATGCATTAGGTGAAACTGCAAAATCTACAAATACAGAGAAAGGTTGTCCTTCATCTATCATCTCCATTCTTCCTGGGATACTACTAAAATCGCTTAATGCTTCTACAGCTTCTAAAACAGATATGCCACAAGCTTTGGCACATCCAATTGCACACAAAGCGTTTTGAATGTTGAACAGACCAGGAATTGGGATAGATAGATTGATATTTTCATCGTTATTATTAATCAATGCAGTACATTTTGTATTTGAGGCTTTAATTTCTTTTGCTTGAACATCTGCAGCCTCCTCTGTATCTGAAATTGAGATTGTTTTGCCTTTTAAAATAGAAGAGAAATATCCAAAAGATTCATCCGAAGCATTAAGTACTTTAGTTCCGTTTTTACTAAGCATTCTAAGCAAAATTGCTTTATCTTTTATATATTGCTTCATTGAACCGTGATAATCCAAATGCTCTAGCGAAATATTGGTGATAGTTGCAATACTAGGAAAAGTCCAACTTGAACGTCCTTGTACAAGTCCATGAGAAGACATCTCTACGACTGCATGCGTGCATCCCCTTTTAACAAGTTTTCTTAGAAACTTTTGGAGAACGAAAGGGCTTATAGATGTTAAATGCGTAGAATTTTCCTCAACTTCATCTTCTATTTGAACAAATGCTGTAGATGCTGCACCTGCTCTAATCCCATTTTTCTTTAGAATATGAGCAATCATTCCAGCAGTAGTGGTTTTACCATCTGTACCAGTTACGCCTATCACAGTTAGTTTCCTAGCAGGAAAACGGTACTTAAGTGCTGCAATCAATGCTTTAGATTGATGCCAGCCGAGTCTAAGTGGGCTCCTGTTGCCTATATATTTTTTTAAGAACTTAATCACTGAGTATCATTCTACAGGCTTCTATGTCTTGCTCAATCTGGTTCTTTAGTTCTTCTGGCCCTTTAAAATTTTGTACTTCTCTTAAATATTGCATAACAGTAATAGTTATCTCTTTTGGAAGTGATTCTAGATATGAATCAAGTAGATGAATTTCACATGCTCTGGTGTCATTAAAAACAGGTCTGTCTCCGTAATGCATTACTCCAATATAAATATTATCATCATCACAGACTTTCACTAAACAGGCATAAATCCCATCATCCATCTCTTCTGGGACAGCAGCCATATTTACGTTGATAGTTGGAATTCCGAGTTCTTTCCCGCCTCTGTCTGATCCAGTAATTGCAGAAGCTGTGAATGTTAGTGGTAGGGGAGTTGTCATAGGTTCAGTTTACATTATTTACATAAAGACTATATGTTTTATATGAAGATTGAAATATAGGTATGTATACTATTATTAAATGAAAAAGATATGCACAAAGTGTTCGGCAGGATTTGAGATCACAGAAGAAGATATTGATATGCTGAGTGATTTAAGTCCTGTGATTGGAGGGAAGAAATACGAAATTCCACCACCAACGCTTTGTCCTAGGTGTAGATCCAAAAGAAGGCTATCTCATGTTAACCAATTAAATTTATATGAGAGGAAATGTAATCTAACTGGAGCAAGCATTATTTCAAATATTAGACCTGAGTTGCCTTATAAGGTATATCGCCAAGAAGATTGGTACAGCGATAAGTGGGATCCATTAGATTATGGAATGAATTTTGATTTTAATAGACCATTTTTTGAACAATGGAATGAGCTTGTATTAAATGTTCCACTCCCCAATCTATTTACAGGATATGAATTTGATGAAAATTGTGAATATACAAACCACGCAGGTAAAAATCAGAATTGTTATTTGGTTTTTGATTCAGATGAAGACAGAGACTGCTATTACAGCTACAGCATAAATCAGTGTGTAAATTGTATGGACTGCTATCGAACTAGGAAGTCTGAATTATGTTATGAGTGTGTTGATTGTGTTAAATGTTATGAGTCTTCATTCTTACAAGATTGTAATAATTGTAGCTCTAGCATGTTTTTAAAAAACTGTACTGGATGTAAAAACTGCTTGATGTGCTCTAACATGAACAATAAAGAATATTTTGTAGAAAATAAAAAAGTTTCAAAAGAAGAGTTTGAAAACTTTAGATCATTATTGGGTTCATATGCTTCTTTAAAGAATGCAAAAGAAAGGTTTATGAAATTAAAATTAGAGTATCCACAAAAATATATACATGGGATTCAAAACGAAGATGTAGTAGGGGATTACCTAGTTAATTGTAAAAATGCATATATGTGCTTCGATAGCGAGGACTTATGGGATTGCAGGTATGTTTGCCAAGGTTTTATGCCTCTAAAAAATTGTATGGATATAGATGAATGTGGAGAGGCAGAAAAGTTGTATGAGTGCACGGTTTGTGGTTACCAAATTAATTCCTGTTGCTTCTGTGACCATACATTAGGAATGATGACTGACCTTTTATATTGTTCCCATTGCCCACATACTACAGATTCATTTGGTTGCAGAGGTGTTCAAAGAAAGGAGTACTGCATTCTAAATAAGCAATATACAAAAGAAGAATATGAAGAATTGGTACCTAGGATTATTAATCACATGATTGAAACAGGTGAATGGGGCGAGAACTTTCCATCCACAACATCTAAATACGCATATAACGAGACGATGGCTCAAGATCATTATCCACTAAATAAAGAGCAGGCAGTTAAAGAAGGTTTAAATTGGCTAGATGATGAAAAGAAGATTGATCAATACATGGGTCCAGTAAATGTATTACCAGATAATGTGAAAGATGCCCCCGATGATGTTTGTAAAAAAATCTACATTTGTGAGGAATCAGGTGAGCCATATAAAATTATTCCTCAGGAACTTTCGTTTTATAAAGAATTAAATTTACCATTACCTAGAAAAGGTTTCTTTAAACGTAATAAGGATAGAATGAAGTTAAGAAGCCCAAGAAAATTATATGGCAGGAAATGCGAAGAGTGCGGAATTGAATTCATGACTTCTTATGCATTAGATAGAGAGGAAAAAATCTTTTGCGAATCCTGTTACCAGAAAGCTCTAATATGAAAAACTCTTGCAGCGAATGCTCGGCAAAATTTGAAGTAACAGATAGTGATTTAGAATTCTTTGGTAAATTTAAATACCCCATATCTACACCTACTCTGTGTCCGGCCTGTCGAGTACAAAGGAGGATGTCTTGGAGGAACGATAGAACTTTCTACCATCGAAAATCCTCCTTATCAAAAAAACAGATGGTATCTATTTATCCAGAAAATACCCCTTGGCCTGTATATCTACAGAGTGAGTGGTATAGCGATAAATGGAATCCTTTGGATTATGGAATTGAATTTGATTTTAGCGTTCCATTCTTTACTCAGTTTAAAGAGCTAATGATGACAGTACCTAGACTGGGTATGGATTTAATTAATTGTGAGAACAGCGAATATTGTAATTACTGTGGTGATGATAAAAACTGTTATTTAGATATTGCAGGTGAGGCCAATGAAGATTGTTACTTCTGTTTATTTACTAAATATTCAAAAAATTGCTTAGACTGCACATTCGCTTATCATTCAACTCTGTGTCATGAATGCATACAGGTTTACAACTCATATGCATGTAGGAATTCTATGTACTTAGATAACTGCAGTGATTGCGCATTTAGTTTCGATCTAAAAGGATGCAAGAACTGCCTACTTTCTATTAACCTTCGTAATAAAGAATATTATATTTTGAACGAACCTCATACAAAGGAGGAATATGAAAAGAAACTTTTAGAATTAAATTTGAGTTCTAATGAAGCACTAAAAAGTGTTCATGATATTTGGAAAAAAATGAGAATTGAAAATGGAATCTATAGAGACATGTACACCTTGAATTGTGAAGACTGCACAGGAAATAACGTTAAGACATCAAAAAATTGTCATGGATGTTACAACACAACAGACTCAGAAGATTGTAAATATTTATATGATGTCCTAGATGCAAAGGACTGTCAGGATTTAAATTACTCACTTTATAAACCAGAGGTAGCATATGAACTCTGTTCAACGTTAAATATGACTTATAGCGCCTTCTGCTACGCTTCTCATTACAGTAATAATTGTTTCTATTGTGATAAGACAAATCATAGTAGCAACTGTTTTGGTTGTATTGGATTAGACCATATGGAGTATTGCATTCTGAACAAGCAATATACAAAGGAAGAATACGAAGAATTGCTGCCAAGAATTATCGCATACATGGAAAAAACTAAAGAATGGGGACAGTTCTTTCCAGTTACACTTTCACCATATGGATATAACGAAACTGTTGCCCATGAATACATGCCACTAACTCAGAAAGAGGTAGAGAAGAATGGTTGGGTTTGGACGTTGCAAGAAGAAAAGGAAAGTTACATGGGTCCAGAAGTACAAATACCAGATACAATTTCGGATGTAAGCGATGATATTTGTAATGAGCTTATAACCTGCGATAAAAGTGGTAAGCCTTTTAAGATAATTCCACAAGAGCTTAAATTTTATCGCGAGCAGGGGATTCCAATACCTAGGAGGTCCCCAATGCAAAGGCATACAGATAGAAATGACCTAAGAAATCCACGCAAGCTCTGGGACAGAAAATGTGATAAGTGCTCAAATGATATTCAAACAAGTTACAGTCCAGATAGGCCAGAGAAGGTTTTTTGTGAGGAATGTTATCTAAAAGAGGTATACTAGGCACCAATGCAGAAAAAATGCTGTAAATGTCCGGGATCGTTTGAAATAACTGACGAGGATTTAGTATTTTACGACAAAGTTTCACCAATAATTAATAAAAAGAAACACAGAATACCAACTCCTACTCTATGCACACCCTGTAGAGAGCAGAGGCGTTTAGCAATCCCGAATGTTAGAAACTTCTATTCTAGAGAATGTAATCTTTGTCAGAAGATGATGGTATCAGCATATGCATCCGATCAACTATTTACAGTCTATTGCCAAGAATGTTGGTGGGGTGATAAGTGGGATGAATTAACTTACGGTGTTGATGTTGATTTCTCACGTCCATTTATCGAGCAGATGCAAGAATTACAACTAAAAGTGCCACGGCTTACCTTGATGAATAAGGCTGCAGAGAACAGTGAGTTCTGTAACTACGCAGGATTCAACAAGAATTGTTATCTAGCAATTGCTGGTTCGTGGTACAACGAAGATTGTTTATATGGAACGTGTTTCGATCACTCAAAAAACTCTGTGGATTGCTCATTTCTTTCTTACGGAGAATTGTGTTACGAATGCATCTATGGCACTAAATTATACAATTGTGTTTACTGTGTTGATTCCTCTGATTCCTCAGATTGTCTATTTTCATTCAATTTAAGAGGTTGTAGAAATTGCATTCTAAGCAGTAATATACGTAACAAACAGTATTACATACGTAATAAGCAATGCACTAAGCAAGAATTTGATGAAATCAGGAGTATGATTTCTAGGTACGAAATCTTCCAGAAATATCTAACAGAGTTTCACAAGTGGAGAAAAACACTCTTGCGTCCAGCTAACTACAATATTAACTGTGAAGATTGTATCGGCGACTATCTGCGGAATTGCAAAAATGTAGTAAACGGCTTTATTGGAAATGGGGTAGAGGATGCAAAAAATGTTTTCATGGTTGAGTATTCAAAGGATTTTATGGACTGTTGTTTTGCAGGTTACGATAATGCTCAACTTTTCTATGAATGCATAGCCGCTGGTATAGGAGGGCAGCGTAATCAATTCTGTTTTCAGAATTGGTCATGCAATGACATACTTTATTGCGATACACCACAGTCATCATCAGACTGTTTCGGTTGCATTTGTATTCGCAATAAACAATTTTGTATTCTAAATAAGCAATATTCAAAGAACGAATACCAAGAGTTAGTACCAAGAATCATAGATCTTATGAAAAAACATGGAGAGTGGGGAGAGTTCTTTCCATCTAGCTATAGTCCATTCGCTTATAACGAGACATTTGCTCAAGACTACTATCCTCTAGCCAAAAAAGAAGCACTAATGAATAATCTAAAATGGAGAGAGGACACTAATGAAATATTAAAAGTAGATCGAACTATACCTTCTAGTAATCTACCTGATTCTATCCATGACATTCCAGATGATATTCTTAATTGGGCTGTAATATGTGCAGAAACTGGTAAGCCGTACCGTATTGTAAAACAAGAACTTTACTATTATCGTTCACAGAACCTACCAGTTCCTCGATTACACTACGATGCTCGCAATAAGCATCGCATCCAATTACACAATTTGAATAAGATACACAAAAAGCAATGCGACAAGTGCAACAAAGAAATGCATACAGTTTATTCAACTGATTGTTCTGAAACAGTTTTTTGTGAGGAATGTTATCTAAAAGAGGTATACTAGGCACCAATGCAGAAAAAATGTCCTAAGTGCTCGGCGTCATTTAATGTAACTGACGAGGATATTTTGCTTTTAGATAAATTATCACCAGTGATTAATTCCAAAAAGCATAGTCTGCCAGCTCCTACATTATGTTTTAGCTGCAGATTACAAAGGAGGCTAGCGTTCTATAATTCTAGATCGATTTATCCTAGGAAATGCGATCTAACAGGAAAAAACATTGTATCTATTTATTCACCGGATAAGCCATACAAAGTTTACGAGAGAAGAGAATGGTATGGGGATAACTGGGATCCATTTGAATATGGCAGAGATTTTGATTTTAATAGACCTTTCTTTGATCAATTCAAAGAATTACTAGATTCGGTTCCACATCTTTCTTTAACAGTACTAGGAGAGACTGTTAATAGTGAATTCACTAATGACAATTTGATAGTAAAAAATTGTTATCTAATATTCGACGGAGAGAGAGCAGAGGATTGTATGTATGGTCATACATTTGTTGGTATCACTTCATGTTTAGATTTTGCAGCAGCGGTAGATTGTGAACTCTGCTATGAAACGATCCATTGCAATAATTGTTATAACTGCAAATACAGTAGATATTCTACAAATTGTAGTGATAGTTGGTTTATTAGGGACTGCATAGGATGTAAGAACTGTTTTGGATGTGCTAATTTGAGGCAAAAACAATATTGCATATTTAATGAACAAAAAACAAAAGAGGAATACGAGAAATACTTAGAACAATTCGATTCAACCTCGTATAAAACTGTTCAGGATATGATTAATAAAACAAATGAGTTCTTTCTGAAATATCCTGTAAAAGAATGTAGAGGAGAACAGAATGTTGATGTCACAGGGAATAATCTAAATCAATCAAAGGATTCAAAAGACTGCTTTGACTGCAACAAAGTACAGGACTGCCATTACTGCACAAATTGCTTGGTAGGAGCAAAGGACTGCAGTGATATACATATATGGGGAGACAGCATGGAGCTCTGTTATGAAAGCTGCGTAATTGGTGTAAAGACTCAAAACTTATTGGGCTGTTATTATGTGTCACAAGGTGCAGACAACATACTCTATTCTATGTATTGCAGCAGAAGTGTAAAAAACCTATTTGGTTGCATAGGGTTACGGCATAAGAGCAATTGTATTTTCAACAAACAATATTCAGCAGAAGAGTATGAAGATCTAGCTGAAAGAATCGTTGAGCATATGAAGAAGACTGGAGAATGGGGGGAGTTCTTTCCATCTTCTATATCTGGCTTTGGTTATAACGAAACAATGGCTCAGACATTCTTTCCCTTAGAAAAAGACGATGCAAAGAAGCTTGGCTATTCATGGAGTGAATACCAATCTCCTGTAGAGGCAGATCGTACGATTGATGCTTCAAAGTTGCCAGATAGTACAAATGACATCCCAGACGATGTTTTGAACTGGGCCATCGTATGCACAGATACAGGAAAGCCTTTTAAAATAATTAGGAAGGAACTTGAGTTTTATAGAGATCATAAATTGCCGATTCCTCGTAAGCACCCAGACCAAAGGCATTACGATAGATTTGCTATTAAAAATCCATATCACCTTTGGGATAGATCATGCGATAAATGTTCTAAAGAAATTAAAACAACATACGCACCAGAAAGGCCAGAAACAATTTTCTGTGAAGAATGCTATCTAAAAGAGGTATACTAACTGCCAATGCAGCAAACCTGCGAAAAGTGTTCGGCAATGTTTGAAGTCACAGAAGGGGATTTAGAGTATTACGATGAAATATCGCCTATATTTAACGGAAAGAAATACTTAATACCTCCTCCTGTTCAGTGCCCTGAATGTCGCTTTCAGAGGAGGTTAATATTTAGAAATGAAAGAAAATTATATAAAAGAAAATCAGATGTTTCAGGAAAACAAATAGTAAGTATGTTTGCTCCAGATAATCCACATAAAACATGTACACAGGACGAGTGGCTTAGTAATGATTTTGACGCAATGCAGTTTAGTAGAGATTTTGATTTTGATAGTCCATTTTTCGATCAGCTAAAGGAGTTGAATATTGATGTACCGCATCCTGGTTTAAATAATACAAATGTAGAAAATAGCGAATTCACAAACTTTGCACTAAATCAGAAAAATTGTTATCTGATATTTGGAGCAGGGGATAATGAGGATTGTATATATGGAAAGTTCATTGTCTCTTCTAACAATGTTGTAGACAATTTGTCGTTATACTCCTGCGAATTTTGTTACGAAGGAGTGTCGTCTCAAAATTGTTATGAATGTACATATTTCAAAAATTGTCATAATTGTGCAAATTGCATGATGGTAGAAGACTGCAGTTCATGCAAAAACTGTTTAATGTGCTTTGGGTTAAGGAACAAGGAATATTGCATATTGAATGAGCAATTATCTAAAGAAGAATATGAAAACAGGAGAAGCAAGATTGATCCTTTAACTAATAAGAAGATTTTGGAGATGCAATTTGAATTAGATAAGTTAAAAGAAAACATTCCTCATATTGATTCTCATATATACGCGAGTGAAGATTGCACTGGTGAAACTATTTATAACAGTAAGGGGTGTCATAATTGCTTTGATATTAAGAATTGTGAGGATTGTAAATATACATCTTATACTCCGAATGGCGTTGCCTCTTACGACTCCACATTTACTGCTCCGGATGGTGTTAGGTGGTGCAATAATGTTATTTCTGCAATTGGACACAGGTGCATGGGTACTTTCTTATGTTGGTATACAAACGATGTTTATTACTCAATTAATTGCAGGAATTGTGACTTCTGTTTTGGATGTGTTGGATTACAGAATCAAAAATATTGTATTTTCAACAAGCAATACTCAAGAGATGAGTATGAAGTCATTGTTCCTAAGATAATCAAAAAAATGGAATCTGCAGGAGAATGGGGGCATTTCTTGCCTCCAGAACTTTCACATTTTGCATATAACGAGACAATTGCTAACGAATATTTTCCTCTTCTAAAAAAAGAAGTTGAAAAGAGGGGATTTAGGTGGAGAGAAGAAGATGAAGTTATTCCAGATGTAGAAAAGATAATTCCTGCTAGTCAGCTTCCACCATCAATATCAGATATTCCGGACGATATATTAAATTGGGCTGTTAAATGTGAAATAACAGGAAGACCATTTAGAATTATAAAACCAGAATTGAATTACTACAGAAAAATGGGTCTTCCAATTCCTCATGTTCATCCAGATGAAAGGCATAATATAAGACTTAGGAAAAAGAATCCTTACAAGCTATGGCAATGTAAGTGTGCAAACTGCTCCAAGGAAATTAAAACAACCTACGCACCAGAAAGGCCTGAAACAGTTTTTTGTGAAGATTGCTATCTAAAAGAGGTATACTAATCACCAATGCAGAAAACTTGTACTAAATGTTCGGCTCCGTTCGAGGTAACCGATGATGATATTAAATTTTACGAGAATGTTTCCCCTATTATAAAAGGAGAAAAGTATATTATTACTCCTCCTAAATATTGCCCTGATTGCAGATTACAGAGGAAGGTTTGCTTTCGAAATGAACGCATGTTTTATAGTCGAAAAAGTGATTTAACAGGAGATATGATGGTTTCCATATATGCTCCAGATATTCCATACAAGATATATGATCAAGAAGAATGGTGGAGCAAGAAGTGGGATGCCAGAGACTATGGACGTGAATTTGATTTTACAAGACCATTTTTTGATCAAATGAATGACCTATGGAAGGAGGTTCCAATAGTTACATTATGGAATTCAAACTGCGAGAATGCCACATATAACAATAACTGCTTCCATTTGAAGGATAGTTATATGAATTACAACAGTGACGAAGGAGAGAGAATTATGTATTCATATGGAACGGAATTCTGCACTGATTCTGCTGATTGTACATTCGTACAAAAATCTGAACTTTGTTATGAATGTACCGATTGTACGAGAGCATATACATGTATATTTTCTAGTCTTTTGGATAACTGCACAGACTGCTCATTCAGTTCAGACTTGATGGGATGTAAGAATTGTTTTGGCTGCCATGGACTTAGACAACAAAGTTATTGTTTCTTTAATGAACATCTCTCAAAAGATGAGTGGGAAGATCGTATGAAATCTATTAGTTATACACCACAAAATATAAGTAAATATAAAAAACAATCTGAAGAAGTGCGTATGAAGGTGCCACAAGTTGCTACAAAAATGGTGCAGTGTTCGGACAGTACAGGAAACTTTTTATATAACTGTGCCAATTCTGAAAATTGTTTTGATATGCATAATTGCGAATTTGTTAAGAATGGAATTTACGTTCCTTGGGACGTAAAACATGCGCAAGATGTATACGCACATGCTGGAGCAGAATGGAGTTACGAAGTAATTGCAGGGGGAATAGGAATTTCACATGTTGCATTTATAAATGGTTTAGTTAGTGGCCTAAGTGATAGTTACTATTCAGTCCAATGCGGATACGGATCTAATAATCTATTTGGATGTGTAAGTATGATGAAATATAAATATTGCATTTTAAATAAGCAGTACACAAAAGAAGAATACGAAGAGCTTGTGCCTCGTGTCATAGAACACATGAAAAAGAATGGAGAATGGGGAGAATTCTTTCCCCCTAGTATTAGTCCATTTGCGTATAACGAAACAATGGCACAGGAATTCTTCCCTCTAACAAAAGAAGAAGCTCTTAATCAAGGATATAAATGGAGAGATATACAAGATGAACTGCCAAAATCTGACAGAGTGATTTCTTCAGATAAGTTGCCACCATCAATCGAAGATATTCCTGACGACATCCTAAATTGGGCAATTAAATGTGAAGTTAGTGGGAGACTTTATAAAATTACATCTCAAGAATTGGATTTTTACCGTCGCATGAAATTACCGGTTCCGAGATTGCATTACGAGAAGCGCTATCAAAACAGGGCAAAAAGTCGACCTCCACGCAAGCTTTGGAATCGCAAATGTAACAAGTGTGATATTGATATACAGACAGTCTATTCACCTGATAGGCCAGAGAAAGTTTTTTGTGAAGATTGCTATTTAAAAGAGGTATACTAAATACCAATGCAGAATTGTATTTCATGTAACGTTTCATTCGAAGATAGTCAGGCAGAGATATCTTTAAGAGCAAAGATTGGCGATGCTATACAAAAAGGTGATTTGCCAGAGCCAAAGCTATGTTGTGACTGCAGATTAATTCAACTAATGAGTTGGAGGAATGAACGCATTCTATATACGAGAATGTGTGATAAGAGTGGCAAAAAGATAATCTCTGTTTATCCGCAAAATGTAGCTTTCCCTGTTTATGAAAAATCTATTTGGTGGGGAGACAGTTGGAACGCCACAAACTATGGCCAGGATTATGATTTTAATAGACCATTCTTTGAGCAGTTTGCAGAATTACAAAGAAATACTCCTCGTGCGTCATTAAATACAAAGAATGTTGAGAATTGCGATTATTGTAATTTTACGTTTGATTCAAAAGATAGTTACTTAACAACGTGTTGTTATTACTCAGAATCAATTCTATACAGTTTTTGGATGCTTGAGTGCAAAGATTGTACTGAATGTAGTTATTGTTTTCAGTGTCAGAACTGTTTGCAGTGCACTGACTGCAATAAATCATATGGTTGCTATGAGTGTGTGCAATGCAATGTTTGCACTGATAGTTCGTACTTATTTGATTGTCGTGGTTGTACAGACTGTTTTTGTAGTGTCGGATTAAGAAATGCTAAATATCACATGTTTAATGAGAAATTATCTAAAGAAGAATTTGAAAATAGAATGAAAGAATTTGATTTGCAAAATCCAGTACATGTAGAAAAGGTAAAAGAACGATTAGATGCTTTAAAATTAAAACACCCACACAAATATTCTGTGCAGGAAAAGTGTGAAGACTCAACGGGGGACCATATAGTAGAATTAAAAGACTGCAAAAATTGCTATCAGACATTTAGATCCAGAGATTGTATAAATGTAACAGACGCGGACGGAAACAATGATTTGCTTGATTGCTATCATACTGGTTGGTCAGAAATGATATATGAAGGATATTCACCAGTTAGACTTAGGAACTCTGCATTTGAGGTACAATGCTGGGATGGCAATGACATCTTCTATTCAGATACATGCCAGAATTGCTCATATTGCTTTGGGTGTATTAGCTTGCGACAAAATAAATATTGCATATTGAATAAACAATATTCAAAAGAAGAATATGAAGTAATGCTCTATAAAATAATTAATCATATGAAATCTACAGGTGAGTGGGGGAAATTCTTTCCAAATGAAATTTGTATATTTTCTTATAACGATTCTGTGGCTCAGGATGTATATCCTCTAGAAAAAGAGGAAGCAATTAAACGAGGATGGAAATGGCAAGATAATCTCCCATTTACTATGGGAAAGGAAACTACAACTTGGAATAGCTATGAAATGAAGATTGAAAAGGTGCAAGAAGATATATTAAATGAGATATTTGCCTGTGAATGTTGTAAAAAGAATTATCGTATAATTAGATCTGAACTCAAGTTTTATAAACAAATGAAGTTACCATTATCTAGGCTTTGTTCAGGATGTAGACACTTAGAAAGGATCAAGACCAGAAATCCAAGAAATTTACATAACAGAACATGTAATAAATGTAATAAGGAAATTCAAACCACTTTTGCACCAGAAAGACCAGAAAAGGTTTACTGCGAGGAATGTTATTTGAAAGAGGTTTATTGATTCTTATACGTAATATCAATTTGCTGTTATTATATTTAAGTAATGCAAAAAACATGTAACCAGTGTTCAACTTCATATGAAATATATGATGATGACAAAGCGCTTCTACATAAAATTTCGCCTACAATTGGTGGTAGAAAATTTGAAATACCAGTATCGGATATTTGCCCAGAATGTAGGCAGCAACGTAGAATGTCCTTTAGAAACGAAAGGAAGCTGTATCGCAGGAAATGTGATGTTACAGGCAAGGATATCATTTCTATATTCTCTTCGGACTCTCTTTTTAAGGTATGTGATAAGGATTACTGGTATAGCGATAAATTTGATCCCTTGGAATATGGCAGAGACTATGATTTTAATAGGCCATTCTTTGAGCAATTCAAGGATTTGTCATTAACAATCCCTATGCCATCTATGCGCGTGGAAAGGTCAGAGAATTGTGATTTTAACAATGACATGGGGGATTGTAAGAACTGTTACTTGTGTGCACGAACACATCAGTCACAGGATCTTATATACACATACAGAGGCAACAGATCATCTAGTTCAATAGATTGCACTCAGATAACCAGATCAGAGATTCTTTATGAATGTGTTGATTGTGTTAAGTGCTACAACTGTAAATATTCATTCTTTTGTAGTGAATGTACAGATTGTTCTTTTCTACTTGATTGTAGGAGTTGCATGTCCTGCTTTATGTGTACAAATCTTAGGAGTAAACAGTATTGTTTCTTAAATGAGCAACTAACCAAAGAAGAGTACGAGAAAAGACTTTCAGAATTTAATTTTGGTTCTTATGACCATGTTCAAAGAGCTTACAAAATGTACGCAGATATAAAAAAGAAAGCCATCCGTAGGAATCTTATAAAAGTAAATGCAAACAACTCAACAGGCGACAATTTAATAGACTGTAATAATTGCCATATGTGCTTTAGCACTCAGTTTACAGAGGACGGTAGGTATCTGTGGGATGTTAAGGATTACAAGGATTCAATGGATGCATATAGCGGAGGAAGAAATAGTGAGCTTATGTACTACACAACTGCAGGGGCTGCTTCGTATAGTGTTCAGTTTTGCTTTAGGACATCTGGATGTAATGATGTTTTGTATTCGTTCTATATTAATACATCTAAAAACATATTTGGATCTATCGGTTTAAAAAGGGGAAACTTTTGCATTCTAAACAAGGAATATACAGAAGATGAATATAACGATCTGATGCCAAAGATTATTGATCATATGATCAGCACTGGTGAGTGGGGCAAGTTCTTTCCGTCTTCCCTTTGTCCATTTGCTTATAATGAAACTGTTGCTGACGAATTCTTTCCCCTAGATAAGGGAAGAGCTAACGATTTAGGATATAGGTGGAAAGAAGATGATCCAAAGGATTTTATGCCTCAAACATATAACATTCCAAATAACATTTCTGATGTTAAGGATGATATTTTAAATGAGGTTTTGGCATGTGATACATGTAATAAGAATTACAAGATAGTTCCTGCTGAACTTAAGTTTTATAGAAATCATAATCTAGCTATTCCTAGGTACTGCATCGATTGCAGACATATGAGGAGAAATAAAACAAAGAACCCAATGAGAATTAGAAAAGACATTTGCAAGAAATGTAATTCAGAAATGGATACTACATATCCAGAAGGAACAGATATGCAGATAATTTGTGATGATTGCTATCTAAAAGAGGTTTATTAATAAAATATAGGGGTGGGGGTATATATATGCATTCAAAAGTGGCTATTTATCGCTAATATATGCAGAGAAAGCTTCACATTTAGTAAATTTTAAAGTAAAATTCATGATTGATGGCGCTTTCTTATTTGCATATCGTTATTCCACAGGGAAACCCAAATTCTCCTAAGTTAGAATCAAAATGGCAGGAGTTGTTAATTGCTCTAAGAAATACGATTACAGGTGAAAGGTTTTCATTTGAGTATTTTGGAAACGAACAATATACATATTTTTATGTAGTTTCTAAAAAGAAGTACCAAGGAACCATAGAGGGTCGAATATACTCTTCGTTCCCAGATGCAGAAATATATGAAGTAAGTGATTACACTAGCAAGTTTAATCCAGAAAAAAGTGGATTTGCTGGGACACAGGTATCTCTATCAGAAAAAGATGTTTATCCAACTAGAACATACGAACAATTTGAGGAAGACAGCATGGCACCATTCTTTTCAGTGGTTTCTAAGATAGAAAGTGGTGAGCAAGTTTGGACTCAAATAATTGTAGAGCCGCATGACGATACAGGTAGATATCATTTAAGAAGGAATTTTAGGTATTGGCTGGTTAGAATGAAAAAGTTCTTTTCTGTGCGGGATAGATTAAGGAAGGAAGGATTGAAGGGAATAAATGCAGTAAGATTTGATATGGCAAAAGATAAAGAAAAAACAAAACCATTCAAGGTAAGTATCAGATGTTGCTACATTGCGAAAGATTCAGAAATAGCAAAAAGAAAGCTCCGCTCTGTAGTTAATAGCTTTTATCAATTCAATGATTCAGATATTAATTCATTTGAATCTTCTAGGTACTCAACTTCCGATAAATTCATTGATAATTACAAAAACAGAAAGCACGCAAAGACATTCATATTAAGTGCTAAGGAATGTGCAACCATATATCACTTACCAAATGCGGACTTTACTCCACATATAGTTCATGTACTTGCTCGCAAATCAGATCCTCCTAGAGATCTACCAAGAAAAGGAGAGAAAGAAGTAAGTGCTTTTGGTGTTACCAATTACCATAACAACTTTGTTCCATTTGGTATAAAGAGAGAGGACAGAAGGAGACATTTGTATTGTGTAGGTAAGTCTGGATCTGGAAAAAGTAAATTATTGGAACTATTGATTAATACAGACATAAAAGATGGTCACGGTGTTGCTGTCTTGGATCCTCATGGTGATTTAGTAGATGCAATACTTAAGCTAATCCCAGAGGAAAGGAAAGATGATGTAGTTTTGTTAGATCCAGGTGATATAGATTTTCCAATTGCGTTTAACCCACTTCAACAAGTTGATGAGGCATACAAAATGCAATTAACAATTGGATTCTTAGATATTTTCAAGAAGCTATTTGGAGATAACTGGACATATAGATTGGAGCACGTGCTTAGATATACAACTCTAGCTTTGTTAGACAGCCCTAATACTACAGTCTTAAGCATACTTAAGATGCTTACAGACAAGAACTACAGACAAAAGATTGTTTCTAGGATCAACGATAATGTTGTTAAGAGTTTCTGGGTTAGCGAGTTTGCTGCATGGAGTGAAAAGTACGATGCTGAAGCAATTACACCACTGCTAAATAAAGTTGGGCAATTAGTAGCAACAAACATGGTTAGGAACGTAATTGGTCAGCCAGAAACAAAGTTTGATATCAGAGAGATAATGGACAACAAGAAAATACTTCTTATGAAAGTATCCAAGGGACTACTCGGAGAAGAAAACTCAGCTCTAGTAGGATCAATGATTATCACAAAGATGTATCAGGCTGCAATGAGTAGGGCAGATACTGCAGAGGCAGATAGACCTGATTTCTACTTTTATGTAGATGAGTTCCAGAACTTTGCCACAGACACATTTTATGAAATCTTATCTGAAGCTAGAAAGTATCATCTTAATTTAACAATCGCTCATCAATATATGGGACAGTTGAGTGATAAGATTAGGCAAACAGTATTCGGTAATGTTGGTTCTATGATTAGCTTCCGTGTTGGAGCAGAGGATGCAAAGATTCTATCAGAGGAGTACAGTCCTATCTTTAACGAGCGCGATATTATTAATCTTGGTGTACGTGAGTTCTACACAAAGATGTCCATAGATGGAGAAATTAGAGAAGCTTTCTCTGGCAGAACCATGGATGCTCCAGTTCCTACAAATGATATATCTAAAGAAATAAGAGAATTATCTCGAAAGAAATATTGTGAACCAAAAGCAAATGTAGAAGTAATGTTAAAGAAATGGGATGAAGCAGCTTCTGCAGAAGCAACAGAAGAAGAAATGGCAGTAGAAGAAAAGTTTGAGGAGCCAATATTGTAATCGGATCTTGAAATTAGAAGTAAATTACTTTTTATAAAAGTAAGTACCCCTTCATTCCGCTTTGCGGAACTTCGGAGCACACAGTATCTTGCGACTCACTGCGTCGCTACGCTCCTTGCTTGTCTGCAATTCAACTGTGGCGGAGCCATGTAGTAAGAACTTTCTCGTTTTTGTTGTATTTATTGGCCTGCCATGTAGTGAACGAACGAAGTGAGTTCTACTACATGGCGGAGAGAGAGGGATTCGAACCCTCGAGACCCTGTAAGAGCCTAACGGTTTTCAAGACCGTCGCCATCGACCACTCGGCCACCTCTCCAAAACAATTATAAAGCAAAAATTGACCAATGTCTTCAATAGTTTCTAAATTTCGATTAATATTATATGACTAAGAAGACCACTTTACCCCGCACTTGAGCGAAGCTCATAGTGTAGGGTCGGCCACCTCTCCATAAGGCATTATAGCAATAATAGAAGATTTAGTCTCTAAATATTTATGAAAGATTTTCTTCTATCTTCTTAATTAAATCATCATTAGTTGGCATGTTGTCCTTAGGGCACTCTCTATTTGCCCAGAATTCTCTAAGTGAATCACAATATCCTTTTTCGGTTAGTAATTTACTTACGAATGGCTTTGCTGAATTTTTGAATCTACTGTTTTTCAGATTATTAGAGATTTCAGAGATAGCTGTAACAAAAGCATCTTCTCCTCCACAAACTTCTGTTCTTACCTCATCTTCTATAGCATTTTGAATACTCTCTGGATCTATTCCTGCCATAAAGTATAAATCTTTAGCTTTTGCAGATGGGAAATATCTATTAACTCCAAGCTTGCGCACTGAACAAGGCAAATTAAAGTCAGCAACAATATCAGAAACATGAGAAGCTAATCCACCTTCATTATTATGATCTTCTACAACTATTAGGTGACCTGTTTCTATTGCTGCCTGAATTATACTTGCTGAATCAATTGGTCTAACACAAGAGATATTTAGTACACGGACCTTTACTCCATCTGACTCTTTGCTTAGCTCATCTGCAGCTTCTACTGCGCTATGCACAGGTATACCAGTAGCAATTACAGTAACTTGATCAGTGGTATCACCATTACCTCTAATCAAATCTGCTTTTCCATCAAAAATATAATCTGAACTGTAAATTACTGATCCATCTGGTGATTTAAGTTGTTCGTGTCCATCTCTAGGGAAAAATGTATAAACACTCTCTTCTCCTTTTGCACTTATTTCTATAGCACGCTCTGCCATTGCAGCAGCTTGATTACAATCTGCAGATAGCCACACTTGTGTGTGATCCAATGGAATGTTTAAGTAATTTCTTTCTTGGTGGGTTTCTCCATCTTCTCCAACACTTAGACCAGTGTGAGTACAATCATGAATTACTCCGCATTTAGTATGACCACAATTGATATCAATCAATCTAGCATTTGCTCTAGCCTCGTTTGTTCCAAATGCAGAGAACGTATATGTAATTGGCAATAATCCTGTTTGTCTCATGCCAGCTGCCATCATATACATGTTTGCCTCTGCAACTCCTACGTTTATTATTCTTTCTGGTAGCTCTTTCTCTATTGCACTAAATCCACCAGAACCTGCTAAATCTGCATGTAATACTAAAATACGATCATCTGCTTTCATCAAATTTAATACATGAACTGCTCCAAAGTCTTTTCTAGCAGCTCCTTTTGCATCTGTGATTGTTCTTTTGTAGCCAGAGCTATTAAGCTTTTCCATATCTAATTTAACTAATATATTTGTTTCTACAGATGGATTTGCTTCGTATCTCTTTTGCTCCTTTCCTCTAAACTCTTCATATGATTTTATCAAATCATTTAGAGGTGGTAATTGAGCTAGAGCTTTTTCTGCTTCTTCATCTGTAAGTGGTGCACCATGGTAATTCTTACCACCTGTATTAGATGCTTCTTCCATGAAATCAATTCCATTACCCATGGTTGTGTAATAACAAACAAATATTGGTTTGCCTTTACCTACTAAGTCATTAACTGTCTTTAAGGCAGTAGACACTTGATCAGGATTATTCCCATCCTGCACTTCTATAACTTGCCATCCAGCTGCTACTGCCATTGCAGAAAAATCAGATGCAAAAACCTCTGTAGCTGCAGTACTTAATTGAATATCGTTAAAGTCTCCATGAACTACCAAGTTATCTAGTTTTAGATTAGAGGCTAATCGAAATGCCTCATAAACTTGTCCTTCTTGTGCGTCTCCATCTGCAAGTATCACATCTACAATTCCTTTCTTGTTCTGATGTTTTAGTCCAAATGCAACACCTAAAGCATTAGATGGCCCTTTTCCAAGAGGCCCAGTTCCAAAAGGAATAGATCCAATACCAGCTTCGACGTGGCCTGGTAGTCCATCTGGAGTTCTAAATGTCTCTATAATACTATTTGGGCTATTTAAACGTTTGTCGTCTGCTCCTCTTCCAAATAACCATTCTAATCCATATGCCAAGATAGATAAGTGTCCTGCACTCATTCTTAATGGCTGATCTACAGATAGGTCTCGTTCCTTATTAATAAAATATCCCAGAGTAAAAGCAGATAGTGATCCACCAGGATGACCAGAACTATGAGCTCTAGGTGCCTGTACAGCCAAATGACACAGAATATTTTCTGCGATTTGGTACTGCTTGGCTTCCTCTTCAGTTAGAGAAATGGCTTCATTTGGCCCTATCCATATAGAGTCAACTTGCTCACTAGTTTCTAAAATTCGTTGGCAAGACATTGGAACAGTCTTGACATCTTTTCCAATTAATGTGGATTTGTCTGGTCTTTGAACGGGCATGATTATCGGGGAAATTTGTGACGTATTCTAGTGTATGTTTAATTTCTTCTCAATGCTACTGGCTTAATCAGAAGAGAATTTTCTTTTTACTGCAAGTTGCGCTTCTTGACCTGATATAAAACAGCGGTAACCTTGTGTTCTTCGCGGATTTAACCGCAATTACTTTGATGTGTTATCTTTGATTTCTACCCCTCATTTTATGAGAATAAAATCCAAAAGTGCCTCAAGTCGTTCACTTATCGGAATAAATGTATCTGTAATCGTATTACTTTCTTTAATGATGTTGGTAGCTGGATAAATTAAACCTTCTTGCTAAGTACCAAAACTAAATTATCTCCGTTTTCTATTTCTTCTTTTACTCCCGTCCAATTATGGATGGAGTTTAGGAGTGTATCGAATTCATATTCATACCCTTCTCCTCTACGTGTACCAGGGTCATTAGTGATGAAATGGGTATCTGTGTAACCAGTGATAACTAACATGTGATACCAAGGCCCTTCACCCGAAAAATAAGGATTGTCTAATTTTCTACCTGCTGCAGGAACTATAATTGGATTCCCTTCATCTATACTATTTTTTAAATCATCAATCGATGGATTAACTACGATAGCTGCTAGGTAATCAAAATAAGTTACAGAGATCTCCGCAAGCTCTTGAATTGTAACGTCTTCGGGATACTGATTTTTAGATTCCCATCTAAGTAGAGACAAAAGTTCACTATTTGCAGATTCTGGATTCATATCTTTGTTTTCAAAGAAGTTATGAACCATTAACAAAGACATCTCTTCACATGCTTCTTGGTAAGGATCATCCCAGTTCGCAAATGGGGCTTGTGATGAAAAGGGGACTCCTAGAACATTTGAGTTTTGTTCATTTTCTTTTTCAGATTGAATAGTTGAGCAGGAGCTCAGCAAGAATACACAGGTAATTAGTAGTGATAATTTATTCATATATAAATTTAAGGGGAGATCTTTGCTTCAATGATAGGTGGCCTATGTGGTATACTATACAGCGTATTCCCACATACTTAACAATGAAACTTTTCCTAGATACAGCAAATATTGCTTACGTAGAAGAAATCGCATCATGGGGTGTATTAGATGGAGTAACTACTAATCCGTCTTTAGTCGCAAAAGAAGGTGCTGACTTCGAAAAGACAGTTAAAGCAATGGGGGATTTGGTTCCATGTGTTTCAGCTCAAGTTACTGCAACAGATTCGCAAGAGATGATTAAGCAGGGTGAACAGTATGCAAGCTGGCATAAGAATGTTTATGTAAAAGTTCCAATGACAGTAGAGGGTCTAAAAGCTCTTACATATTTCAGAGAAAAGGGCATTAGAACAAACACAACACTTATATTTTCAGCTAACCAAGCAATACTTGCTGCAAAAGCTGGAGCAAACATTATTTCTCCATTCATTGGTCGTTTAGATGATGCAGGGCAAGATGGAATGGGACTAATCGCAGAAATTATGCAGATCTGGAATAACTATAATTTCGATACAGAAGTTCTAGTCGCTTCAACCAGACACCCAAGACATATTGTGGAAGCTGCAGAACTTGGTGCTCATATAAGCACTATTCCATATGCACTTTTCAAAAAACTTCCAAATCATCCATTAACAGATAGTGGAATTATTAAGTTTCAAGAAGACTGGGAATCAGTAAAGCAGTAATACAGTACTTATTTAGCTTTGAGCTCTAAGCTATGAGCTTTAAGTATTTTACTTAGGCTGAGAGCTTAAAGCTTAAGTCTTATAGCTTTCTGATTTGTTGCAGTGTTACACTGATGCCATGGATTCTCTTGGCATAATCGGCCTTGGCACTATGGGAGCAAGTCTTGCTCGTAATGCAGCTAGAAATGGAGTTAAGGTTGTTGTATATAATAGGACGAAGCAGAAGACAGATGAATTTATAAAGTTTCACTCAAAGGAAGGGGATTTTGTTGCAGTTTCTAATTATAAAGAATTAGTAAAAGAGCTAAAGCCACCAAGATCCATATTGCTTATGGTTAAAGCTGGTGATGCGACTGATGCTGTAATTTCTGATTTGATTCCTTTATTAGAGAAAAACGACATTATAATTGATGCGGGGAACAGTCATTTCTCAGATACTGATAGAAGAGATTCAGAGCTTAAAGAGAAAGGCATTGAGTTTATTGGAATGGGAGTAAGTGGAGGAGAAGAAGGCGCTCTAAAAGGCCCTAGTATGATGCCTGGATGCAGTAAGACTGCTTATAAGACCCTCGAGCCACTCCTTAGTAATATGTCTGCAAGAGACTCAGATGGTGGCAGATGCTTAACCCATGTAGGAGAAGGAGGTTCAGGCCATTTTGTAAAAATGGTACATAACGGAATTGAATATGGTGTTATGCAAATTATTGCAGAGAGTTATGACTTACTAAAAACTCTTGGGGAATGTTCCAATGAAGATTGTGCAGATATCTATGAATCTTGGAACGAAACAGGTGAGCTAGCTTCTTATCTTTTAGAGATTACTTCTAACATACTTAGGAAAAATGATGAGATAAAAGCTGGATTATTGATTGATAAAATTAAAGATAGTGCAAAACAAAAGGGTACTGGCAAATGGACTACCCAAACAGCGCTAGATCTTGGCATTGCTGTACCGACAATAACCGCAGCAGTGGATGCCAGAATAATTTCTGGATCAACACAGGATAGAAAGATTAGAAGTGTTCTTCCTATAGTAGTAGACGAGACTGAACCTATACCAAAGCCTATGAAGTTTCGTTCAGCTGTAAGGTCTGCAGTAGAACTTTCAATATTCTGTGCATATAGACAAGGGTTTGATCTAATAAGAAAAGCAAATGAGGAATTTGGTTGGAATATTGATTTAAGCGAAGTTGCTAGAATTTGGCAGGGTGGTTGTATTATTCGTGCTGTATCCCTTAGAAAGTATCAACAGCTTTATAACAAAGATAAAAAACAATCTACAATTGCTAGGGAATACTTTGAGAGTCGCTTCGCAGGTGAAAGACAAATTAGCTGGAGGCAAACTGTAGAAATGGGACAAAGTTATGGAATACCAGTACCAGCTATGGCTGCATCTCTATCTTATTATGATGCCTTTGCTAAGAGCAGCCTCCCACAAAACCTAGTTCAGGCACAGCGTGATTATTTTGGATCTCACACATATGAAAGGACTGACAAAAAAGGATCATTTCATACTGAGTGGTAATTTAATTTAAACTTGAGTTAACAATGCAGCCCCACGTACAGCCGCATCCTTAAGCTCAGCGATTTTTAGGACTGGAACTGGCGTACCAGGTAAAAGCCAATTTTTTAACTCCGTTTCAATCTTGCTTAGGTGTGGCCCTAGCGCTCTACCAGCGCTTCCGCCAAAAACAATTACAGATGGATCTAGTGTATGAATCAGATTGGTACAGAGCCATGTTATTTCTTTGTAAATTTCTGGGTGCATGAATTCACAAACTTCTCCTTGTAGGTATTCATCTGGATTTGAGGCATCTACACATCTTTTACCCATAGCAGTTCCAGACAAAAACTGCTCAACCTCTCCTCTTATATGGGATTCAATTGCTTCCTTATAAGGAACTTGACCCGGCCTAAGTAGCATATGTCCAAATTCACCTGCATAACCTGTGTGACCATGAAAAAGTTTTTCATTAATCACAATTCCTCCTCCAACTCCAGTCCCCATTGTTATCCCAATCATTATTTTGTGCCCCTTGCCTACTCCTTCAAGCGCCTCTGCTAGGGCAAAGCAATTTGCATCATTATCTACAGTTATTGGTAGATCTGTAGAGTCAGAGAGTAAATCGATTAATGAAATATTATCGCTCCCTGGAATGTTTGGCATTTTTAAAATTCTTCCTGTTCCAGTTTGAACTAATCCAGGTACTCCAATTCCTATTCCAGCTGTGTCATCAGTTTTTAATGTATCAATGATTTTCTTAATCTCTGTCACGACATTATCAAAACCATTTGATGCATTAGTATCAATTTTAATTTCTTCTTCATTCACAAGTGGATCTCCACTAAACCTTGCTGCAGCAATTTTAGTTCCTCCAATATCGATTCCAATTACAGATGTCATACAGATACTGTAGCAAAATTATCTGGTATACTGAATGCCGTTATGTATTTTCTACAAACAACGGACGATGTACTCGTTTCATTAGGAACATCTATAAATGGTCTTTCTAATAAAGAAGTACTAAAAAGGCAGCAGCAATATGGGTTAAATGAACTCCCTAAAAAGAAGAAATCGTTAATAGTTCTCTTCTTGCATCAGTTTAAGGATGTGATGGTTTATATTCTGATTGCTGCTCTATTCATCTCTGCAGCATTACCAATATTAGAAGGCAAGCCTCTCACTATTGAAAGTTTTTTGGATGCCATAGTAATATTTGCGATTCTTTTACTAAATGCAATATTAGGATTTGTTCAGGAATACAGAGCAGAAGAAGCAATTGCTATGCTCACAAAGCTTACTTCACCTCACACAAGAGTTCGCAGAGGAGGGGAAGAAGTACAGATTGAATCTAGGAATCTAGTACCAGGAGACATAATGATATTAGAGGCAGGAGATAAAATCTCTGCAGATGGCAGATTAATTGTAGATTCACATATTCGTGTAAATGAATCTAGTTTAACTGGAGAGTCGCATGCAGTAGATAAAGACATTTTGCCTGTGAAGAAAAAAGTATCTTTAGCGCTCAGAACTAATATGCTGTTTGCTGGAACAGTTGTAACCAGAGGTTTTGGAGAATGCATAGTTACTGCAACAGGATTAGATACAGAGATAGGAAAAATCGCAGATATGGTTTCTCAAACTAAATTACCAGAGACCCCATTACAAAGAAGGATGGCAAGACTAGGAAAAATGCTAGGTGGAATAGTGATCGCTCTTTGTGCAATTATTGTTTCAGTAGGAATGATCTCTGGTGCCTCTTTTTTACACATGCTTTTAATAGGAGTAAGCCTTGCAGTATCTGCAGTACCAGAGGGATTGCCAGCAGTTGTGACAGTCTGTTTTGCTATGGGTGTGCGCAGAATGGTTAGTAAAAATGCGATTGTAAGGAGGCTAGATTCACTAGAAACTCTGGGAAGTGTAACTGTTATATGTACAGATAAGACTGGAACCATAACGCAAAACAAAATGTCTGTGTCAGAAACATGGATACCGACTTTCGGGAAGAAGACAGATAAATTATTAGTAGCATCTATATCAGCATCATGTAATAGAGCGCAGTTACCTGCGCTTGGTGATCCAACAGAAGTTGGATTGCTTGAATTTGCAAAAAAACTAAAAGCCAAGAGGCTTAAAATTGATGATGAGCCAGTTCCATTCACATCAGAGAACAAGTACATGAAAACAAAGCATAAAAATAAATTCTTTCTAAAAGGAGCTCCTGAAAAAATTGTTATGTTCATTGATAAAAAACACAGAAAAGAAATACTAGAAAAAAATAAAGAATTAGCAAAGAAAGGTTTACGAGTTTTAGCATGCGCAGAAGAAAGCAATGGCAAGACTAGATTTGTTGGGCTAGTTGCTATGAACGATCCACCAAGGCGAACAGTTAAGGCTTCTATAAATTTGGCTAAGAATGCAGGGATCAGAACAATAATGATTACAGGTGACAATCTTCAAACAGCTATAGCAATAGCTAAAGATGTCGGTATAGAAGGTGCTGCAATGGAGGGAAATCACATAGATGAACTAACTAAGAAACAGCTACAAGGAATATTAAAAACTACATCAGTATTTGCTCGTGTATCACCTGAGCATAAACTTAGAATCCTTGCGGCTCTGCAATCTAATGGAGAGATAGTAGCAATGTCCGGTGATGGCGTTAATGACGCTCCAGCCTTAAAAGGGGCCCATGTTGGTATAGCTATGGGAAAGGTAGGAACAGAGGTAGCCAGAGAGGCATCAAGCATAGTTTTATCTGATGATAACTACTCAACAATAGTAAGTGCAGTAGAAGAAGGCAGACGTATTTATGACAACATAAGAAAGTTTGTTGTGTATCTACTAAGAGCTAACTTTGACGAATTGCTTTTGATCATCACAGTAATTGTTTTACGTATTCCTTTGCCATATTTGCCAATCCATATTCTATGGATTAATTTAATGACAGATGGCTTGCCAGCTCTCGCGCTAGGGATGGAAAAAGCTGAGCCAGATATAATGAAAAGACCGCCAAGAAATGCCAAGGAACACTTACTGAATGGTGAGTGGGGGAGTTTGGTAGTAGTAGGATTACTAGCATTTGCAGCAGCATTCACATTGTTTTTGTGGGAGCTTAGTTCTGGCAGCACACTTGCTCAGGCTAGGTCTGTAACACTTACAATGTCTATAATCTTTGAACTACTATTAGCTATAAATATTAGAAGCAAGCGACCAATATGGGAGATCGGATTCTTCTCTAATCCTTACTTACTTATTGCAATAACCATCCCAATATTCTTACAAGTCGCATTGCTCTACACACCACTAAATGTTGTTTTCCATCTTGTACCTTTACCACCAATTGAATGGGTCAAAGCATGCTCAATCGCATTTGGTTGTGTATTCGGGCTAGAGTTAATGAAATTAATTCCTAATAAAGACCGAACATAGTGAGTTCTACAAATTTGTGGCGTAGCCATTAGTAAAAACTTTCTTTTTGTTTGTTGATTTGGTTGGCGTGCCATGTAGTAAGAACTCTTTCATTAATTGTGGATTTGATGGCGGTGCCATGTAGTGAGCGAACAACGTGAGCTCTACTACATGGCGGAGAGGGAGGGATTCGAACCCTCGGACCGGTTTGACCCAATCAACACATTAGCAGTGTGTCCCATTCGACCACTCTGGCACCTCTCCGTGGTAATGGATGCGATAATAACATTATAACACTTTCACCCGCCGAAGCGTAGCGTAGGAGGGCGACCACCATGCCCTATACCTGAGCTTTTTAGCGATTGGTATGGGGTCTGGCACCTCTCCGTGTTAGCGGTATTTTAGTTAGAAAATAGCCATTTGGAAACAAAAAACTCTAATGTTGCTCAAATTTTATATCTCTACTACCCTCTCTGCTTACAATTCTATACAATACGAGCCATGTCTACCATCAAACAAATCTCTGAAGATAGAATATTAGTTACAGTACTTGGATTGCTACTTTTATATAGTGTAGGGGCAACTGCCTATATATTTGCGCTTTCACCTAAGCTCTCTTTTGTTCATACAGAAAGGCAAGAGGCTCTTGCAAAGGCAGTTGAGCTTGAATATAAGCTAAGAGAAACAACAGGATTAACCGACTCAGATGCAGAATTTACTGTATTACTGAGGCAAGATAGTACAGATTCAAATAGCACTCAGGTTTATATTCAAAGAACAGGAACAGAGTATCCTATTGCGAATGTTCCAAATGTATATAAAAACCATTACCACCCTGCAGAAATAAGAGGTGGAAACTTATTTATAATTAGAAGGATAGAAGGACAGACTGAGGAATATTCGTTTCAAGATGAGCTTTGGCTATATGACATAACAGGAAATGGTCAAAGATTGCATGTTTCAAATGGTATGGATTTTAGAGCTTCACCAAATGGAGAAAAAATATCTATAAATGAGAATGGTTCAGACTTAAAGATATTTGATTTAACTACAAATAGTATTTCTGAGTTTACTTGGCAAGAACTTGCAGGTGATAAACTTAATACAGCGCATTCCTCAGAAATCCGGAACACTGTACTCGGTTGGGATAAAGACGGAACTAGATTCTGGGGGCATCTAGGGCAATTAGGAGTCCCATTGGCTTATTATTCAATTGATATCTCTACAGGAGCCGTCTCTACTTTTGATGTATCTTCCGTAGGCATAACTGGCGACGAGCTAGAATTTAATACTCGCTCTGGAATGATTTTATTCAGCACTCATCCTAGATTCTTTGATGTTGACTCTGCAATGGAGTTTGAAAAATCTGAAACTGTCGTTGAGCTATTTACTTATGACTTAGTGCTTAACTCAAAAGCAAAGATTGCTGAGTCTGTATCAAAATCCTTTGAACCAAAATGGATTGATGCAAAAACTATCGAATATTTAGATCCAATTACCAGATTAAAAGTCTATATATCTATATAAATGATAGATAATTAACAATTTAACCCTTACAAACCATTCCTTCTGTATTCCATGGATGCTCTTCATCTACTGCATCTGGAAATGGAGGAACAGGAGTTGGTTTTCCTGACTCTTTACTCCAAAGTTGAAATGTTTCTGTATATGGACCATTTCCATATTCAAATGCTTTAAATAATGAGGGATCAAACATTCCTGCAAAAGCATCTTGTAATCGCTCCAATTGTCTTTCATTTCTTGCAGTGTGAGGATTTACAGTAACTTTTAATCTACCTGAATTTAATACGCAAATTATACGATTAAACAAATCCTTTCTTATCTCTAATATTTCTAATGTTTCCCTAGTAGTTATTCCTAAATCCATATTTCCTTTCCATTGCATAGCACTAACTGTATTAAAAAGCTGTTTTGCCTCAAATACTTTTGCATCAAGCTCTGGATCGTTATTTGTAGGGGATTCATTCATGTGCAAATATTAAAACTAACCATTTGCCAAATCAAGGATTTATTGACTTATAAATTAATTGCTTTTCTCTATTCCAGGAGTAGCATCACAAGCTAATAGGTCTTTTACATTTACGTCATTGGGTAGTTTTCTAAGCCATCGTCTGGCTTGGTTGTCCTGCCCAATTCTTTCTATGAAAGGGGATTGTCATGAAGAAGACTGTTCATGAAGTTTGCAAAGCATTTATGTATAGCTTTGTAGCCTTCATGGCATTGGTTCCGTCAGGTTATTTCTTTTTGATCCTTCTGCACGTTTGTGTAGTAGTAGTATCATCTGAGTCATTAACTTCGGCTGAGCCAACAATCAGATTGATCGGATTCAGTCTGATTTACCTAATCTGGCTCGTGTTCTTTCTGAACATGGGATTTCGCAAGGAGAAAAGATCTGCAAAATGTCTGTACATCCATTTAACGCGGACATGGAAAAGATCGCACCCCAGGACAGAAGACGCTAGATGAAATACTAGCGTCAAATAGACGGCAGAACACTCCCCCCTATCTGCCGTTTTTATTATAGAAATGATGTATTATGTAAATATACAATCTTAATCTAATGAAAAGAAACATAGCCTCTAACATCTGGAAACTAAATGTAATACGCATATTGCATTGGTTTATGTTGGTTATGCCAATTATTGTTTTGTTCTATCAAGAGAATGGCTTAACAATGATGGATGTATTTATTCTACAGTCTGCATATGGGATTGGAATATTGTTATTCGAGATACCATCTGGATACTTTTCTGATTTATTTGGAAGAAGGAAAACAATGATCATTGGTTGTATTATGTTCTTTTTGGGATGGTTGATATATTCAACTGGAGGAGATTTTATGACGTTCCTACTAGCAGAAATTATCTGCGGATTTGGATCTAGTTTCTTATCTGGTACACAAGAAGCGATGCTTTATGACACTCTTATTCAAATAGATAAAAAAGATAAGTTTAAGAAACTAGAGGGTAGAAGGATGGCCTATGGTAATTTTTCTGAGAGCACAGCAAGCATCATTGGTGGATCACTTGCGCTGATTAGCTTAAGAGCTCCATTTATTGGTGAGGCAATTTTAGCCTTTGTAGCAATACTATTTGCATTAACTTTAATAGAGCCGGATATTCATGGCGATGAAAAGCCAGCCGGTAATATGAAAGACATTCTTAAGGTTGTTAAATTCTCTCTACACGATAGTAAAGAGGTTAAGTGGTTAATAATTTATTCATCGATTGTAGGATCATTCACTCTGGTTGCTACATGGTTTATTCAGCCTTATTTGCAAGAAGTTGGCCTACCATTAGCACTATTTGGACTTGTTTGGGCAGCACTTAATTTTTCTGTTGGATTATTTTCTATACTTGCTCACAGATACGAGGAATTACTGGGTAAAGGATTATCTATGATTTCTGTGGTTATGTTTTTATGTCTAGGGTTTTTCTTGATTGCATATACCAATTCAATTTATTCAATCGCATTTCTGTTCCTATTTTATCTTGCCAGAGGAATACATTGGCCAGTACTTACAGACTGTTTAAACAGTTGTATAAGCTCTGGCAAAAGAGCAACTGTTCTTTCTGTAAGAAGCTTTGTTTCCAAGCTTCTGTTTGTAATACTTGGACCTTTATTTGGATGGGTTAGTGATATTTATTCATTACAAGCTGCAATGTACGCTTCTGGAATATCTATATTGGTACTTGGAACAGTAAGTATCTATTACTTAAAAAGCAGCAAAGCAATTTAAAGAATCTATTTGCGTACTTGCGCAAATACGCAAATGAAATAAGAAAGTATTATTGATTAAAAGGATTCCCTTGCATGGTCTTAACATTTAATAGTTCTCCGTTCTTTTGGTACGTATTTTCTATAATATCGAGTATTGATTCATCAACAATAATGCATCCTATACTTCTATATCTCATATCTTGTTCTAACATTTCTTGTGCATATTTATGTCCATGAATTCCATATGCAGTTCTAGTACCTTCATCAAATAGTCTTAAAAAGCGTCCTGTAGGGCCAAAGGTAACGCTTGGGTACTTTTTATGCATAGATTTTACTTCCCACTCGATATCTGGAGTTTTAGCGTAATAAGACCTACCAATGTAGTAAACATTTCGTAATTGGCCTGTAACTACAGGAAATTCAGCATATGACCCTGTTGTATGCAGTAAATACCCAGAATTGCTCTTTGTGTCTACAATTAGACGATCCTCCGCTGCTGGTACCCAATCATCTATTGGGACTTCCACAGGGTATTGCGTGCTAAATGCCGATACGCTGAGTGCTGTACTCAGCAATAGTGCTGAACTAAATAACAAGTGTGATATTTTGAAATAAAGCAATATCTATGTCAATATTTGTATATAGAAAAAACTACCTATATCATTTGACTTATGTCGCAAGAATTTGAGCACAAATCGGTATTACTAAATGAAGTAATTGACATTCTAAAACCTGCAAAAGGGGAGTCATTGTTAGACGTAACAATAGGTCTGGGAGGCCATGCAAAAGAGGTCTTAAGCATGACTGGTAGTAAGGGATCACTGATTGCTCTAGACGCAGATATACAAAATTTAGAAGAAGCACAGCGTAGACTTTCTAAAGTAAAAGGTGCTAAAGAATTTGTTTGTACTAATTTCATTAATTTGCCAGAAATGGATATAGAACCTGTAGATATGATTCTTGCAGATTTAGGCATGAGTTCAGTCCATATTGATAATCCAGATAGGGGATTCTCTTACAGAACAGATGCTCCGCTTGATTTACGCTACGATAGAAACAATGGTGAAACTGCACATGAAATCATAGAAAGAGTATCTGAAGAGGAAATTAACAATTACTTGTGGAGATATGGTGAATTAAAGCAGGCAAGACGAATTGCTGCAGCTATAAAAGAAGCATTGCCTAAGACAACTTGGCAATTAAGAGATGCAGTAGAAACTGCTATAGGCTACAAAGCAAATTCTGCTCTTCCTCAAGTTTTTCAGTCGCTTAGAATAGTAGTTAATAGTGAACTGGATGCTCTGGAATCCTTGCTTCAATTTGGACCAAAGTTGTTAAAAGAAGGCGGCAGAATGGTCGTGATTAGTTTCCATTCATTAGAGGATAGAATGGTTAAACATGCATTTAGAGCCATCTCTACTCCAAAAAGAGATCAAACTACAGGTCAGATTTCTGTACCTGCTCCTTTTGATGTATTAACAAAAAAGCCAGTAACTGCATCAGACTTGGAATGCGAAGAAAATAGTAGAGCTAGAAGTGCTAAATTAAGAGCTATAATTAGAGTATAGAAGCAAAATACAGATTTACTGATTTATTACTTTGCTGTTATACTGCTTTCCGTGTTGAATTTCCTCAAGCCAGTCTCATCTACGACTAATCGTACTTCTCTTGGTAGATTAGTTAACCAAAGTACAAAATTGCTAATGGGCTCAATTGGCTTACTTATTTTGCTACTAGCATTTTTAACACTCTTTCATCAGAACGCTAATGCAACTAGAGGGTATCAATTGCGTAATTTAGAGCGGGAAAGATCTCAACTTTTATTAGACCAAGAAATAGTTCAAATGCAGGTTGCACAAAAACAAGCTCTTACACTTTTAGAAAAAGACATATACATACAATCTATGGTTCAGGTTAAAAGACCAAAGTATACGGAAGTAGAAAAAACAGTTGCTGTAAGTAACAAATTGTAAATAGCACTATGATTTCATTTAAGGGGGTGTCAATATTTGACAAATGCAAAAACCCTCGAAATGTGCTATAATTATCTGATTTGAATACAAAAAAACACTTACGTCGCAGGGGGATAATTGGGACACTTATGTGTACTAGTTTCTTATTATTCTTAGTAATTATTGCAAATCAGGAAACAAGAATTCCATGGCAAGCTCAACTGATCAATTGTGATGGCATGCCTTATGGATATCCTGGATGCCCAACTAAAGAAGAAGTAATAGAAAATCAAACATACCCAGAAAACTGCGGTGACGGTTATATTGACGTTGCTGATGGAGAGGAATGTGACAATGGAAGATTCAATGGATTAAGTGAGTGTACAGATATATGTAAGTTATTATTCTGTGGAGATGGAATAGTTTCTCCATTTTTGAACGAAGAATGTGAGCCAGATGTACAGGAGGTATATGTTATAGATGATCAAACTGGACAATTGACTACAGAGATTAGATTTATTGTAGCAAGCTGCGGAAGAGTCTGTAGCCCACCATCCTGCGATGAAAACGGAGTTTGTATTGGCGGATGTAATGTCACATTCAAAGATGAATGTACTGGCGATGATCCAGCACCTGTAAATATTCCAGTAACAGAAGTAGAACAAGAATCTACAATTAATGAAGATGAGCTTCACCCAGCTGCACCAGGCTTTGCTACATGTGGAGACGGAGTAGTTGGAGGCAGCGAAGAATGTGATGATGGAAATAGATACAATTTTGATGCGTGCACGAATGAATGTAAACAACCACAATGTGGAGATGGGATAAGAGAAGGTTCAGAAGAATGTGATGACGGAAATAGATATGATTTTGATAACTGTCCAAATGACTGCTTTATTGCAGTCTGCGGCGATGGAGTAAGGGAAAGCAGTGAAGACTGTGATGACGGTAATCAAAACAATTTTGATAATTGCCCTAACGATTGCAGACTATCAATCTGTGGCGACGGCATAAGAGAAGGAGCAGAACAATGCGATGATGCTAACCAAAACAACTTTGATAGCTGCCCAAATAATTGTAGAACACCAGACTGCGGTAACGGAATAAGAGAAGGAAAAGAAGAATGTGATGATGGAAATTACAATGATTTTGATAGTTGCCCTAGTGATTGCATTCTTTCTATATGTGGAGATAACAAAAGAGAAGGAAAAGAAGAATGTGATGATGGAAATAGAATAGATGAAGATGGATGTAGTAATTCATGCTCATTGGCAAAATGCTCAGATGGAGTAATCCAAGCAGGAGAGGAATGTGATGACGGTAATAAAGTAAATGATGATGCATGTAGCAATACATGTACTATTGCATCTTGTGGAGACAACATCATTCAAGGTAAGGAGGCATGTGATGATGGCAATGAAATAAATACAGATTCGTGTACAAATTTATGTACAAAATCTTTATGTGGAGATTCTATTGTTCAGCTAGGCGAGGAATGTGATGACGGTAATAAAGATAATTTTGATAGCTGTCCTAATGATTGTTTAATATCTTTATGTGGAGATGGAGTTCGTGAAAGCGATGAAGAATGTGATGACGGAAATAGAAATAATAATGATTCTTGTCCAAGTGATTGTGTATTACCTGTTTGTGGAGACGGAGTTATGGAAGGAAAAGAAGAATGCGATGATGGAAACAGAATCGATAAAGACACGTGTCCTTCTTATTGCAGATTACCAATATGTGGTGACAGGCTGGTAGAAGGGGCAGAGGAATGCGATGATGGGAACACAGATAGCAACGATGGCTGTAGTAACGCATGTAAAAGTGAAATATTCTGTGGAGACTCAGTTGTAGAAGGATTAGAAGAATGTGATTCAGGAAAAGAAAATTCAGATATCAGACCAAATACATGTCGCTCAGATTGTAAGGCAGCAAGCTGCGGAGACGGTGTAATAGATGAAGGAGAAGAGTGCGATGGAGGAAAATCATGCTCTATAAATACATGTACATTTGTATCATTTTGGAATCAATCAGACTGGCCAATGATAGGGGGGCTAATTGGATTAATCGGAGTAGGAGGAGGAATACTTATGCTTATGAATGGAAATCTATTCAAACCAAAGCAAAAGAAAGAACCATCTTCTAAGGAGCCTTTATCTATAGATGATATTCCACTTGATGAACTAGAAATGCCTTGGCATAAGTGGGAGAGATAAAATATGTAAATCTA
>JABGQH010000023.1 GCA_018648865.1 Candidatus Peregrinibacteria bacterium
ATTATGTGGTCTGGTCTCTATTCTAGTTTCACATTAGCAGACATCACTAGACGTAGATTACACATGCACCTTCCTAAAGAAGACAGGAAAGCATTTGGTAAATCTACTAAACTTACACCTGAACTAGAACAATATTCGGCATATGACCCCGTTGCAACGTTCCTCGTGTATCAACATCAAATTCGTGATGTTCTAAAGAATGACCCCAATGCTCTAAAACTATGGGCAGAAGTAGACCTTCCTGCTCTGAATACTGTCATGTCTATGAAAGGGTTTATGATAGACAAAGAAACTTGGGAGAGTTTGGCTGATGAAGCAACAGAAAGACATAAAATAGTACCAGCAAAATACCCTGAGTTATTATCTACTACAGGGAAGAAAGGTCTTTCCAATGTGAAGGTTGGAAAAGAGCTTCTCAAAAGAGGATATACAGATATACCAAGAACAAAGACTGGCAAACCTAGCACAGCAATAAAAACACTAGAGAACATACAAAATCCTTGTGACTTTGTAAAAGATTTAATGATGTACTCATCTACAAAGTCATTAGCTAGTACATACGGGAGAAGTTTTTCTGATAATGCAGAACCAGATAGTAGGATATATGCAGATTTCAATCCCCTTCGTGCTGCTACGGGTCGCTTCGGATGCTCAAAACCGAATCTTCAAAACATTCCCAATAAAGGCACAGACCCTAGATATAGAGAATGTTTTATAGCAGGAGAAGGAAATATTTTAGTTGTAGGAGATTGGTCATCTCAAGAACCTAGAGGTGGCGCATATTTAGCTCAAGATGAAGCAATGATTGAAATTTTCAATAATGACAAAGATATTTATATTGAATCCGCTCGTCTTATGTTTGGATGGGAACTCACTAAAGAAGACCCTAGAAGAAGTAACCCAATTAAGCCCGTTGTTTTAGGCGCATTTTATGGCTTAAGTAAACACGGATTATATAATAATAACCAAATACCTAAAGATGAAGGCGAGAAACTTCTAAACGCTTTCTTCTCTGTATTTCATAAGGTGGCTGATTGGATTGAAAAAATGCGGGATGGTAGAGAATATGTTGAAACCATCATGGGTAGAAAGTATTGGTTGAATCCTTATGATTATAAGAGCAGGAACAATGCGTGCAATTCCCCTGTTCAAGGAGCTGCCAGTGATGCTATGAAAATGGCTGGATGGGATTTTGTACAAAAATGGGGAGACTTGGAGAACTCTCCCATTGTAAACTTCGTCCATGATGAACTTATCGTGGAAGTGGCTATTGAAGATGAAGATAGGGCAGTAAGAATATTGAATGATAGCATGGTCTTTGTAGCAGAAAAAATGCACCCAGGGGTCAAGGCTCGTGTTGATATTGGTACTGGAGCTACGTGGGGTGTGAAAGCATAACTCTCATATAGAATTAACATTACATCATGTAATTAATGGTAATATAGGTAAGAATAAAAGGAGAAATTGATGACAGAAAAGCTCTTGTCTGAAATTGAAGAAAAGCAGTTACAGAAACTATTTTACGCTTATGATGGTATAGCATTAGAACTGCGGAATTTGGCTTCTATTGTACAAAATAATGCGACTATTTCTAAACTTGATTTGGATGGCTTTATTCGGAAATCTGAAGGTACAGAAAAGAAGCTGCATGACCTTAATGACGAAGTTTTTGACTTTGTATATCACTATCTTGTAGAAAAGTCCTAAATGAACTGCCCACACTGTAACAAAACCATCGTCACTCCTTCTGGATACAGAGAATCTAAAATTCTTATTATAAGAGATGAGCCTTATAAGACAGAGTATTCAGACTATAAACGTCCTAGATTTCAGCCACATTCTACTCCTAAGTCTATTTTACGTGATGAAATGTTTAGATTAGGAGTAGATTTCAACAGAGTGAGATTTGCTAACTTATGGAAACATATTCCTAATAAAAAAGAAGAATGTTTCCAGGAAATGAAAAAATCTCTCTTTTCTGAAACTAGAGGAAAGAAAGCTATCCTTTTAGCTGGAGCAGATGTAGTGAAATTCTTTACGGGTTATAATGTATCAGAGATTAGTGGATTACAAGTTGAAAGTAATAAACTCTCTGCATCCATTATTTTTGCTAGTGTAGATTCTACTACAGCTATGTCTCGTGGTATGGGAGAGATCAGATTTTCAATAGAGAATTTTGTAAAGAAATTGATTGAGGAGGATGTATTATGATAGAAAAACAACACACTTGTCATGGAGAAGATAAACCAGAAGATTATATAGTATGGTACAAGAATCATTGGGAGTTTGATTTTAATTATGGATATAGTGTAATTATAGAATACTGTCCATTTTGCGGAGAGAAGCTAGATGAGTAAGTTTAATCAAACCCGTATGCTTATAGATGGCTCTACTCTTACCGCAGTAGATGTAGAGAGAGCCATTGATGATGTAATTATTGAATTGAATGAGACAGGAGATGTGCATGGAGTTAATAGTGCTCTAGAAACTCTTATTGGCATGTCCAAATTTAGTGTATTCTATCAATGTAAAATCCTACATGGATTTTCTAAGTGGTGGATAAAGACAGACCAAGACTCTGTTAGGGGAGATACCTTCTTTGATTATGTTACTTCACAACATGACTTACCAAACTCACTTACAATCGAAAGGTATATAAATTTGTGGGAGCATTACGAGAAAGGTTCTCTAATTGAAGAGATAAAGAATCGTCCCCTTTCTGAGCAAATTGCTATCGTGGCAGTAGTAGAAGATGATAGATATGAAATCAAAGAAGATGATTGGGAAGAATTAGTAGATGCTGCCAATGGCACAGAAA
>JABGQH010000018.1 GCA_018648865.1 Candidatus Peregrinibacteria bacterium
TGACTCCTCTTCAACAATACCTTCCTCTTCTCCACCTTCCTCTGACTCCTCTTCAGCAATACCTTCTTCATCTTCTTCAGAAATGCCTTCTGCATCTTCCTCAGACTCATCCTTCTCATATTCAGACTCCTCTTCATCAGACTCATCCTTCTCATATTCAGATTCCTCTACCTCATATTCAGACTTCTCTTCTTCATATTAAGATTATTATTCCTATACTTGATTTGAGTAGAACTAAAGTTAAATATTCTATATCCTAGTACCATGGCAATATTTTCATCCAATAGTATCTCCATCGGGTTGGCATTAAATAGCAAGAGTGTACTAGCTGTTAGGCTAGATCAGGAACGAGGAATTTTGCTAAATAAGAAAGAAATTCCTGCAGAAGCATTAGTTCTAGGGAATATTATTAACGATAACAGTGTTGCTGAAACAATGGCAACCGCGATACTAGAAACAAAAGGGGATGCATCAAAAGATAGTAAGGAATCTAAACTATTATCGAAGAAGAAAGGAATATTCAGATTTAGAAAAAAATCAAAAGGAGATAAAGACACAATTGGTGCAGCTATTTGTATCCCATCAGAAGCAGTTTTCACATCTCTTTTATCGGTGCCTCTTGTTGTTGGTAAAGATTTAGGAGTAGAAGTAGAAGAAAGAATAGAAAAAATTATTCCTGTTAAGCCAGAGGATATTGTTTATCTTTGGAAACAGTTAGGTAAAACAGATGAAGAAATCCATGTTGCAATTGCAGCAATGGATAGAAGGGTTTTAAATCAATATAGAATTCTTTGTGAAAAACAACATCTAAGAGTCGCAAGTATGTCCATCCCATCATCTATTATTTGGTTATCTGCTGCGCCTAAGCAAAAGGAAACAGCTTTATTATTTGTTAGATTTAAAGACGATTATTCAATAAGTTCGTTAATGTATCATTCTTGGCCAATAGACGAGCTTGTATTGCCTTCTGAAATAGATATGAAGGAACAAATCGAGAGAACCAAGCAAATGTTACAAGAGCAAAGAGACGTAAATGGGATTGTACCTAAACGAATTGTATTTGTTGGATCAGATGAAGAAATGAAACAGCTACAGGATTCTGGAGAGTTTTCTATCCCTATAGAAAAATCTGCATTTGCTGTTCCAGAAAGAATAGTAGGATACGAACTTGGGTTGTTTTCTATCCTTGGTTCTAGAAAAGATAAATTACTAAACATGCTTTCAGCAGAAAGGCTAGAGCAATAGATAATAGAAAAGAGTGATTACAGAATAACCACTCCTTTCACTGTAGTAGTTTACTAGCGAGTTTGTCTTGGCTGATAATAGTTTCCGTCTCGTGCTTCTGCTAAACACCTCCAATAACGAATGGATCCTTCTCTAAGTTCCATACATTCTGTTTTTAGATCACTTGGAGTGTTAACAGGTGCAGAATTATGTATAGAGTCATGTTCATTAGCATCATATTCCCTAATAGGAATAACTCCTTCGTTTCTACGTATTACATCGCCGTATTGGTGCTGATTTTCATATCTTGTTTCTGTACTTGGCTGTATCCAAGATGGATAGGTAGAGCCTAGAGCAAGGCTTGCAGTAAGCACAGCTCCTGCACCAAAAACTGAACCAGCCAGTGCAATAAATGCACCAACAACTATAGGATTTTCTTTTCTTTCCATACTAAAAAGGGGAATTAATATATTTATTTACAAATGTTATTATAACATAAAAAGAGAATACAGACAATAAGCAGATATATATCTTTATCCATAAGGTATTTCTGTCAACGCTGCCCCATTGGTATTAGATCTAATCAGAGACTATTATCTAATTATAACCTTACGATTCCCCCGTTAATAATATGAAAACACTACTCGCTTCTAAAAAGAAATTTACAGCAGAGCTGATTGGTACATTTTCTCTCGCATTATTGCTCTCATTAACTTTAACAAGCGGTGTGCCAGAAGCAGCACCATTTGTAGCTGCTATTACATTAACAATTTTGGTTTATACAATAGGAGGAATTAGCGGTAGTCATGTTAATCCTGCAGTAACTGTAGGACTCTGGAGCATTAAAAAGATTAGTACAGCTGACGCAATTGGATATATTTTAAGTCAGATCGTAGGTGCCTATCTTGCTGTAATGTCTGCATCATTGCTAGTTGGTGGAATGCCAAATCTATATGTAGAGAACGCTTTAATAGTAGGAGTAGCAGAATTAGTAGGTGCTGCCTTCTTGATATTTGGATTTAGTGCTGTTGTCTTAAAAAAGACTTCACAGAGTGCTTCTGGAATTACAATTGGTGGATCACTTCTTCTTGGAATACTAATTGCATCTACAGTTGGGAATGGAATACTTAATCCTGCAATTGCATTAAGCGTTGGTTCAATATCTGTAGCTTATATAGCTGGTCCACTAGTTGGCGGAATACTAAGTGCTCAACTATATGCATGGCTGGCTAAATAGAGTTCTAGTTATTATTTCTTATCGTATTTAATTTATGGCAGATTCAGATTCCTTATCACTTCCTGCACGCCTGTTTATACGGGCAGTCCTAAACATTGGTCTTGTATGGGGGATGACAACTTATATGGGGCAGTATTTTGTACTCACTGGTGGAATACAGGCATTCATAATAGTTGGTGCATTGCTTACTCTAATGAATATTTTTGTTAGACCAATCCTTGCTGTACTTACATTACCTCTAAAACTATTTGCTACAGTGCTAGCGATAATTATTGTTAATGGAGTATTCGTACAGCTCACGCACGAAATTGTTCAATATATGGAAGAGGGCCTAGTAACATTAGAGATAAACGGTGGACTATGGGGGTGGATACTAGTTGCCGTAATCCTAGGGCTTGGGAACTGGATTATGAAGGTACTGATGAAATAAGCTATGAGCATTAAGTATGATGATTAGCTTTAAGCTTTAAGACTTAAGCTATGAGTGTTGTTATATACAGTAAAAAGGTGGCGAGCGCATTTGTCTGAGTGAGGAGCAAAACGTTGTTCGATATTTGCGCGAACAGATGGCGAGCGGATTTTTGAGTGGAACGAAGAAATCTGACTCGTCTCTGTGAGTAAATCTTATATCGAGCAAGTATGCGACGAGCGAGTCTGCGATTGCCTTGATCTTTTTTGGTTCGTTTTTTGTATCAAGACAAAAAATGAACATGTAACAAATTAGTTTTTTTAGTTTGTGTGACAATGTAATACAAAAGCAATACAACGTATTACGTTGTAATACAAATGTAATACAATGTATTACAATTTAGCCTGCATTATATTCACCAATTAATTGATGAGTTTAATAATTAATACAATTTGCTATACTTAATTTATGAATGAACAAGAAGTTCGTGAAAAATGTGAGGCATTTGTAAAAAGCCTTGGTATGCCTTGTTTTATTGTCTTTGGTTGGGAAAAACAGGATGTTTCCAATGATGACAAAAAACAGTATGGAATGGTATCTTCTTATAACAAGATGCCAACACCTGCAGTAGTAAAGGGTATGACTTGGGCGTTAAACGATATTGTTACAAAAGGATTATAAGAGTAATTAATTTTTCTTAAATCTAATTGTTACTTCTTCGCCACCAATTTCTACTTTTTCGTCTTGCCCGTCATTATCTGTGAATACTGACTTTGTTTCTTGGCATATCAGATCAGCAAATTCATTCATAATATCTTCAGCCCCAGTAATCTTTAAGCTGATTGTATCTGTGAAGTGTAATCCAGATTCTTTTCTTAATCTTTGGATAGCTCTAACAATATCTCTTGCTGCTCCTTCATTTTCTAACTCCTTAGTTATTTCTGTATCTAGGCTAATAACTGTTCCCTTATCAGCTGCGACGCTCAAGTTACTTTCTTCCCCCTCTTTACTTCTGTAAACAATGGATGCCTCATCAGCAGAAAGCACTTCATCTAGTATTAGGAAAGATCCATCTTTATTTTGAGTGAACTTACCTTGCTTACCTGCATTAATAATTTCTTGAACTCGCTTACCTAGGCGTGGTCCAACTTTTCTAGCATCTACTTGAACATAGCTTTCTGCTAGGTCCTCTGGGTTAGAGGCAAATTCTATCAATTTAACATTTAGTTCTTGCCTAAGTAGTGCCATGTCTCCTTCAGAGAAGACTATTAATTTCTTTAAATCAGGTGGCAGTGCAATAGTCGCAACAGAAAGTGGCTGTCGGATTTTTACTTTTGTATCTGCTCTGATTGAGTTTCCAAGAGAAACAATTAACCTTAGTAGTCTTGTCTTTTTCAGAAGGATGTCTTCTTCTTTATCTAATGCTTTTGTTGTTGGCCAGTCTGTAAAGTGGATAGACCCATGTTCTTCTGGGATCAGATTCAAATATATTACTTCTGTAATATAAGGGCAGAACGGAGCAAGTGCTTGGCAAAGAGTAAGCAATACATCATACATTGTATGTAGAGCATTTAATTGATCTTCTTTCCCCGCATCTTCACTAGATTCAACACAGTCAAATGTTCCCTTGCCTGCGAATCGTCTTCTGGATAAACGTATATACCAATTAGTTAATGAATCTATAGTTTCAAACAATTCAGAGCATGTTGCAGATAGATCATATCTATCAAGCTGTTCTGTCATTCTATTAACTAAATCTTGTATTTCTGCATTTATCCATTCGTCTAATGGATGAGTAGACTTTCTTCTATTAGCAATAGGTTCAAAGTTTGCTGCGTTTGCATACGTGACAAAGAAACTATAAGTATTCCAAAGTGGAAGCATTACACTTCGAACAGTTTCTTCTACTAATTTCTCAGAAAATCTAAGGTCTTCTGCTCTAACTGCAGGACTACTCATTAAAGCAAATCGAACAGCATCTGCTCCATATTTGTTTACAACTTCTAGTGGGTCTGGATAGTTCTTTAATCTCTTACTCATTTTCTTTCCGTCTTCTGCAAGAACTATTCCGTTTACAACAACATTCTCGAATGGTGTTTCTTTAAACAGTGCGGTAGAAAGAACCATAAGTGTATAGAACCATGCTCTGGTTTGGTCTAATCCCTCTGCAATAAAATCTGCTGGGAAGTTCTTTGGTAGACTCCTTTTTTTATCACCCATTTCAAATGGATAATGCTGTTGGGCATATGGCATAGATCCACTCTCGAACCAACAATCAAGTACCTCTGGAATTCTGCGAACCAAAGGATCTAATCTAATTGTTTTAGTCTCTGCATTAGCGATATCATTTAAGGCAATCTCTTTGTATGATGGATTCTCTGCAACAGCAGTGAACCATCTCAAAACTCCTCCATGAGCAACTACTAATACCTTTTTACCTGCGTATTCGGATTGTACCTTTTCATAAACTGCACTCATTCTATCTAGAATTTCATTAACACTTTCTCCATTGGCAGGAGTCATATGATGACCTGTAACTGTACCGATACCCTCTATATCATTTGGATATTTTGTAAGAGTTTCTTCTACATCTTTTCCAGACCAGTCTCCTAGTCTCCTTTCACGTAGCTCTGGCCACTTCCCATCTATTGGTATATCTAATTCCTTAGAGATGATTTCTGCAGTTTCAAATGCTCTTTTTAAATCAGATGAAATAATTAAATCGAACTTTTGTTTAGCTAGAACTTTTGCTGCTTCTAGTGCTTGCTGCTTTCCTTTTTCATTCAAAGATGCGTCGATTTCTGCCCCCTGAGCTTTGTTTTCTTTATTTACATCTGTTTCGCCGTGTCTAACCAGTGTTACCTCTGTACTTGTTTCGTCCTGCGATCCTGGCCAAGAGATATCATCTACATTGTCCATATGTAGATCCATTTGTGCACTCCTCTTATGATCCCAAAAGAAAGTATAAGGAGATGCATAATTTGGATATGGCTGATGAGACAATTTAATTGGATCTTCTTTTGAAAAGAATGCTCGAATGTTTTGAACTGGGTCTGCATGAGTTACAACCACAATATGTTCACTGCGATGTTTTGGCATAATCTCACTTAAAAAGCTTTCAATGCGTGCAGCTACTTCGTCCCATGTTTCCATTCCTTCAAAATGATAAATACTCTCTGGTTTCTTATTTTCCATTTTGTGTGCTCTGCGAGCTTTTATAAATGATAGATCAGAGAAATCCACTGCTTTTCCTTCGTAATCACCAAAGCCAACTTCCCTAAGCCTTTCATCTACAATAAGTTCTGCACCATGTTTTTTTGCTACAATTTCTGCTGTTTGGCGTGTTCTTTTAAGAGGGGAGCAATAGACACGATCAATCTTTTGACCTTCTAAAAACTCTGCTGCATCTTTTGCTTGGCCTCTACCCGCTTTTGTTAAGTCTGTACTTGGTTCTTGACCTTGATAAATAGGAACCAAATTACCTTCGCTTTCGCCGTGCCTAAGAACTGTTAGTTTAGTGAATCTAATTTTGCATTGCTTCATCAGATCATCTCTGCTTCCAATCACATCCATATCACCTTGCTCATTGCGCCATATAGGTAGTGGGGTACCCCAATACCTATTGCGGGAGATTGCCCAGTCTCTGGCACCTTCTAGCCATTTCCCATATCTTCCATCTCTTAATGTAGCTGGCATCCACTGTGTCTTTGCATTCTCTTTTAACATTTTCTCTTTTAGATCTGTTACTTTTACAAACCAAGAGCTAGTTGCGTAATTTAGTAGTGGTGTATCGCAACGCCAGCAATGCGGATAGCTATGATTGAATGTGTAACTATCAAAATGCCTTCCAGTTTCTTTTAGTTTTTTAATAACAGCTTTGTCGGTAGACATTGGGTCTTTCCCTTCTGGTTTCGCATTCATCCCTACAAAATCAGTACATTCAGATTTAAATGAACCATCAACATTTAAGTGATGAAGCACAGGTATTCCAAGTTTTTGTGTAATTAGGAATCCATCTTCTCCGTGAGAATTAGTAATATGAACTATTCCTGTTCCATCTTCGTCTGATACTTCATCGCGGTCATCTACTAACACCTTGAAGCACGTGTCTCCGTATGTGTTTGTATCCTGTTTGCCATCTGTAGATTCATAAGTTGTGTCTTCAAAGTACGGGAAGAGTGGTTCATACCTCATGCCCTCCAAATCCTTTGCAGTTATATCTTCTAGTACTTCGTATTCCCTATCCTTAAATATCTTTTCAACTAGATTCTTTGCAAGAATGTAGGTCTTACCTTCCTCCTTTTCTAGCACTTTTACATATGAAATATCTGGGCCAACAAGTAACCAAAGATTACCTGCTAGGGACCATGGTGTAGTTGTCCAAGCTAGGAAGAAGAGATCTTTCTCTCCTACAACAGGGAATGTGAATATTACAGACATATCTGTTCTATCTGAATATCCTTGTGTAACCTCAAAATTACTAAGAGGAGTTACACACCTTGGGCATATATGCATTGGCTTATGCCCCTCGTAAATTAGCCCTTTCTTTTGTAGCTCTTTAAACGCCCACCACATACTTTCCATATATTCAGGGTCCATTGTGCGGTAGTCCCAGTCCATATCTACCCATCTACCCATTCTTTCAACTACATTTCTCCAATCTCCTGTATATCTCTGTACAGCTCCTCTACATAGATCATTGAACCAACAAACACCATTTTCTTCTATTTGCTGCTTATTAGTAATGTCGTTCTCTTGTTCAATTAGATTTTCTATTGGCAAACCATGGCAATCCCATCCGAATCTGCGTTCTACATAATGCCCACGCATTGTTTGATACCTTGGGATTACATCTTTAATTGTTCCAGCTAATAGATGTCCATAATGGGGGAGCCCAGTTGCAAATGGGGGTCCATCGTAAAATGAAAATTTAGTTGAATCATCCTTTTTGCTCTCTGTAGAGCCTTTTCTTTGGTTTAAAGACCTTTTAAATGTGTCTTCTTCCTTCCAATATTGCAGGATTCCTTCCTCCATATTTGGCAGGCTTTGCTTTGGGTTAACGGGATCAAACATAGCAAAAGCAGTTTACTAGAAGACTTATAAATCTGTTAGTAATTTTATTAGAAATGCTTAGTACTTAATTACATTTCTATTTCACGTTCATGAAATCTATTTCTCATATTTTGCATTCTTCCATTGTGATTTGCCTCCTCTTGCCATAGAGCAATTTCATTTAAAAACACTGTGAATATTATCTTGTCATGGAATGATGCAGCTATTCGAACAGGATCAAAACCATTTTCTTGTTTTACCTGAACACCAAGTACGTCTCCATTATCATCATCTATATTAAAAGCATCTTTATTATCATTTGTACTTTCTTTAAAAATAATATCTAATTCTTCTAAATTCACAAATGGGAAATATGGTGCATTAGAGAAAGGGATACCTTCAAATACTCGAACACTTCTTTGGTTTTCAGGAAGGCTTGGGGTATGAATACAGCCTAGAACATTTTTTTCTCCACTAAGCGCATTATTACTAACACTCATGTCAAATAATCCAAATGCTGTTCCAGGAGCACACCCTTTACTTCTTTGTTCTGAAAGCAAATCTTCATTCCCAGCAGATCTCATTTGAATGGATCCTGCACACAACGCTAGAACATGCGCTCTCTCATTACTAATTAGATCAATTATTGCTGTATTGATACCTAGCTCTTTTTGGTCGTTGAATTGGATTTTATGCCATCCTCCAGGGAGAACAATAGCATCTGGATTAACAGAATTTATCTGTTTCCCATTTTCAACTAAATGAACCTCTATATTCAATTCTTTAATATGCTCACACGCTTCAAAAAGTGCAGCAAGCTCTTTTCTTGCGCTTCCTTGAACATCAACAATTGCGATAACAAAAACTTGTTTTGAGTCTTGGGATTCGAAAGGATCATCCTGTTTAGTAGAAATTGAATTCTTTTGCATCTTATGCATGTGCATTTCTCTTATTTGCCTTGCCTGTTCTAGTGTTGGAGTATCTGTTGGTATTATTGTATCTATTTCAATATCCCCTAGGTTCGATAGGCATTTAATAATATCTTCTGTACTCATTTGTAAACCAATAAATGGTCTTGCATGTAGTTCAGGGGTATCAAATGTGCTTCTGAATTCTTGCCATCGTTTGTTAACCTCAATTAAATCATCGGGGCTTCTAACTATTATTCCCTGTGTTATTCCAGCAGAAATACTTTCAAAAAAGGAGTCCTGTAAGATTTCTTTGGCTTTTTCACTTTGGATTACAGTATAAAGGGGTAGATCTAATGCACGTTTTTTATCTCCATATTGATCGTCTGTAATTGATTTAGTAGCTGAATCAAGACTACTAATGTAATGAGGTAAGTTAATAGCTTCTGTCATCCCAAACAATCTTGGATTAGTATCCTCATTATGTAATTCGGCGTATTTAAGAGCCCATTTCCAGTATTCATCTTGTTTTTCTGGTGTATATTCCATTATTGGTATTTCTCGTGGAGACTCAAGTTCGCTATTTCTAGCGGAATCAGCTCCAGAAGGAATATAATAAGCAGTAACACCAAGGATATCTGCGATTTCTTGCGATACAACTGAACTTACAGGTAAAAATGTTGTTCCTGCATGCTTACCACCAGTACACAGTACATCGAGTTCTTTTCCAACATTTTTATTGCCAAATCCTTTTTGTCTTGAGCTATTATTTAAAGTCATAAATTATAAAATAGGAGAAACATTTTATATCATGATAGTAATTATCGTCAAATGGGTTAGTTAGGTTTTTTTGAACAAAACCATGCTATGCATGCAATTTATATACTCATTATATTTGAAGTTATTACAGGAAATTATCACTAAATATTTCTTGACGATTTTGGCTCCATAAGTAGTATATTGAGCGTATATTATATGTTAATTTTTTATGACTTTAAGCTCTGGACCAAAGGGGGGATCACCTAATGCAAATTTAGTTGCACGGGCCAAAGAACTTGGCGTTGAAAAACCTGTTGTGGATGAGGTAAGAAGAATATTAGTAGTAAGTGGAATAGCAGCTGCAACCAGTTTCTTATCAAGAATCGTATTAAATTCAGATAAAAATCGAACACCACCAACTGATGGAATATCAATTCCAACTGATCATCCTGGACTATCTGAAGATAGGTTACCTCTGTAGATAGCAATATTTTTTCATTGAAAACACATATTTTGTGATATCATAGTTTTATCGCTAAATATCTGCTTAAATCAATGATTTGTGATAATTCTGATTTTTCAAAGAAAGACAGAGATCTAATCGATCATGCTATAGAAATTGCGACCAAGGCACATGAAGGGCAGACAAGGAAAAGCGATGGAGGACCATATATTACACACCCTATTGCTGTAGCAGAGATTCTTTGTAAATGGGGAGCTGATGCAGATACAATAATTGCAGGGATTTTGCATGATACAATCGAGGATTCGTCGTTAAATGTAGAGGAAATTGATGCAGAATTCGGACATGAGGTATCGTCTCTAGTAGAAGGTGTAACTAAATTTACACATGCGAACCTAGAAGGAAAAGACTCATTGCATCACGAAGTAGAGACACTGCGTCGTCTTTTTGAGGTTATGCGGAATGATATCCGTGTAGCAATTATAAAAATGGCTGATCGTCTTCATAATTTAAGAACTATAGATGGATTATCTGATGAGCGTCGTATTACATTTGCAAAAGAGGCAATAGATATTTATTACAAGATTGCATTTCACTTAGGTATGAATGAGCTTTGTAGAGAAATTACAAATATCGCAATTCCATATATATATCCTGAAAAAGCACAAATAAGAGAAAGACATTGGAATGAACAAAAAGTGGGGATAGGAAAATCTGTAAAAAAAATAGAGAAAGAGATTAAGAATGAGGATGAAAAAAATATGGTGCTGGGTGTGCAATTAATAAAAAGCTCTCATGATCTACCTAGGCCAAATAAATCAGATGAAGCAGCAGATCGTGCATATTATTGTGTAATAATTGTAAGGGATATTGATAGTTGCTATAGCGTTTTTAAGAGGTTGCATGAGCTTTATCGTCCTGTAAGGCGTAGATTTCATGACTACATTGCATCACCTCCAGAGTCGGGATATAGAAGCTTGCACACTACGGTGATTGGTCCAGATAATAAGACTATTCAGATTCGTATTCGTACAACAGAAATGGATCAACAGGTACGGTATGGAGTGTTAAGAACTGCATTTGGAGAAAACAAAGATGAGTTGAAAGTATTTTCTTGGCTAGAAAGGAGTGCAGAACTAGATAGTACCACTCGTGAGAGTAGTGAAGCTTTTTGGCAGGGATTACAATCGGACATATTTAAAAAATCAATACAAGTAACTGTTAATGGTGATTATATTTCTGTTCCACAAGAATCTACTGCGCTAGATGTTGCATATTTTTCTATTGGAGCAGAGGCGAACAAGATATGTAGAGTTTGTATAAATGGGCAAGAAAAAGAGCTTTCTACTAATATTATTAAAGATGATGTAATAGAAGTAGATTTATCTGATGAATTGCAGGTTAGCTTTAAGTGGTCTCAAATAGTTAATACAAAGCATGCAAGAAATCAAATTACAGAAGCCTTAAAAGAGTTCGATAGAAGTGAGATATTTATAATTGGTCAGAAATTATTACAGCAAGAATTAGATCATTTTCACAAAAAGCTAGTTGGAGAAATTACAAAGCAAGAACAGGAAAAAATTTCAAAATATTTTCAAAGAGAAAGCTTTGAAGAGGTAATCATAATGATCGGGGAAGGTGTAATTACGCCACGTGAGGTAAGACATATATTACAAGATGGTGAAAAAATTAAGAGAAGAGAGCAAACCAATTATCCATTTAGGCTTCATTTTGATGTCTTGGAAAGGCATAGAGATGATGTAATTCCACAGTTATCATCTCTTGCTAGAGTACATGATGTAAGGCTTGGGAATATTGCTATGGAGAAACAAAAAAAAGGAAAATTCTTTGGGCTTAGAATAAGAGGGCGATCTTCTGACAAGATGCATTATGCAGATTTCCTTAGTTCCATAGAGAGACATAGCTGGTTTTCATCTTTGCGTACAATGATGACCATATCTCAAAAATTTGCTTTAACGATGACATTTATTGCGTCATTTGCATTTTTAATAATAGATTTCTTAATATTTTCTCATTATCAAAGCAAAATAATCACTTTTCATTCAGCAATTATTTTCTTACTACAGATTGCTCTGATTCTTCCTCCAATATTTGCCAATTTTCATTTACTGAAGCTACTTAGGCATCACGTGGTCTTGCTAAGAAAAGATAGATGGTTTTTTGGGTTAAGTGTGATTATGAATGCTGGCGCATGTTTTGTAATTGTTTATGAGAATATTGCTATTGGACTGTTGTCTATAATTCCAATTTTTGCAGTATTTACATTTATTATGTTCTTTACAGCTTATAAGTTTTTTGTAACTGAACAGATATTCTCAAATGCTACAAAGGAAGTTAACAAACCACTGACAAAGAAGCAGTGGATGGCTTTAAGAAGAAGAAAGGTAGAGGGATATATCTTTAGGTTATCTGCAGTAACAATATGGGGAATTCAGCCTTTGTATATTAAATACACTCCTGCAAGTGAGGTTGATCCATTGATCAGAATTTTCTTAACAGGTATTGGGGTACTTTGTATCACTTCATTTGCGATAGCTGCTAAACATATTACAAGGAAAGCAAAAGTAAAAATCCAAAAGTTACCTAAAAATATTCTTTTGTTTAACATCATTGGAGGTTATCTGTTGTTTACATATTTTTTAAATGCAAGCTTGCTACATACAACTAGTACAAACTTTATTCTTTTCAATAATTTCTCTCCGGTTCTTGCGCTTATGGTAGGGGCATTGCTTTGGAGGGCTAGCATCCCATATCTAAAAGAGCCAAAGAAGATGCTTTGGATATTTATAGTATTTTTAATGGGGTCTACAGGTAGCGCTCTTATTATCTATAGCACAGTTAAAGGGTCGGGAGGATCAGTATTCGGCGATATGTTAGGATTAATGGCTATGATTGCAGATACTGTTCTCGTAGTGTCTCAAATTAGGTATTTGAAGCTATTCCCTAAGATCTCAGGTTTAACTTTGAACATGTATGTATTTATAGCTCACGTATTAGCAATATTACCTATTATTGTGTGGCTGTTCTTAACTGGAAATTCTATGGTTCATTCACTCACTATGATTCCAGTATTATTTGGAATAGGCGCCGGATTCTTAGCAGGAGTTGGTCAAATACTTAATTACGAAACATTTAGACGTATAGATGGATTTATAGCATTCCTAATGTTTAATATATCAATACTTATTACATTTGTATTTGAAGTATTCTTTCTTGGAGGATTCGCGTTCTCTTGGATCCTAGCCATTGGAGGATCAATAATTATTGCATCAACAATATTGGCAGAAGTTATTAATAGCGCCTGCCAAAAGAAAGGTCTCTAACAAATATATCACTATTGCAGAACCTCCAATATATATTCTTTCACGTTGGAATAAATTTCAGTACTTATATTTAGCTCGGTAATTTCATCTTTAGTAAACCACCTAATATCACTAGATTCTTCTTCCAGCATAATAGGCTCCTTTGTTTCATCAAGAGGACGAGCTAAGTAGACAAAGTCCATATGTTGATGTGCAGGCTCGTTACGTTCCTTACTCGCTGGAATATTTTCCAAAAGGAATGCGATAGGTTTTATTAAGTTATTTCCTTCATGAGGATTATCTACAAAGTGGTCTTTTTGTGAATCGCCAACTATCTCTACGTCTAACCCAGTTTCTTCTTTGCATTCTCTTGTTGCAGCATCCGATGGTATTTCATCCTCATCTATGTGTCCACCAGGTGGCATCCATCTATTTAAACGTTTATGCCAAAGAAGCAGAGTTCTTTTTTTTGAATCTATAACAAAGGCTGTGGCAGTGAAGTGTTTTTTCAAATGAGATAGTAATAAATAGAAAGCGGACGTCTAGTACATAAGAGTGTATACTGCTTTATACGATTTATTACTAATTTGTTTTATGGTTTTAATAGACGACAATTCAACTATTTTAGAAATAGGGGACTCATTACCCCAATTCTCTCTGCCAGCTACAGATGGGCTGAATGTACAATCGATATCTATAAAAGACCCAGTGTTAGCTGTGGTGTTTACTTGTAATCATTGTCCTTATGCTCAGGCCTATGAGAATAGGCTAATTGAAATGGCAAATCATTTTGATGGAGAGGGTGCGCAGTTTGTTCTTATAAATAGTAATGATTCAGATAACTACCATGAAGATTCATTTGAAAATATGAAAATAAAGCATGATGAAAAAGGATATCCATTTCCATATTGTTTCGACGAATCACAAGAGGTCGCCAAGAAGTTTGGTGCACTTTGTACACCTCATTGTTTCGTATTTAGCATAGATCGTACCCTCCAATATAAAGGGAGGATTGACGATAATTGGGAGGACTCAAACGAAGTAGTAGATAGAAGTTTGTTTAATGCAATAGACGCTCTTGTGCGAGGAAATGATCCAATAGTTAAAGAAGCAAATGCGATTGGATGTTCTATCAAATGGAAAGAATAACAATTTTATTTATTCCTTAAGATCATTATTTCTGGCCAAGAGGCTAGTCTAAATCTAGTCCATGTTTCACCTATTCCTCTTGTAATAGCTAATATCCTATTGCCATCCAGTTGAAATACGCCTTGGTCGAATGATTGATCAATACTTATAGGTATTTTTCTTAGTAGCGGTAAGCCAGGTATACGGACCTGACCGCCATGTGTGTGTCCACTGATTATTAGATCAACTGCTTCGCTTTTTTTATTATCAATAACACTTGGGTTATGAGAGAGCAGAATTGTAGTTTTTTCGGGTGATTCATCTAGCGCATCTTCTACACTAGAATGTCCTGTCCAAATATCATCAATTCCAGAAATAACTAAATCTTCTGTTCCGAGTGATACTACCTCATGCTCATTTCTAAGTACTCGTACTCCAAGTCCTTCCAAATAAGATGTGATCTGCTCACTCCTATCTGACCCAGTGTAACCTTTCCCAAAAAACCGAGCATGCCTACCTTGATCATGATTGCCGAGTACTGCAAAAACTCCTGCAGAGGCATGCAAATCTTGTATCGGTTCTAACATTTCTAAGGATACATCTTCTGTATGTACAAAATCGCCAACTAGAAACACAAAATCAGGTAATTCATGATTTATTTTATCTACAATTCTTTCTATATATTCTTTGCTTGAGTATGGTCCAATATGAATATCGCTAATAACTGCGATAGTAATATTCTGCGATAGCGATAGTGGTATATCTTCTTCTGTTACCACTATTATTTTTGGCTCAATAAAAGAGCCATAAACTAATATAGATGTAGCTACAAAACTTATTAGCATAATCAGCTTTGCAGATATTCTTCCTATTAATCTTAATTTTCTTCTTCTTATTAGCAAAATAGATCCAATTAAAGATGCTGCGCTAAAACTAATAAAAAGTAATACAAATATATCCCAGATAAAAATGGCAGGATGTAATAGAAACATTCAGATCTATATGAGTAATTGGCAAAAAGAATTATGAGTAGTATACGGATGGTTGTAAAAAACCAAACATGAATTTATTTGCCAGAATGTTTAGATAACATTTTCTTTAGATATTCACCGGTATAACTCTCTGCTACTTCGGCAACTTCTTCTGGGGTTCCAGTCGCAATTACTTCGCCTCCACCGTTACCACCATCTGGGCCAATATCAATAACGTGATCTACAGACTTAATAACATCTAAATTATGCTCAATTACTAAAACGGTATTCCCCTTATCTACTAGCCTTTGTAGCACTTCGAGAAGCTTATTAATATCATCAAAATGAAGACCTGTAGTTGGTTCATCTAAAATATAAAAAGTTTTACCTGTTGCCCTACGCATTAGTTCTGTTGCTAGTTTAATTCTTTGGGCTTCTCCTCCAGAAAGTGTAATAGCACTTTGTCCTAGGTGAATGTAGCCAAGCCCTACATCTTCTAATGTTTGGAGTTTCTTTTTAAGAGTTGGTATAGAAGAAAAGAAATCAAGAGATTCACGCACAGTCATATCTAGTACGTCTGCGATGTTTTTTCCTTTATATGTAACTTCTAATGTTTCTCTGTTATAGCGTTCACCTTTACATGTTTCACAAGTCACATACACATCTGGCAAGAAATGCATCTCTATTCTATTAACACCATCTCCTTCACAGCTTTCACAGCGACCACCTTTTACATTAAAACTGAATCTACCAGGCTTATAGCCACGTAGTTTAGATTCAGGTACAGCTGTGAACAGATCACGAACGTCTGTAAATATTCCTGTATATGTCGCAGGATTACTTCTAGGCGTTCTTCCAATAGGGGATTGATCTATAACAATTGCTTTATCTAAATGCTCTACACCTTCAATACTCCCCACATCTTGAGGTTTGCGTTTAGCTTTATTAAGTTTCTTTAAGAGTTCTGGAGCTAATATTCCATGTATTAAACTAGATTTACCAGAACCAGATACACCTGTAATACCAATAAAGGATGCTAGAGGAATCTCTACATCAATATGTTTTAGATTATGGTGATGTGCATCTGTAATCTTTATAAATTTATTATTTCCTTTACGACGTTCTTTTGGAATTTCTATCGATTTTTTGCCACTTAAATACTGACCAGTAACAGAGTTTTCTGTTGCTATTAGTTCTTCGGGTGTTCCTTGTGCAATTATTTCTCCACCGTATTTTCCTGCACCTGGCCCTATTTCTAATAGGTAGTCTGCGCTTTGAATTGTTTCTTCATCATGCTCAACAACAATTACAGTGTTCCCCAGTTCTTTTAGCTTAGACATTGTAGAAATCAGTCTGGAGTTATCTCTTTGGTGCAGACCAATACTTGGTTCATCTAAAACATATAACACACCTTGCAGAGCTGATCCAATTTGTGTTGCCAGACGAATGCGTTGCGCTTCTCCGCCAGATAAAGTTGCTGCAGATCTTTCTAATGTTAGATAGGTAAGGCCAACATTTTGTAAGAAAGATAAACGAACAATAATTTCCTTAAGTACCTTTCTAACAATCGTATAATCGTAAGTTGTAAGTGGAGGGACTGCTGACTTATCTTTTGATATCGCAATATCAGCTTTCTTTTTTTCATCATCTGGAACTAGTTGTTCAAAGTATTTCTTTGTTTCATCTATGCTAATCTTTGTAATTTCTACAATGTTCTTTTCACCAACTTTAACTCCCAAGATTTCTTTCTTCAATCTATTGCCTGCACATTCAGGGCAGGGGAGTTCTAGCATGTAGTCTTCTATCTGGGTGCGAACATAACTACTATCTGTTTCTTCGTGCCTACGTTTTAAATTAGGAATTATTCCTTCGAAAAGTGTTTCATATGTTCCAGAAAAACTAGAGGACTCATATTGAACTGAAATAGCTTTGTCATATCCATGTAGCAATATTTGTTTATGTTCATCAGAAAGAGCGCTCCATGGTTTGTCCATACTAAAACCAACCTCTTTAGACAGAGTTTCTAAGACCCTCATCATATGCCCCATTCTACTGGCTGAAGTTGTCCAAGGATGGATTGCTCCTTCTTCGATTGAAAGTTTTTGATTTGGTACTAACGTAGATTCATCTACTTGCAAAATGGTGCCAAGTCCATGACACGTTACACATGCGCCTTCTGGAGAATTAAAAGAAAAGCTACGCGGTTCAATTCTTGGAATATCAATCCCAGGATGATTAGGACAAGAGAAGTCTTCACTAAATCTAAGCTCTTCATTAGTTTCAGCATTAAGTACTACAATCATTCCTTCACCCTTTTTTAATGCAAGCTCAACAGAGTCTGCTAGGCGTGATCTATTTGGATTTGATTCTCCTTCTTTAATTTCTAAATCTCTAATAACCATTCTATCTACCACTATTTCTATAGTGTGCTTCTTCTTAGGATCTAATTTTAATTCTTCGTCCACTGTAGTTATTTGTCCATCTATTCTCATTCGCACGAATCCTTCTCTTCTTATGGCATCAATAATTTTTATGTGTTCTCCTTTTCGGTCTTCTACTATTGGTGAAAGTAAAAATATCTTTGTTCCTTCCTCAATGTCAGAAATTAACTCAACAATTTGACTAGCAGTTTGTTTCTCTAAAAGAGAATTACATTTTTGGCAGTGAACCTTTCCAATCTTTGCCCACAATAAACGCATGTAGTCATAGATTTCAGTTACTGTTCCAACAGTTGATCTTGGGTTTCTTGTTGATCCTTTTTGATCGATAGAGATAGCAGGACTTAATCCTTCTATAGATTCTACTTCTGGCTTTTCCATCTGGGCTATGAACTGTCTGGCATATGCACTTAGACTTTCTACATATCTCCTCTGTCCTTCTGCAAAAATAGTATCAAATGCTAATGATGATTTTCCTGAACCAGATAAACCAGTAATCACTGTAACTGTGTTTCTGGGAATTTCTACATCAATATTTTTTAGATTATGCATTTT
>JABGQH010000021.1 GCA_018648865.1 Candidatus Peregrinibacteria bacterium
GTGGATCTACTCTTCATAATACCTCCTTGTATTAATGAACTCAGAACACATAATAGCATTCTAATACTCACTGGATAGTAAAAATGTATAAGTAGTTAACAATACATAACTACTTATACCGACATAAATATCAATTACAAATTGAGCGATTTCTATATTAAGCATTCTGCCCTATCAAAAGAGGGGGAACCTAGCTTAAACAAAAGATACAATACTGCCAAGTTACTATAAAGAATACACTTGAAACAATCGAGATATACTATAGAATCCGTCGTTATAAAGGAAAAATAGAAGAACTTGCGGATTTTAGCAATTGATCGGTATGATTAATAATGAAAATGGAAAATAGCAAAAATAAACTAGGCAAACTTCAGCAAGTGGAGTTGCGGAATATCTGGACAAGTGAAGCTGACGATTTTACACCATGGTTGGCCCAGGAAGAAAATCTGATACTTTTAGGTGATGCCATAGGCATAGAATTAGAATTGGAAGCTCAGGAAAAGAATGTTGGTCCATTTCGTGCTGATATACTTTGTAAAGATACCGCAACAGATAACTGGGTGTTAATTGAAAACCAATTAGAAAAAACTGATCATGTGCATCTAGGTCAGCTACTGACTTACGCGTCTGGTTTGAAAGCAGTTACTATCGTCTGGATTGCAAAGAGATTTACAGAGGAGCATAGGGCAGCACTTGATTGGCTTAATGAAATAACAGATGACCGTTTCAACTTCTTTGGGCTTGAAGTGGAGCTATGGCAAATAGGCAGCTCTGAAGTTGCGCCAAAATTCAATGTAGTCTCTAAACCAAATGATTGGAGCAAAACAGTTGCGGCAGGAGCTTCTCAAATTAAAAATACAGAATTAACCGATTCTAAAATTTTACAAAGAGATTTCTGGGCTGCATTTAGTGACTATGTAAAGGAACAAGGGTCGAATATAAAGACAACGAAGCCTCTGCCTCACCACTGGATGACAATTGCAATAGGAAGAAGCGGAATTAGACTTAATGCAATTGCATCATTGTGGGATTCTGTTGCCGAGAGTTATAGTGGTCATGAATTACGAGTGGAGCTGATTCTTTTTAGAGATAATGCAAAAAAACATTTCGAACACCTTGAAACAGAACAAGAAACAATAGAGAAAGAAGTGGGAGAACAACTTACGTGGCATAATCCTTCCGAGAAAAACAACTGCCGAATCTATATCCGTAAACCTACAAATCTTAAAGACAGAAATAATTGGCCAGGACAACATGAATGGCTTTTGTCTAAACTAGAACTGTTTTACAAAGTGTTTGCTACACGAGTAAAACAACTTTAAGATACCCGTTTCTGCAGGAGAGGAGGAAACTGATGAGGTTAAAGATTTGGAAACTCTAAATATAATTTTGTTCAGGGTTGTTTAACCTTCCTGATAGATACTGTCTTATATAGCTATGCCATACGACAAACTTTCTGATTTTATTGAAAACAGGATGCGCATGTCGCACGTTTATCAACCTGTTATGCTTAAAACATTGTTGGAAAACAATGGCCAGTGTCACGGAAGTAAAATAGCTAAGGCACTGCTAGTACATGATGCAAGCCAGATTGAATATTACACACGGATTACAAACAATATGGTTGGTCGTGTTTTGCGTGACCACAAATATGTAGAGCTTAATAAAAAAACAAAATTATACAGTCTTGTAGACTATAAAACATTCACTCAGGAGCAGATCAGTGAACTGATAGAACTTTGCAAGAAGCGATTAGATACTTTTCTGGAAGTACGAGGGGAAAAAATATTTGATCATCGGAGGAAATCTTCTGGCTATATTAGAGGTACTATTAAGTACGATGTGCTGAAAAGAGCGAGATTCCGTTGTGAACTATGTGGTATATCAGCTGACGTAAAGGCACTTGAGGTAGATCATATTGTTCCTCGCAATAAGGGTGGTACAGATGATCAGAGCAACCTGCAGTCACTCTGTTATAGCTGCAATGCCATGAAACGTGATCGTGATGATACCGATTTTCGTTCAATAAGAGACTCTTATGAGTACAGAGAAAAAGATTGTATATTCTGTGAAATTGATCAAGATCAAGTCATTAACGAGAATGAGCTCTCTTATGTAATTCATGATTGCTTTCCTGTAACAGAGCGACATACGCTTATTATTCCAAAGCGACATGTAGGTACATATTTTGAGCTGAGCCAGGCAGAGATTAATGCATGTAATCAACTGATCAAACAAGCCAAAGATGGAATCGAAAACGATGATTCGAATGTAGATGGCTTTAATATCGGTATAAACAATGGTAAAAGTGCAGGTCAGACAATATTCCATTGTCACATTCATCTGATACCAAGAAGATCTGGAGATATAGATAATCCGAGAGGTGGAGTCAGACATACAATTCCAGAAAAAGGTTATTACTAAATGAACATACTTCTTACATTTACCGGATTTCATGATCCATATTCAAAGGGGCTTATAGGGGACGAGGAACAGCCTGGCCCAATCATTACTCTCGTTAATGCAAAATCCTTTGACAAAGTTGTTTTATTTTCCACACCTAAGACAGAAAAGATTACTTTTGAAACAGAGAGTTCCATAAGAGATCTGCATCCTGAGAT
>JABGQH010000002.1 GCA_018648865.1 Candidatus Peregrinibacteria bacterium
TCATAAATTTTTTCTGATATGATGTTTGTACTTCTTACTTAAGTACCTTCATCACTTCTTATGGCACGCTCCACAGACGATATAAAAAATATCCTAGGATCTGAATCAGATGGTTTGCTTAATCATCAATGCGCAATTGAAAAAGATAGGATTCACGTACCAAGTATAAAAACAGTTAAGAGTGTATTTGCGGATTCTGATAGATCAAAAGATGTACAAAAGAACCTACTAGATTTATATAATCACGGTAGATTGAGTGGGACTGGATATTTATCTATTTTGCCAGTTGATCAAGGAATAGAGCATTCTGCAGGAGCATCATTTGCTAAAAACCCTGACTATTTCGATCCAGAGAACATTGTTAAGCTAGCAATTGATGGAGGTTGTAATGGGGTTGCATCTACATTTGGAGTACTTGGAATGGTTGCTAAAAAATATGCAGGAGAGATTCCATTTATAGTAAAAATTAATCACAACGAACTACTAACATATCCAAATACATTTGATCAGATCATGTTTGGATCTGTACAGAAGGCACATAACATGGGTGCAAAAGGAGTTGGGGCCACAATCTATTTTGGATCAGAGCAAAGTAACAGACAGATAGTAGAAGTTGCCAAAGCTTTCGAAGAAGCACATAAGCTTGGAATGTTTACAGTGCTTTGGTGTTATTTGAGGAATCCAGCATTCAAGAAAGATAAAAACTATCACTCATCAGCTGATCTAACAGGACAAGCAAATCATTTAGGTGTAACTATTGGAGCAGATATTATTAAGCAGAAACTACCAGAGAATAACGGTGGATATTTGGCATTGGGACAAGAATCTCCATATGGAAAAACAGATCAGCGTGTATATGATCAACTAACAACTGATAACCCAATTGATCTAGCTCGCTACCAAGTTGCTAATTGTTACATGGGTCGTATAGGGCTAATTAATTCTGGTGGAGCATCTGGTGATAACGATCTACAACAAGCAGTACGCACAGCGGTCATAAATAAGCGCGCTGGTGGCGCTGGACTGATCTGTGGACGCAAAGCCTTCCAAAAGCCTAAAGACGAAGGTATAGAGATTCTAAACGCCATACAGGACGTGTATCTGTGTGAAGGAGTAAGTATTGCTTAGTACATATGGTATGTCGAAGGTCGAATGTCTTAAGTCTTAATCACTAAAAGAGGATTAGATTTCGTCTCCCTCTCCCGAGGGGAGAGGGTTGGGGAGAGGGGAATTTTTCAAAGGAACTCCAAGGGATTCCTTTAATTCACTTAATACAAATTCAATGTTCTCAACAGTTGTTCTATTTTTGAATCTAACGACTTTAAATCCTAAACTACATAAATAGTTTTCCCTTCTCTGATCTCGCTCTTTTGCCCCTTTTTCAAAGTGAGTATATCCATCAATTTCAATTATTAGCTTTTCATCAAGGCAGATAAAATCAACAATATATGGCTCAATTGGCACCTGTCTTCGAAACTTATATCCATAAAATCTCTTTGCTCGTATTTTTCTCCATAAAGCTTTTTCGCCTGATGTTTGATTAACTCGTAATTTCTTAGCGAATGCTGAATGGCTATCGTTATCGTTTGAAAGCATGGTATAAAAATTGGATATTTTGCCCCTCTCCCTGCCCTCTCCCAACGGGAGAGGGTGTCTAGGATAGTTTGGTATAAACCTTCTTATGTTAGTTAGATAATTTAAAGATTTAAGCTGTCTTCTTAGTTTGAGTTGAGAACAAGATAGAACCGAAGATCTTTTCTAACTCTTGTGCTTCTTCTACTAGATCTGCATGCAACTTGGAACTCTTGTCATCCAGATTTACATTTAACAAAGCAAGCCAATGTTGTGCTTGTCTTGCTTCCCTACAACAGTCACGAAGACATTGTTGAAAATCCTTATACGAAGGTGCTTTGTCTGCATCTAGGTATGCAGAGCCTATTTCGCCAGATGCTCTAATCAGGCGACGACAATCACCCATACTGGCAATTGTTTTTGGAGTTCTGCGCACAAAAGCACGAGCGATTTGTGCAAATGATGATGCTCGATCCATTAGATCTCGCTGATGACCATGTACTGCTTCTTTTGCCTTAGTTGCAGTTGTAGCCTCTGTTTTTTTGCCGATGGTGGAAGATGTGGAAGTTGTCATGCAATCACAATATCTGCAAAAAAGACGAATCTCCTTATCTCCCAAAAAGCAATTTGCGAAGAGTATTAGATTTAGGCTTCAAATAAAGGATAAAGCCGTTCCATGGGGCAATAGAACAAGTCGCTTAAAGCTTAAGTCTTAATACTTTTCTTAATTCCTCTTATTAACTACGTACTGCTGGCCAATAGCAAAGAGTGTGCTCACTGCCCAATACAAAGATACCGCAGCAGGGAACTGGAATGCGAATACTCCAATCATAAGTGGCAATCCATATTGCATCATCTTCTGCTGCATCTCTTGCTGATCTGTTGCCTCTGCTTTCTTCTTTGGATCTTTCTTCTTCTTAGCTATTGCAAATGCCATCTTCATTTGAAAGAACTGAGCTAGTACAAGGAATGGTGGGAAGAATATCTTATTAGGCTCCAGTAGGTTCATGCCTAAGAAATTTGATCCCCATACCCAATCTAAATCTTTAAATGGTGAGTAGATCAAATGCTCAGAAAGACTAAGTATTGATCCATCTCTGATCACATAGAACAGTCCAATAAGAATTGGAAACTGTATAAGTGTAGGCAGGCAAGATTGCATAGGATTTACTTTCTCTCTTTTCCAAAGAGCCATGATCTCTTTGTTCATCTTTTCTGGATTTGCTTTGTGCTTTTTACGAATTTCTGCCAATTGAGGCTGAACTTTTTGTAACTTCTTCTGCCCCTGCATAGCGTGCTGCGTAGGGAAGAACAGTATTACTTTTACAATTAAAGTGAGTAGGATGATTGCTAGTCCTAAATTATGACCGGGTAAAATTGAAGCGATGAAGATAAGCAAATTAAGCAGAGGCTTGCTAACAAACGTTCTAAATATTCTGGTTATTGGTCCTGCTTCGTGAATACTTAAATCTGCTGTTAATGCCTGCTGTGATGAATCTGCTGTTAATAGTTCAACTCTGTAGTTTCCAAGCTCACCAAATAAGGAATACTTCCAAGCTGCTAAATCTATTTTCTCTGTTTTTCCTGCAGCTATTTCTGTAAGTGGTACGCATGGGACAGATGTTTCTTCTGTCTCTAGTGCAACAAATTCCCCATCTACCGAGTGTAATACATTTACTGGTGGCATAGGGCAACGGTCTTCTAGAACTATCGCTTGCTCTGTTTTATTCGCGAGGATGAGGATTGGATGATGCCCACCTTTAACCGTAGCGTCTTGTGCTTTTAGTGTTACCTCTGCGACTACCTCTCCATCCTTTGAAAATTGTTCTGGAAAGAACCTCTCCATAACAAACTGAAAAACAAAGAACAGCAAAAGGAATGTTATAAAGAACTGAAAGAAATTCGATTTTTTACCAGAGTTCGACATAGGGTTTAAAGGGTAGACAGAAATCTTTCAACATCCGATTGGATGTCTGAAAAGTCGCAAGTTAGGCTACGCGACCTAGGACAAAGTAACAACTGTACAGCGTCGTTTTCATTACGATCAATTACTGCTTTCCTAAGTGCCTCCTTGCATCTGCGTCGCATACGATTGCGCTTAACTGCACTCTTATTTAATTTGGTAGAAGCCATAGTGCCCACAAATAATCCAGAGTTTTTTTTAATCACTGCTGGATCCACTCCATCTTTAAAGATTATAGGTAACCATCTAACAACTAGAGTGTCCCCTTTCCACACACGCCCCTTTCGCATTACATGTGCATTTAATTTTCGCCCGCGCAGATGTTTTAATTTCACCAAGTCATAATATCTACCTTCTTTTAAAACCTCCAGCATATGGTCAATGGGATATATTAAGAAAACTTGTTTATGCCCTACCTCTATCTGTAACTTTTCGTTATCCTGCACATACAGATGGCAAAACTAGAACCAAAAGACGTCCGGCACATAGCTAAGCTCGCTCGATTGAGCTTAAGTGAAGAAGAAGTAGAAAAGTTCTCTACAGAACTAACCTCTATTTTAGATTATCTAGACAATCTACAAGAGCTAGACACAGATGGAGTAGAGCCAACTGCTCAAGTAACTGGGCAACACAATTCATTTAGAGAAGATGCACTATTGCCAGATGAAAAAATTGATCCAGACGCGCTACTAGAATGTAGCCCATTGCCAATTACAGAACATCAGATTCAAACCCCATCTGCACACGGAAGTTCTTAAAATTTTGAACGTGATCATGAGTAACACATTGACTATATCATCGGCACACGAAAAGCTCCGATCAAAAAAGATTAGTGCAGTTGAACTGGTTCAATCTTGTATAGATCGAATTGAATCTGTAGATAAAGATATTAATGCTGTTGTATATAAGAATTTTGATGCAGCCCTGCAGCAAGCCAAAAAGTGTGATGAGGAAGGTGTGTTTGATCACCCGTTGACTGGTATCCCTTACCTTACGAAAGATGTGTTCTGTGAAGAGGGTGTGCCAACTACAGCATGTAGTAATATGTTAAGAGATAAGGACTACACTCCTCCGTTCCACTCTACTACTACAAAAAGATTAACTGATCTAGGTGCTATTAGTTTAGGCAAAGCAAACACAGATGAATTTACAATGGGAGCAAGTACCGAGACCTCTTGTTATGGAGTTACTAAAAATCCATGGAACCTAGAATGTGTCGCCGGTGGTTCTTCTGGAGGCCCCGCTGCTGCCGTGGCAGCAGATGAATGCTTATTCGCACTTGGAACAGATACAGGAGGATCCATAAGGCAACCTGCATCTTTCTGTAACTGCACAGGACTTCGCACTACATACGGACGTACAAGCAGATACGGTGTAATGAGTATGGCAAGTTCACTAGATACCATTGGACCACTAGCTAAAAATACCGAGGATCTAGCAATTATTTTAGAAGCTATCGCTGGCAAAGATCCAAAAGATGGAACATCTGGCAATACACCTGTACCAAAATACACAGATGCATTAACAGGCAATTTAAAAGGAATGACTATTGGTCTACCAAAGGAATACTTTATAGAAGGTATAGAGAAAGACGTAGAAGAAGGCATACGTGCCTCTGTAAAAGTTCTAGAAGAATTGGGTGCAACCATAAAAGAAATCTCTTTACCACATACGCAGTACGCTGCTTCTACGTATTATATTTTGTGCCCAAGTGAAGTTAGTTCCAATATGGCACGTTACGATGGAATACGATTTGGTCATACTACAGAAGGTATAAACAATCTAAATGATTACTACACAGCAGTTAGGAGTGAAGGCTTCGGAGCAGAAGTTAAACGTAGAATATTGATTGGAACATACGCCCTATCTGCAGGATATTTTGATGCTTACTATCGTAAAGCACAGAAGGTACGAACACTTATAACAAAAGATTTTGAAGATGCATTCGCAAGTGTAGATGCAATTATTTCTCCTGTTGGACCTAATGTCTCATTTAAAATTGGAGCACACGAAGGTGACCCACTAGCCATGTATTTAGAAGATGTATTTACAATCCCCCAAGTAATGGCAGGTATACCAGCCCTATCTGTTCCATGTGGATTTGATTCCAACAATATGCCCATTGGATTACAAATAATGGGGCCACAGTGGGGCGAAGAAGTAGTTCTAAAGGTAGGTGATGCGTACGAGAAAGCAACACAGTGGAATGAAAAGAAGCCAAATTTATAGAAATCTATTTCCTATATCGGTTATTTAAGTATAACTTTTCATTAAGGTATTCCTTTCCTTAACACCACCAATCTCGCAGGAGAGGGATATCCAGTCGGTAGCTAGCAATAGCTACCGGCAGCCTTTTTAATAATAAACACCTATTTTCTTCCCATACTTGCTATTTTAAGATATTATTTCATTAAGATACTTCTCTACCACCCCAAAATCGCAGAGAAGTGTCCCAGAGTCACTGAAAATCACCCCTCGAAGGTGACTCGCAGGGCCTCGTAGGTTCTGGACCGGGAGCTAGCAATAGTTCCCGGTCATTTTTTTATATGCACAATATCTATTTGCGTATTTGCGCAAGTATGCAAATAGAGTATGGTGGTTGTATGACATCTATTAATAGCTCAGAAAAGAAACTTAAGTTGCTCGCAAGTAACAAAAGACTAGCAATCCTTCTGTTTTTGGATAAACAGAAAACCGCTACAGTTAGCGAAATAAGTGAAGCTTTATCCACAAGTATTTATGGAGTGTCTCAACACTTACGAATCCTACGTGGTGCAAATATGGTCTTGGCTACCCGCCGTGGCAATAATGTTTCGTACAGATTGCCATTAAAAAAAGACCCACTTATAAAAGCTGTGCTTATGAGTGTTAAGAGCAAGTAGATTGAATAACAATGCTTTTTGATTGTCAGATATATAGAAAATCGGGTACCTTTTGTCGGCTGAACAAGTGACAATATTTTTATAAACACCTGTGGGGGTGTAGCTCAGCTGGTTAGAGCGTCCGCCTGTCACGCGGAAGGTCGAGGGTTCGAGTCCCTTCATCCCCGCCATGTAGTAGAACTCGCCTTGCTCGTTCACTGCATGGCTAGCCCATCTAGATCTAAATTTATCAACTGTATATAGCAGTGGATTCCTATTTTCCGCATACTAATCCTTTATTTAACATAAACTTCTCCAGACATTGCAATATTCTTATCGCCTTCTAAATGCCCCATTATAGCCGCTCCTATTGCTGCTTTTATTTCCTTAATACTTTTCCTTATAGCACCAAAATAACTAACTGATACTTCTTTTCCTCCAAAGAACAGTGGATTTCTTCTGTCTTGAGCTACAAAGGTTAGAACCATGTCTTTTGCACACCAATTCCCAGCTAGATGTGATGTAAAATCATGTGCATAAGCACCATCCCAAAGCCTACCTAAAACATGACCTCTATCTGAATCGGCATATCTTCTTGCTATTGCACTTTCTGAACCTACCCATCCTTGTTCTAGAAAATGCCTATGATCAGGATATTCACCATCAGGATCATCTGTATTAAGAGTGAATGCAATCTGTAAGCAATCCATTATTTTTTCATCTATGCTATGGCCTTTTAGACACGTACGATTTGACTCATGTGTTCTTGCTGCAGTTGCGCCTGTTATTGTTAATACTTTTTTATAATGAATTGGTTTTTCAAATGCAGTAGTAAAAATTCTTCTACGCTCTAAATGAACACTAGATCCATTTAGTAATTCATCTAATTGTGAATATGCATCTGTAATATGTGTCATGCCTTTCCATTTTCTATTTTTAGCACGATGTATTCCAATAGCATTTAACTTTTTTTGTGCGCGCCTCAATGCAGCTTTTTGTCTCAATGCTTCTTCATGATTTACTTTTGCTAGCATTTCTCGTGATGAGTTAGAAACTCCAAGAGAAATTCTGACAATTTCTAAAAGTTCATTAGCAGCATATTCGTCGCTAGTATTAATCCGATCAATGTTTTCAACTGATAACATAGCATCGCACAATACTATTATTTTTAGATTTCACAAATATCTGAAAAATTTATTTAAGCTTTAGTCATAAACAAATACTCACCTCAATGATTTTTTCTAGCTCTGTGTGAACTTATTGTTTTTATCTCTTCTGCTAATAATTCATTTATATATTTATAAATATTGACAAATATGTATTTTCTATTAAAGTATGTTTATGAATCCAAGTCCTAATAGGAAAGAATTACTGGCTGAAAGGGATCAAATTATACTTAACTCTTCTGGTAGGGGTTTAAGTGAACAAGAATTAGCAAGCCTCAAATCAGGTAATAATCTCTTATCAAGACGAAATGATATTCGTGGAAATATTGATAGAATATTACAAGGTGATACTGGCGAATCGATTGGCCTTGTTTCAAATAATATTTCTATCAGTCCACAAATATCAAATCCAAATGCTGCTCTACAGGCTTTAGCGAGAGTAGACCTCCCTGCTATCCAAGCAGAAATGTCAGCTATGACTGGTTATACACCAACCAACCTTCCTACTACTACATCCCTATATTCCAATCCTAATTCATCTTCTACTGAAGCAGAGGTTAAGATAAATGCTATCCAGTATTTAGGTCACGACCCTAAATTAGAAAAAATGCTTTTTCAAACCTATGGCATCCATAGCGTTAATGCATTGCATTGCAACGTAGATTTTTTTAAAGCAAATCCCGATGAGGCGAGGGGTGTATGTTTTCATGAACTCGGTCATGTATGGAGTTCAAAAATTATGGGATTGAAAGAAGGTAGGTCTTCAACATTTATGGAAGCATTTGGCGAATTATTTCGTTCAGCAGCTGCTATTAATGAAAATGCTAAATGGATAGAGGCAACCGGATGTAGTGGGTACGATGTTCTTTATGGATCTGATGTACCAAATCTTGTTATTCCACACCGGCAGGAACAATTGGTCTCAAAACAATTATACAATGCAGGTAGATTTCTAGTATGTAATAGACTTATTGAACATCTAGGAAAATTGGATGAAAAGACACTTCATGGCCTATCTAAAGCACTTGATATAGGGCAACTTCCTAATGATGGTGGCAGCCTAGAAGAAGCACTACGAGCAATAGAATCAGAAACTGAAAAGATAGGATTTGCTGATGCAGTATTAAATGATCCAGTTCTTAAGTTTGGAGGAATGAAAGAAGGACCTGTTGCCATTGGTTTGCCTTCTGCAGGAGGGGACAGTTATAGAATCGAATGTTTTAGAATTCTAAATGTTGGTGAAAAATGGGGTCAAAGCAGACAGGATTTCTCTGAGGCTACAACTGGCAACATGAATGTCGATAATAATTCATTTCATTTTGAAGGTGTACAGACAGAGGTAATTCCTTTTGAAATTTGTTTATTTTGTAAAAAAGAAGATATCACATTTAGTTTTACAGTAACGAGTGGAACACTCTGCTTAACTCCTGAGCAAATACTTGATCTTGGAGTAAAAGCAAAAACAGGTCTCCCTGCTGGTGAGTATTCAATAACCGTCAATGTCCTTGGTGAATCACCAAAAGAAATCGGAACTAAAATTAATATATCAAATTCATTTAGAAAGAGATTTCAAAAAGAAAGAGGAATAAAATTCCCTAGTTAATGACGAAGGCTTGGCAATGATTAAAAATTTACTACACTGAAAAATATGAAATTCGATGAACGACCATATACCTTATACCAGGGTAAACCATATAGATATTTTTTAGGTGAACCACTATTAATACAGATCATCTACATTGTGGGCGCCTTGGCATGTGCTTCATTCGTCGCGCTAACTTTCCACATGTTAATATTCAGTAAAAATCATCCATTTGAGATACTCTTTTCTGGAGGGTTTTCACTATTTGCCTTTTGTACAATAATACTGCGTACAACATTCAAGACAACTGAAACTACGCTTCTGAACCCTATTATAGGAGAACATTATGTTGATAATGTAATATACACTTTGAAATTTACCACATACTTCTGCTGGTTTCTGCCAATATTCGGTGGTGAGCCCTTTCGTATAACATTTAAAGAAGATAGTATCCATTATTATACTAAAGATTTTAATAAACCTTTTATTATTCCTTTTCAAAACATTTTAAGTGTAGTTAAAGGAGATGACGCTCCACTATGGTATCGCAATACATTTTTAGCATTTGGATTCATAGCCAGACGAGCAACACTAGCTAATTCTATGTTTTCTTCATATAACGCTTACGTGTGTACAAAATATAAACAGCACTTATTGGAGTTCCGTAATGAAGAAGATTGCAGACTCTTTATGGATACCTTACAGACTTTGCTCAAGCAATATGATGACAATAAAACAGCCCTATGATAAAAAAATAATATGTACTACTCAATATAAAGCAGTGGGTTCTTTTTAACTCCTTTTATGCGTACTTCAAAGTGAGTGTGTATTCCCGTTTTTCCATACACCAATCCTGTGTTACCCATATCTGCGATCTTTGTTCCACGGGAAACTCTATCCCCTACCTTTACGTTTAATTTCTTGTTATGGGCATAGAGCGTGATCAGATCATTACCATGATCTATCTCTATTACGTTTCCGTATCCACCATTCCAACCATAGTCTGCACGAATTACTGTTCCTGCTTCGGATGCGTATATGTTACCTCCTCCTCTTTCTTGTAGATCTAATGCGAAGTGACTGCCGTGATAATACTGAGTAATAAAGCATTCATCGCTACATGGCTTTTGCAATACACCATGCGTTCTATCTGCCATTACAATCTCGCTAGCTGTATGCACTACTGCTGCCTCTGGTTCTGGGTCAGGCTGCTTTGGAGCCCTATCCTCATTAGAAGTTGTTACAGCGGCAACTGGAGCCTCTACAGAAGCTACCATGGTTGGTTCCCCTATTATTGGACTAGCATCTGGGATTATTAGATCTTGCCCCGCTAAAATAAATTCACTCTCTAAACTATTTTGTTTTAGGATTTCACCTGAATCAATTTGATATAACTGTGCAATCCTAGAAAGTGTTTGTCCTCTTTTCACTGTGTGGAGGACACCATCAACTGGGAGTATCACTATTTCATCTTCTGGATGTATTGGATCATTCTTTCCTATGTCATTTGCCCACCTGATTGTATCTGTAGAAATACTATATCTGTTTGCTAACTTTTCTAGGTTCTCTCCATCTTTTACAATATGAATACGACCCGTTGTATAAGCCCTACGTGCTCCGTAATCCGTAAGCATAGAAGACTTCATCAAGAATCCATCCTCTACCAATAGGAACTGCTTTTCTGCTGAATTTGGCTGTCCTAATGCTAGAGCAGATTTAGGTATGTATGGAGGCAACAAAGACCCAATAGCAAATATAATTACGCACCCAACCCGAATACGGATAGATAGCCAATGCCTAGTGGTGAGAACAGATGAAATCACAAAGTATTGTTTTAAGATACCCCCGCAATTACTTCTTCTTCGGGTACGAGTAGTTTAAGTATTGTTTTCATATCTGCATACCTATTTCGTGAGTTTAGTATTACAACAATGTATGAATGTCCTTCGTTTTCTACAACTGAAACAAGACACTGACCAGCTGCGTTTGTAGTTCCTGTCTTTCCTGCAACAACAGGAGAGGTTGTGTGCAGCATTGCATGTGTATGAGATAGAGGAATCACTGTCCCCTCTTGGCTTTTAATTCTTTTCCATTTTATATGCATAAGATCAGAGATTGGTTCTTTCTGGATAGCGAATCCAGAAAGCCAAGCAATGTCCCTAGGTGTGGACCATTGACGCGGATGGTCTAGCCCCGATGGATTGGCGAATGATGTTTCTTTTAGCCCTAACTGGATTGCTCTTTCGTTCATTTGATCTACAAAATCTGAAACACTCCCTGCATGGAATGCAGCAAGCACTTGCGCAGCATCATTAGCAGAAGAAATTAGGAGTGCAGAAAGCAGATCACCAACTCTAAATTTATTACCAGGTTTTAAGGATGCGACATTCCCATCTATTTCTGTTGCCCAATCTGGAATAGTAACGATCTCATCCATATCATGATTTTCTACTATCAAAAGCGCAGTCATAAGTTTGGTTAAGCTAGCCATAGGCCTGCGAACAACAGCTTGTTTCTCATAAAGATTCTGCCCACTGTTTAGATCCATAATAATAACTCCAGAAGCAGAAAGACGATCTTCTATAATTATTTTTTCCATAGAAGGCTCTGAAATTGAAATCAGAGAAATCGGTGTTTGCTCCTGTATAGACAAAGGAGAAAACAACGTTGGAACCATGCCCATTAACAGCACTGAAAGAAGCGACTGATACATCGGTGGGAGTATAGTGGAGAGAGGAGTTTTTTGCTATGTATTAAGTAGCTATCTACTTAAGAAGATTTGTGAAAAATGAAGATTGTAAATTACAGCCCCTCTCCCCGACCCTCTCCCGAAGGGAGAGGGAGTTTTTTATCCCCTCTCCCCCTTGGGGGAGAGGGTTAGGGTGAGGGGGTAATTAATTGCCAAAAAATATTCTTTGTATATATCTACCGTCTTTTGTTGTAGCTACCTATGAATAACTCTGTCTGTTAAGCGTAAGTCTATATATTGTTTTACCTCTTCCCTTGGAACGTTCTGCAAAAATATTCTATATCTCCTTAAATGTTGCTCTACAGAAGACCTCATATCAAACCATAAACTAATTCCATCTACAAAAAGGTGATACTCCCTTCCTCTTTGATAAATAGATCTGATAGAAATTTCATGACCAAACTGTTTTCGTAATTCAGTTTCAGTCTCTTGCATCTGCATTAACATTTCTGGGCTTACGATTGCTTCCCCTGGCATAGGACGAACCCCCCAATCAACTAGTCTAATCATTGGGTATCTTTCACCCTCTTGCGTGATTGCATGAACATATATGCCATGATCTGTAACATAATCCGCTATTGCTCCTGTAGAGGTTAGTTCCTCTTCGTCTTCGTCTGGATTTACTATTGTTAATCGCGCAACGATTGGATGTAGTTCTATAGCTACAGAAAGCTTGGATGGATATTCTTTTTGTAAACGAACATCTTTTATATCTGGGATACCGTCATTCAAAAGTAATTTAACTTCTCCTTCTTGTACAAAGAATATGTGGCGATCAAATAGAGGGGAAAGTACTCGCTGAACTTTTTCTACATCTAGTCTGGAATTAAATCTCTGCACATTTATCTCTTGAATATGCAAAAGAGAAGAGAAGAGAAGCAACACGATCACGAGACAAAAAAGTCCAATTGAAAATAATGCAACCCATAGCAAAGTTGCTTTTTTCCATTTTTCAAATTGCTGATCCATCCTACGTCTTACTCGTCTTAATTTATCTTTTTTACTCTTTCTGCGCCGCTTATAACGTTTGGCAACAAGAGTTTTTGTCCTCTTGCTTATATTGCGTTCGAATTTTTTTGGGAGCCGCTTCGATGAACGAATAGACATAGCCTGCACAGCATAGATGTAGAAACGATTCCTTGTAAGGATTTTTTGTAACTGAGCTGTGGCGCTTATTAGTTTACTAATACATAATACTAACGATTTCTAAAATATTTATGCGCATTGCTATAGTTGCAGATTGGCTACCCGTGTACGGAGGTGCAGAACATGTAATTTCTGAATTTCATCATCTTTGGCCAGATGCTCCCATTTTTACAACAGTTGCATGTCGCTCACGACTATCTGCTTTAAAGGATGCAGAAATTAATACCGGCCCATTACAGAAAATATATTCACTGATAAAGAATCATAGAATCCTTTTGCCTCTTATGCCGCGTGCAATAGAGAACATAGACCTAAGAGGATATGATGTGATACTTAGTTCTTCACATGCAATTGGAAAAGGGATTGTGCCTCCTTCTAGTGCTGTACATATCTGCTACTGCCACACTCCAATGAGATATGCATGGGAAATGGAAGAGGAATATCTGTCTGATTTTCGTGTACCTAAAAAAATCCGAAAGATCATACGCAAAAAATTATCTTCCATAAGAAGGTGGGATCTAACAACATCAAAAAGAGTTGATATGTTTATTGCGAATTCAAGCACAACTCAAGAAAGGATATCTAGGATATATAATCGTGAAAGTATTGTATTGCTGCCACCTGTAGATATTCGCTTCTTTGATCATAGCCTGCCTACAAAACGAGATGATTATATGCTCGCAATAGGCAGGATGGTCCCATACAAAAGATTTGATTTATTAATAAACGCTGCAAACGAACGTGGCCTTAAGCTTTTAATAGCTGGCAAAGGGCAAGAGGAATCTAGACTGAAGAAACTTGCTGGCCCAACTGTAAAGTTCTTGGGGTTTGTTCCAGATGATAAGTTATCTGACCTTTATTCTAACGCTGCTGCTGTCATTTTCCCTCAACTAGAGGATGCCGGTGTTGTCCCATTAGAAGCACAAGCATGTGGAACTCCTGTAATTGCCTATGGTAAGGGAGGAGTACTAGATACAGTAAAAGATGGTCAGACTGGAGTGCTGTTCCAGGAGCAAACAACAAGTTCTCTGCTAGATGCAATAGATCGTTTTAATTCTATTAAATTTGATTCAGAGGTAATAAGGAATCATGCAAAACAATTCAGCTCAGAAGCTTTTAAAAATAAGATTGAAGAAATAATTAATGAATGTAATAAGGAAAATTAGATATGAGATAAATTAAAATCTTTGAAGTGTATACAACCCCTCTCCCCGACCCTCTCCCGAAGGGAGAGGGAGTTTTTTATCCCCTCTCCCCCAAAAGGGGGGAGAGGGTTAGGGAGAGGGGGGACTATTGGTCTATCAGCATTTATAAATAACCCGTACCATACTTCTATGATCACTCTAATACTTCTAACAATTCTATTTATTACCATTTCTGGAATACTAGCGATGGTAGATGCCGCAATGCTTAGTGTTTCTCATATAGAAATAGAAGAGATGATCATGCACAAGAAAAAAGGATCTGCAGCCCTAAAAGCGCTACATAAAGACATTACTCGTGCAGTCGTAGTGATCGTGATCATGACCAATACTGTAAATGTATTGGGGCCGATTTTGGTAGGGCAAAAGGCTATCCAATTATATGGCAGTGCAGTTATTGGAATAATTACTGCTGTTCTTGCATTTGGAACAATTATTTTTTCAGAAGTTATTCCAAAATCTCTAGGAGCACATTATGCACCACTAATAAGCAGAGTCGCTGCACCTCTTATTCTATTTATTGCTCGTGCCCTATGCCCAATTGTTTTTGTATTAGAAAAAATTGCTAACTTTTTCCAGTCTGGGAAACGTGTAATAGGCACAGAAGATCAAATACGTTCACTCGTAACTATTGGGAGGAGAGCAGGCCACATTGAATCTGATGAGGGACAATTAATTCATCGTGCGTTTATTTTAAATGACAAAACTGCAGCAGATATTATGACGCCGCTAAAGGATATTATTGGAGTCAAATCCGAAGATACTATTAAGCAAGCAGCAAAAAAGGTTTTCAACAATACATGTTCTAGATACCCAGTATTTGGCAAATCTATTCATGATGTAAAAGGTATGGTAATGAGCCACGATATTTTAGAAGCAATCACAGAGGGCAGAGATGATGAATCTATTCTTTCTATTACTCGCAGCAGTTTGGTAGTTTCTGCCAGAAGAAGGTGTGATCAATTGATCACGCTCTTCCGTGATCAGCACATACACATGGCAATTGTACAAAAGAATGCACACACTATTGGTCTTGTAACATTAGAGGATGTTCTAGAGGAATTAGTTGGAGAGATAGAAGACGAGATGGATGTAGAGAAGTAATTAGAAAAGCTATGAGCTATGAGCTATGAGCTATGAGCTATGAGCTATGAGCTATGAGCTAT
>JABGQH010000004.1:0-71854 GCA_018648865.1 Candidatus Peregrinibacteria bacterium
TTATAGCTTATAGCTTATAGCTTATAGCTTATAGCTTATAGCTTATAGCTTATAGCTTATACAATTATTCCCATATCTCTTTCTATTGCTCGTACTTGCCTAAGTAATTGTGGATCATCGTTTAACTGAGTCTCTATCTTGTGAACAGCATGCATAACTGTTGTGTGGTCTCTTCCGCTACATACTTCCCCAATACCTACAAAACTCATTCGAGCATGTTTCTTTCCTAAATACATAGAGATTTGTCTTGGAATTAATATCTCTCTAACACGAGATTTTCCAGTAATATCTTGTAATGATACTGAGTAATATGTACTAACAGCTTCCATGATGTGTTGAAAAGTTGGAGCACGGTTTTTTGGCATATCAAAGCCAATATTCTCCTCTTTCTTATCTACAACTGCGCCATGGAATTTAGACATAATTTCTGAAATACTTTTTACCGAAGGCATACGTTCCTCTAGCTCAAATTGAGCAACTGCCTGCATCAAGATTCCTTCTAGTTCACGAACGTTCCTTGTTGCATGCTCTGCTATAAATTGTAAAACCTTTGGATCTATAAATAGTTCATACTCGAGTGCTTTCTCTGTAAGAATTGCTAAGCGAGTTTCATAATCTGGAGCATCTATATCTGCAATCATTCCACGCTCGCATCTAGACTTTAGTCTGTCTTCTAGTAGCAACTCTTTTGGTGGCCTGTCTCCGGATAGGATTATTTGTTTATTTGCTTCGTATAGTGAATTGAAAGTATGAAAAAATTCTTCTTGTGTACGATCCTTATTTGTTAAAAATTGAATATCATCAATTATTAACACATCAACTTTTCTGTACCTTGACCTGAACTTCTCCATCTTTTGAGTTCTAATTGCATCTACAACCTCGTTAGTAAAATCTTCTGATGTTGTGTACACAACTGCTGCTTTTGGCATTTGTCTTAAGATTGCATTACCAGTTGCCTGTAATAGATGAGTTTTCCCCAATCCTACTTCCCCATATAAATATAGTGGGTTGTATTTGCCCCCAGGGTACGCAGCAACAGCCTGACATGCAGCATGCGCAAGCCTATTACCGCTACCTACTACAAAATTATCCAACATATAACGTGGATTCAAAATCCTGCTTATAATCCCCTCTGGCAGTTTAATCTCTTGTTTATTTGGTAGTTTCCTACCCTTTTTCTGCTCAGGGAAATGTTCAAGTAAATCGAAAGTTCTACTTCTATTATCTTTTAACGCACCATCAACTTTGTAGACCAATTTTTTAATAGTTGGATCAATTTTTTGGACCTCCTCTAATGTAATCCCACGATAATGTTCCAAATGCCACTCAAGACCCATTGGAATAGGCAAACCAATTATAAAAGTACCATCATCTTTGCCAAGTATTGCTGTGTCTCTAAACCAAGTAATAAACAAACTTCGTGAGATTCTAGGATACAAAGCTTTTAATATTTTTAACCACACATCTTGTAGCGCTATTTCTTCTGCACTACATTGAACGGCCACCTGTGTTTTAGAAGAGACGGACAATGTCATAGAAAGTGATTAAGAAAATTACACTTATTAGAAACAGGAATCCCACTCCATTAACTATCAATTCAAATCTACGATTAACAGGTTTTCTGCCAATGAATTCTGCAATTACAAATACTAATCTGCCTCCATCTAGCGCTGGGAAAGGCAAAATGTTTAAAACTGCCAAGCTCAAACTAAGCAAGGATACTAACCTAAGGTAAGTCATAAATCCTTGTTGTACAGAGACATGTGTAAGATGCGCGATTCCTACTAATCCAGAAATTCCTTCTGGGACTTTTCCTGATTTAGCCAGTGACACAAACAAATTGGTTATACCAATTATTGTCTGTTCAGTCATAATTTTTGTCTCCCTGAGCGATAAGGACAAAGAAGACAACAATGATCTTTTTGGAGATGATAATTCCTTAGCAAGCAAAGAAAGAACTACTCCAGATTTTCCATCTTCTAAATTAACTGTGAAAATTTCAACTTCAGAAAAATCCTCACCAGAGAGAATCGAATACGTTACAACAGAGTTTTCAGCCTGCAATCTTTGAACTTCGTCTGGCAATCGTACAGGTATTCCATTTACAGCCGTAAGTATTGAATTCTGTGGAACACCAATCTTTGCAGCGTTACCTCCGCTAACCACTTCATCTATATGCACAGCAAGCTCCATAGAAATTACCCCTCTATCAGCTGCTCGCTGCATATCTTCCATAGAGAGATACGTTGGTATCCATTTACCGAAAGAAAAACCAAAAGTAAGTAAAATAATTGCTAACAAAAAGTTCATAGTTACACCTGCACACAAAATAACAATCCTCGCTGGAATAGAAGCAGCTCCAAAGCTACCTTTTGCCAAACGATCCTCCTCTGTTAATGCGTTTTCACCTTGTAGACGAACAAACCCACCAAAAGGAATCCAGTTGATAGTAAAAGATGTTCCACCTTGTTTAAACAAGACTTTTGCCTTTGGCGGTAGACCAAATCCAAACTCCTGAACAATGACTCCTGCCTTTCTGGCAGCCATAAAATGCCCTAGCTCATGAATGATGATCAGAACACTTAATAGCAAAATGAAAGCCAATGTTGACAGAAGAAATATCATGTCAGTTTTTATTAGAGGAAGTGATATTACTCCCGAAGTGGATAACTGAAAAGTTTTCCACACCACTTCAAGTTGCAGTAAATACAAATCACTTTTGCAATACAATAATGGTCAGAAAACTAGACTGATAAAAGCACTAGCCATGGGCCACAACCCAACCTATAACATTATTGAAACCAGCCTCTTTTAGAGTTTTTGCACAAGCATTCAATGTTGCCCCAGTTGTGGATAAGTCATCTACTAGAATCACTGTTTTATTAGAATCCGATCTTTCTGCAACACATTTAAATGCTCCATTAAGTGCAACTAAGCGTTCTGATCGAGTTCTACGTGCTTGATGTCCAGTTGGTCTAGTGCGAGTTAGTAAATTGATAACAGATATTTTATAAGAAGCACCAATCTCTTTTGCCAATACATCTGCCTGATTAAATCCTCTCCAATATTTTCGCGTCCAATGTAGTGGCACAGGGCAAAGAACAGAATCTTGATTAAATGGAAAATCAGACTGAATAACCATAGAACTTAAATAACTAGAAAGTGATGGAATCCTGCGATATTTAAATAGATGAATCAGTTTTTTAATATGCTTTGTGTCATAAGGGATTGCAGCATAAATCTCATCAATGTCAGAAAGTCCCCTACTTCTTAGCCTAGCAGTATCCTCATGAATCAAATTGATCTTACAAAGCTTCTTCTCATCATCTGTCATCCAAGATCCAATAGATCCAGTTAGGCTTCGTTTAGGGAAAACTAAATCAATGAGTTGGTTAAACATAGCGCATCATTCTATTCCTCAAAACAATTTAGAAAAGAGGAGGCATAGTACTTTTTTTGTTAATAAATAAAAAAAGGGCACCTAGAGGTGCCCATTTTATCGCTCTTTGAAAATATTATTTTTTTATTTGTTCATATGCTCTTCCATTAGGTCGTGATGACATTGCTTTACAGTTTCCCAATCATCGTTATTTTCCCTACATGACCTCATAGCCTCTTTAAAAGAGACGCGGCCTTCCTCTGAAAGATTATCGATGAAGTCTCTTCCATGACCTCCATGCTTTTTTCCACGTCTTTTTCCACAATCTTTCATATCTTTTCCTCTTCCGAAATCAATTCCGCTTTCCTCAGCTAATATCTTTGCGCCTTCAAAGTTCCCCTCTTTTCTTAAGGCATGTATTCCAATAAATGTTTGAAAATTATCTTCTGTAACAACATCCATTACTTTTGGACTATGAGCAGAATTTTCCATTAGAGATTTCCAAGTTTCATAATCTCCATTATCCAAAGCTTCTATAATTTCTTCATGATGTTCTGGAGTAAAATGTGAACCTCTTGCTTCTTTATTTGCATTAGCTGCGAATACAGGAATAACAGCAAGTACAGAAAGCGATAGAACTGATCCAATAGCTGTGCCACGGACAAATGATAGTGATGGTTTCATAATTAGATATTTGGTAATAAATATAAAATGTAGACGTCCACTTGGTACTACGCATTAGATGAAATAATTATTCATTTTTTCAGATTTTTTATTTAATAAAACTAGGTCTCCAAGGACGTATAGATTCTGCTATAAATATTTCTTCATCTAAAGAAAACCCAAGTATTCGAATATGCATACCTATCTGCATAAGTTCTAATGGTGGACGTGGTATGCCTGCAATATCCACTTCCCATATATAACCATCTAAATCACGAACATATAAAATATCATTTTTTACTTTCTCTATAACACCAGACATCATGCCATCTTCAGGATTAATCCAAAGATTAACCCTACGATCACGCACTTCTCTGTAAGGTTGAATATTTTGTTTTAACAACAAATCTAAACTGTAACTCCAACCAGTAGAATGCAAGAAAGAACCTAAAATCAAACTAGAAAGAATGGTCGCAACTAAAACAGGAAACACTCTAAAGCGATATCCTTTATTTGTATGCTTTAAATTAAATATTGTAGTACCTATAAGCAAAAACATTAACAAAAGCCATAAACAAGGTAGTAATACCAGAATAATAAATGCATCAGAATCAACTAAAACTAAATAATAAAGATCAAATTCCTCTTGTCTAATCAGAAAAATCCACAAAGAAGCTATGATGCCTCCAAAACAAATACTTAAAACAGCTAATGCCCAAAATAAATCATTGCGAATAACAAATAACCAAGATGGGATAGGTCGAACTGACTTCTTTCTTATCTTTTTAGAAACCCGATTAGCGATTGTAGATTTAATCATGATTTAGATGGAAAGTTACGATCAATAAATTTTTTTAGCCTTTGTTTTCCTCTTCTGATTAATGTAGCAATAGATCCGATAGGCTTTTTTAAAATATCACTAATCTCCTGCATACAGAATCCTTCCATATAATATAACTGTATAGCCTCGCGCTCTTTTAATGGAATAGATGCAATACCTTTTTGCATTATGTCCCTTAAAATTTTTCTATCAAAATCATATCCAAAATCAATGTCATCAATTAATTGAATTATATTTTCTGCATCTTGATCAATAGGCTCATAAGCATACTTTGCCCATTTACGATGTTCACTTATTACAGCATTGTGAGTAATTCTATATATCCAACTAGAGAACTTTAAGCTTTTATCAAAATCATTTATATACATGTACGCTTTTAAAAATACATCTTGCAAAATATCTTCTACCTCCTGCTGATTAAGTACAGATAAACGACGAATATAACGCATAAGCTTAATCTCATAACGTTCCATTAATATGTCATACGCCTCATTTTGAGAGCTAACTAGAGATGCCAATTCCTCATCACTTAAATCTGCTAACACTAAATGATTCATGTAATTCAATACATTACTACGCAAGTAGAAATAAATTTATTCAAAAAATAAATGCATTTAAGAGTAAATCAACAATTCAATTATACATTGCTAGTCATACAATTACTCAAAACAATTTAGAAAAGAGGAGGCGTAGTACTTTTTTAGAGATATAAACTAAATACACTGATCAAATTTTTATACTATGAATCATTTTATACTATTTATTGTTGATGATTACGATGAGCATCAATATATTCTAAAATAACATCACACATAAAATCTTCTCTGTAATCGTCATCATAATGCTTATTCTTTTTAGCTTCACTCAAGAGGAACTCATATAATTCTGAATCTTTAATCACATATTCTGAAATAAATAATTCTGCCCTATCGACAACAAAACCATTTTCCAAATTTGATGCCACTTGATCAAGAAATAATTCAAGCCCTTTGCGTCTATCTTGATGTTCAGAATGTTCAACTAGTATTGCTTCAATAGAACCTCGTATTTCGCTACCTAGTTTCTTCATAAGGGCATCCCATTCATCAAAAGAACTTATTTTCCTTCCATAAATAAAATCAGCTACAGACCCAAGTTGATCATTAAACATTTCTGTAAGATCATTAATAACTTCGCTTGTTTCTTCGCCACCATATATCCCTGCTAATTCACCCCAGAATAATTTATCATCGAACAACATTTGTCTCTGGTCATCAAACCACCTATGTAAACCTTTAACTGGGCCAAATAACTGATCCCTATAGTTTTCTAGTGCATTTTTCATATTTATATTATAACAAGTTTTTGTGTTTTTGCAACTTTACCCTGTCAACTTGAAAAGGTTAATCTGGAGTGAATAAAGGCAACCTAAAACATTCTTCTCTTTTATGAGAAGAATTGTTCACCATAAGCGAGGAGATATTGCTTTTACAGCAACGAAGAGTCGAATGGTGGGCAATAATAGAAAAAGTTAGGACTTTGAATAAACATGTATTCATTCAATAGTACTCACCCATTCTCTTCGAAATTCAAGCACTTCAACATTGTCAGCAAACTCGAAATCAGTTGTTCGTAATAGATTATCAACCTCTTCCTTGTCTCTTGTTACAATGAAAATACGTTTATTCGATATCTTTTTTGCCTTTGCGAGCCATGTATAAACTTTTTCTAGATATGTCTTTCTATAATATGGTCGTTCTTCAGGATGGAGTCGTTCCAGAAATTTCTTATCTTCGATAACTTCAAATTCGTCAAAGACTACCACTTCTTTATTTAGAATAGAAGAAATATCTTCATTCATATTCTTGAAATACCTTACGTATATTCCTTGTTGTTGTAAAAATGGAATAAGTTGCTGTTGAACAAAGAACGATTTTCCTGCATCTCTATGCCCAACGAGAAGTATATTCTTTTCAGCCAGAATGATATTGAGAATTGTACGAAGCATTTAAATAATAAGCGGAGCGAGGTCGATATGACCTCGCTCCTTTTGTTTATTCTTCAATCTACAGAGCTCAAGGCCAGCTAGAGTTTAAGCTATACATAGATGAAAGAACAGGGTTGATCAGACAGCAAAGAATTAACTGTCTTAGCCACAGCCACTGGTTTTGGATTTCTTGGTGCTGCAGCCGAATCCTTTGATGGGCCTTCGATAAACCTTGGTTTTTGAAAAAGTCTTCATAATACTCTCCTTCAGTTAAGAATCATTCAGCGCGTAAAAACGAGCGACGTCACACTTATGTCTAGCTGGCCTAGTATGATCGCCGTTCTCCACTAATGCGATGCCAACACAGCTATCGCAACAATCCTTGATTTCGCAAGTGAGGCACTGAGCCATGTCTGCAATAAGGAACTTATCCATAGCCTTTCTACGTGACTCAATGGATAATATGTTGTCGACATCACCATACCTTATGTTCCCAATAATCTCAGGAAGATCTAAACAAGGATACACATTTCCCGACGGATCGATCGCAATCTGATTTCTACCTGCAAAGCAAGGATTTATACAAGTTGAGCAGTCACGATGTTTTTCTTCCCTGACAAAATCATTATTTCTACGCAAAAAAGGAAGAAATTTACCATTGAGTTCTTCGGCAGAAAGACGGAAAGCGATTCCTTCGTCAGCACCTGACCTTCTTGGTGTTATTAATGGGTTATAAAATATGCTGATATCAGCAATCTTTTTCAAAGTCTGGTGAATCACATCAAGTACATCAATGTTATGCTTGCCGACAATAACAGACAAGCCGACTGGCAATCCCATTTCAACAAGTTGTCGTATATTGTCAGCGATCCTGTCAAATGGGTAATGACTGTGTGTAATTTCTGATATACCATCTGAGATTTCATAAATTGAGATTTGAAAATCGAAAATAGGAAGCCCTTCTAGTAAGGATATTCTGTTGGCATTTAGCAAGGCTCCGTTTGTCTTGATCTCGAGCGCAAAACCCAACTGCGAATACAAAGCAATGATCTCTGCAACATCAGGTCTCATAAACATTTCACCACCAGTAAGTGATGTGAAAACGACTCCTGCATTTTGTAGTCCGATCCCTAGTTTTTCTAATTCTAACAAAGACAAGCCGCCATTATTATAGTCAGCGAGATAACAGAATCCACATCGAAAGTTGCATTGAGAGGTAAGCTCAATATTGGCAACAGTAAGTTGCCAATGAGATGTAGCATACTGTGAAAGTCGCTGGAGTGGAGATACATCGTCCGAGTTCGTTGACGTTGAATCTACTGGCAATGTCTTAGATTTTCCTGCAAGGAAAAGATCAATTTCAATTTTGATATTCCGACAGTCTTCTCGAATATCATTCCAACTTTCTTCCCCATATTCAGGAAAATCAGAAAGAGTGGGTTCGTAATTTGCATCAACAACGAAATGTTGAGCAACTTTTGAGGATCCCCCCTCAAAGAAGATTGTATCCCATGTATTCTTTTTGATTCCAAGAAAAGCATCTTCAAACGTTCGAGTAATTATAGAGTTCATAGACTTTCTCCTATGGTTTGAAAGGACAACGTACGTAAAGGAAATTGTGCGAATTGCACTAAAATAAAGATTACCAGTAAGCATTCCATAATCAATAAGAAAAAGAGGAGGCGTAGTACTTTTTTATTTAGTTGATTGTACTAAAAGCAGTTAGAACATTAAATCATTGACAAAATACATATTAAAGTTTATAAAATATATAATGGTTATCCGACAATCAATAGAGAAGAATACTGCATTTTTAAGTGGCATAGAGAAACAACTATCATGTGCACCCTCATCTTATGAGGTAATTAAATCTGAAATTGACAAATTACAACGAGAAAATAGAACTGGATGGTTACAGATAGTGAGAGATTCCGTTTCAAACGCAGTTGATTCTAGAAAATTTCAATTAAGCAAAGAACTACTTTGTCAATTAATCAACACTGATAGCTGGGATGCTATATTTGAGAGTATCTTTATTCGCCTATTAATCATGCAAGAAGATTATAAAGTAGCATTATGGCATATTTACAATTCTAAATTTTTTAAAGGAAGTATCGTGGCAAAGAAACGATTGGAGTTGTTCGAAGAAATTTCCTTTAATACTGATTCTACAGAATTACTTGAACAAATCAGAAGTGATTTTCCAGAAGAAGAAATTGCAAGATGGTATCTTCTTATGCATCGGGCAACCAAACTAGTAGAAAAGGGGGAGCTAGATGCGGGCAATGATCTTGCAATAAAGATTCAACCTACAGATTCTGATCTCAATATGCACATAGGAAGAAAACTGGCAGATAGAGGATTTATACGACATGGTGCCAATCTAATATGTGGTGCTACGGATCAGAAGCCTGGTGCGTTTAACGGTGCAGCTCTTGAAATGCTGAGAATTGGCTGTGCTCGTGAAGCATCACAAATTATCGAAAATATGTTCAGAGACAACGCTCCACAGAACAAAGGCACAATGCAAAGTTCACTTACTACTCTTGCAAAATCAGCAGCTCTTGATCCAGTCGCATCAGAGCGATTCAAGAATATTATTTTAATTCTTCAGAAACAAGAACAACACATTGATTTAAAGTTCATGACAAAATTGAAAAAAATTGCTTCATCGAGACCACGAAAGCAAGAAGCCCCTACTAGGAGAGTTGATATCTCGTCTGAGGAAACAGAGTTTTGCGGTCACTATGCTCGCTCAAGTTTTTTCAAAGACCCACATCGTATGCTAAGAGCTCACCCTATTGATCGCACAGCTGCACAAGTTGCAAAGAAATCCAAGTAGAACTTGGAAGTCAAACACTTAAAGAAAATATTAGAACTGATTTTTGGATTTCTTTGCAACTTCTTCCTACCAGCTTAATAAAACTGATCGGAGATATATTCATAACATTAATTTTGTTTTAAATGGTGGGCAATACTGGATTTGAACCAGTGACCTCTGCAATGTCAATGCAACGCTCTAACCAACTGAGCTAATTGCCCCATTAAGCCAAAACACTTTACCTACCTGTCTGTTTATCTACAAGAGAGAACATGGTTGTTAAATAACTATTCTCGAACTGCTAAAGCTACACGAATACCAAGAGTGATAAGAACTGCACCCATTACACGCTCTACCCAATGGTGAAATGTAGAAATCTGTTTTCGAATAATTGGCAAAGATAGAGCAGAACCCAAAAAGGCAAACCAAACAAAAGTTTGAAAAGACATATAGATACCAAATCCTAGCTGAACCAAAAGTGGCGTGCTTGGCTCTATAACCTGTGTAAACAGAGCTAAGAAAAATAGCGTTGCCTTTGGATTAAGAGCATTACAAAGGAATCCTTGCCTGATAGATTGCCAAGCAGAACATTTGTTTTCTGAATCAGAGAATGCATCAGCCAAAGTAGTTCCCTTCTTTGCTGTTAGAGAATGCCATCCGATGAATAGTAAATAACCAGCACCTATTAGTTTGATAATTGTGAAAAGTACTATTGATTGCGCAATAATGAATCCAATGCCCAGAATTGAATATCCCACATGAATCAAAATGCCTAGCGACACCCCAAAAGCAGTCCAAAGAACAGAGCTGCGAGATTGTGTTATTCCATTCTTAACAACAATAGCAAAATCAGGACCGGGGCTAGCAACTGCTAGAAAGTGAATTATAGCAATAGTGAGGAAGGTATTCATATATAAATTATAATTATCACTCAACTTATGTACAAGAAGAAGAGATAATTGTGTGAACTATTACTAGGAAATAATACAAATACATCTGTCAACCTTCCACGATGTCTAAAAAGGGCGTTTTCTGCTACAATTAAACGATTAATACCCAAACAAATATGAACACTTCTTCAGATACACCTACTCCTCTACTTTGCTGGAAAGCAAACATCTATCCAAAACACAAACGTGGAATCGTTTGGATAGTAACAATGCTTAGCATTATTGCTTTGCTTGTCTTGTACAGCGTACTGGCAGGATCATGGAGTTTTACCACAGTAATTGTAATGTTTGCCGCTGTTTACTGGTTTATTCACCAGAAAGCAGTAGACGAGAGGGAAATAACAATCTTTGAAGAAGGGGTTGTGATAGAAAAAAAAGCAATGATTTGGGAAGACTGTACAGGTTTCTGGTTTTTAGAAGGTCCTGGATATCACGAACTACATTTAGAACACTCTAAAAAAGTAATTGGAGATTTTGTAATTCAAACAGGATCACAAAATATAGAAGACATTAGAAGTACATTAACTAAATTTGTACCAGAACTAGAAGACAGAAAAGAGGCGCGAATAAACACTTTAGCTCGTATTTGCAAAATCTAACATGCTTTTTCGCAAAGCTCTAAATACTTCTGGCAACAGAAAATTCTCCATTTCTAAAGAGAATAGATTGCTTTGCTTTGCAAAAAATGAAGAGGAAGACGAAATAGGAAATGAATCCAATGAATCAAGAAAAGAAGAAAATCCACTAGAGGCTATAAGTGATATAAGCGATAGCATAAGAGGAAAAGCAGGAATCCTAACACCACAAGAAATTGAAGAAATGCTTAAGCATCCATCTAGCTTGCTTGCATTACTAGAATACGATAACGAGGATCTTCGAATTGAAGTTGAGCAAGAAATGCGATTAAAGAATCCTGAATACTATGGATCTGAATCAGATGAAAGTCTTCTACCAATTTATGAAATATTGAGATTCTTAAAAAGTGACCAAGGGGAAAGCAAAGCAGAAGAAATTGAAGAGAAAGCGGTAGAAAGACTGCAAACATCAACGGATTCACTAATGCAATTTAGTAACAGACTAGAAACAACTCTAAAAGATATTAAAGACATAGAAGAATCCCTAAGACCTGACCAATCTGGAATTAGAATCGGAAATATTGATATAGAAAGACTAAAACAAATTGAAAGCAAAATACTAAAAGTATGCCTACTAAAAGGTTTAAAAATTGGAAAAGCGAATCTAAACGACTGGATTAACGGTAGGTATGATTCTTGGAAACCAACAAAAGATGAGATAGAGGAAACATTGAATTACATAACAGAAAACAATAGACCACTTCCTAAAAAATTCGAGATAGATACTTCGGAAACGAGTGATCCAGATCTTTGGAAAAAGTACGAAGAGCTTAGGCTAGAATCTAGTGATGCTGAAGCTGCCTTGAAAGATAACGGCGTCTTGAGCAAAATGTTTAGCTCAGCAAAAAGAGCAATAACACGCAGAAGAAACGCCAGAATGAGGTTAGATGAAAACACTTCAACAGAAGAAGAGGTTTCATACTCAAGCCAAGACCTAAGTGAGCAAATATCTGCACTTGAAACAGATATTCTAGAATCTAGAAAAATGATTCTGGCACAGATTCAGGAAAAAGCAGAAGAATTGTATAGACCACTAAAAGAAGAAATAGGTAATAGATTTGAAGACACAAGCAGTGAAAATGTTTTAGATGAATTTGGAATGAGCCAATCATTACTTGCAGGGACTGCCGTAGCAGGTGCGCTACAACAGTTAGAAAACATTCTGTTTACACCAACATCTACAGACAGTGATGAATTTCCATATTTTGCAAGACTCGCAATACAAGATTTAGAAGACATGGAATCTAGTAACATACTGGAAACCCAGCTTAATGAAGCTCGTGCCGCACACAAAGACACAATCAGTTGGACAAAATATCTTAATGGCGCAGATACAATTTCTAACGCATTAGAAATACTAAATGCAGGAGGAGGAGAGAATATTGTTTTAAATGAAATGTCTGCGGAGGCAAGAGAGTTCCTAAATGACATACTGCCAAGAATAGCTAGGATTGCCAAAGGAACAGCTACAGACGAAGACTTTAATTTTATAGAACAAGAAATTCCAAACGGAGATAAGAGGTCACAATTCGCATTAATGCTTGAAGCATTAACAAATGAATCACTTAGAGCAAAACTAGAAACAGTATCCGCTGAAGATAAAATTAAAACGCCATTCTCTGCAGAAGAACTAGAAAAAATAGAAGCAGAATTTGCAGAAGTTAAAGAACAATTAGATTCAGGAGTAGTACAAGAAGCACTCAATCATCCTAATTGTAGAGTTTTACATATTGGCAATGAGGGTATGAATCAGCATTTTGGAAATGTTGAAACTGCAATTATTTCAATGAAAAATGGGACAGAGACAGAAGAGGCATTTAAGTACGCAAGAGATACAATAAATAGACTAAAACAAACTTCTGAACTTTTAACTGGAATATCTTATCCAAGTTTCATTGTAAGAGAAAAGGTAGCACCAGAAGTAGGGACAGTTGGTTATTACAGTAGGAAAAATGGGAATATTATTATCTTTCCAGAAGAAATCGAGCGCAGCACTAGAACAGAAGAAGAGGTAATACATCATGAAAAAGGACACGCAATACTAGATATTCTAACAAGACAAACAGGGCTATTCGCGGGGATTCATTTGCGTACGGCAAATCTATTAAGTGAAACAATTCCAAGCGATCAAGCAGAAGATAAACAGGATACGTTCCGCGCATTGCTTCATAATCAAGCAGATCGTTGGGGTGTATCTAAAAACAAAGATATTATAAAAAAACGAATTGAATTAGAGGAGAGTAATCCAGAAAAAGCAAAGCAAAGAACAGAAGAAGAATTTGAAATAATGTTAATGGACGAATTGATCTGTAAATTTGCTGACTGGAATGAAGGAATAAGTAAATCAGCAACAGCAGAAGAAATAGTATTATTTAAGCACGTATTTAATGAGATGAAACCAGATGGAGAATCTAAGATCTCTGAAGAGTTACTAAATACAAGTGAACTAGCAGATGAAAAACTTTATTTGCAACTAGATGACGACGGTAACCCAATACCAGGCACAGAAGACAATGATGATGGAAGTGGCTCTGCTATTGAAAGCATGCGAAACGTTGATGTTTTCGGAGAACTGAGGATGCTTCGAAACGATACAGAAAAAATTAAAGAATTCTGGAAGGCATTTCCATCATATAAATCTCAACTTGTTCCTGCGTACGATAATTATAATGAAATAAGTAAAGAAATTGAGGAAAAAATGCAAAAAGGAGAAGTATCCGAACAAGATGCAGTGAGATCAATAACTAAAGTAAAAGAACATTTAAAACATGTATTAGAAGAATTAGATGATATTAAATATAATAAATCCAGCGTAGCAGATGCCGCAATGACAGGAAGACAAGGGTGGAATAAGCTATTTGATAGAGTTCAATTTATGAGCTTAAAAGACGTTTGGATGACGATCAAAAATGGAGCAGAAGATATTAAACGTGTTTGGGAAAGGCGTGGAGCTGCCAAGCAAGCCCAATTTGGATTAGGAATAACTAAGTGGATTCCAGAATGGGTTCCATACCTAGGTAGAATGCAAAATGAGTTTTTAAGAAGAGACAAAGATGCAGAAACAAAAGAGGTAAATGAGTGGAAAGAAAAGTTTAGTGAGGTTGATAGTCTAGATCTACAAAAACAGCTAAGACACGCAAATAATCCGGATCAAATAAAAGCTATATTTTTTGTGTTAACAGAGAGAGGAAGACTGGATTGGAATGATAGCGATATGTGGAAGACACTTAATAGGCTGTCTCAGTATTCTATGCCGATTGGTGTGTGTAAAACAGATGATGTGTTGCGCGACAAATGGCTACAGAAACTTATTAGTGAAATATGGGACGATAAAGACTTATATACAAGTTGGAGACAAACAAATGACAGCGCAACAGATACTGGGAAGAAGAGTTTTACACCTATGGTGGATCAGCTTGCAAATGTTGGTGACCACCTAAATGGAGAGCTAAAAAATCAGTTAATTCTTTACGATGAATGGAAAAAGACAGGTGAATCTTCACCGGAGCTTAACCCACACCTATACGAAGAAATTCTGGATTACTCCATGAGAAATGGAAAGATGACTATGGAAGGAAAGCTATATTATTTAATTCAAGGTGTAGCAACAGGAATACTTTCAATCGATAGGCTGCGAACACTAGCAGGAGAAAAAGGAGGAGTATTGAATATGTACCCATGGCTAGATTATTTCTACAAGAAAAATAATTCATTAACAGAAGTACAAGCACTAGCACATAGGCTAACAGAACCAGATAAGGGCCCTTATGAATATGGTCAAAAAACAACTTTGTGGCTCCATCTAGAAAATATGCGTACAGAAAGTACAAGGCAACGTATATCCAAAGCTATTTCTGGAGGTCGTGCAGAAGAACTTGATCATGAAGATATCCCAACACTTGTTTCCCAAGCTAATCATAAAGATATAGAAAGAATGACAGGTATGATTAGTGGAACACGAGAGAAACTAAGTCCAGAAGCTGTAAAAAATACATACACTGGCTTTGGTACAAAATTTAAAATTATGGCGATGCTTTTAGAATATGAAGAAAAGGAAGGAGTTAAAGCTTTCACAGAGAAAGATTTACACGATACTGTTAAATCAATCGTAGCCTACATTCATATGGATAATGTATTCACGAGGAACGCAAGCTCAAAAGATAAATCTACTCTCACGTGGGACGAAATGGATAACCTATCTGGACCATCTACAAGCACACTCACTGTTTCTGATTATAGAACTCCACAGAATTCATTCGTTGCAGACATAATGCGTAGTAATGAATTAGATAATATTGAATGGGATGATTTCGAAGGAATAACAAAGGAAGATGTAATAAGAGGAGAAGGATTAGATGATAAAAGTGTTTCACGAAAATCTTTTAAAGAAAAAGAGCAAATCGATCGATCAAGCATTATGATAAATAGTTTGTATGACAAGCTAGAAGCTGCGTTAATGGAAAAACCAGAATTAGTGAAAAAGATGTTAAGAAAATATGCCCATCAATTTAACGAAGAAAACTACTGCTCAGGAGTTGGCGTAGATCCAAAGGGTCAATATCTAAATTACGAAGTAATGAAATCATTCATGGGAGGAAAATAGGAATAGACCAAAAGCAAAATGAATTCTGTTTAGAATATTTTTTAACATGAGGTACTCTTGAATCATGCAAGTCTCTATTCAACGAATCGACACATCACTACCTTTACCTCAATACGAATCTAAGGGTGCAGTTGGTTTTGATTTTGTAACAAGGGAAACAACAACTATCGAGGCAGGCTGCATAGGCTTAGTACCTGGGAATGTGATTGTAAAAGTGCCAGAGGGGCATATGTTAATTATATCTCCTAGGTCCTCTCTACCGCGCAAGAAAGGACTAGTGTGCCCACACTCAATAGGGGTCATAGATCAGGACTACCACGGCCCAGAGGACGAAATACTCATTCAAGTACAAAACATAACAAAAGAACCTGTAACAGTTGAGCGTGGTGAAAGAATAGCTCAGGGACTCTTTGTAAGAGTAGATCGAGCTGAGTGGCAAGAAGTAGATTCACACGGCGCGGAAACACGCGGTGGCTTTGGCTCTACAGGACATTCTTGAAAGCTTACTCACAGCTTAAAGCTTATTGCTTACAGCTTTTACTTACCGACTTTTTTTCTCATAAAGGCTGGGACTTCTAGCTCTTCCATATCCAAATCTGCAGCAGTAGAAGATGCCTCTACAGAAGCAAGCTCCTTCTTAACTTCTTTATCAATTGTAGATGACTGAGCAAATGGAGAGCTAGAGAGACTATTTACAGATCCTGCACCTAGCGTTCTAACTTTGGACAAAGGATCTAGATCAAAACCAGTTGCAACAACTGTGCATTTAACCTGACCTGTGTAATTCTCATCTATAACCGCACCAAAGATAACATTAGCATCTGGATCAGCTGCTTCTGTAATAATTCTTGCTGCCTCGTCTACCTCGAACATAGAAAGATCATTACCACCAGTAATATTAAATAGAACACCCTTTGCACCATCTATAGATAACTCCAATAGAGGGCTATCTACTGCAGCACGTGCAGCCTCAGAAGCTCTGCTATCACCAGTACCATATCCAATACCCATTAACGCAGTTCCTGCATCTTGCATGATAGATTTAACATCGGCGAAATCCACATTAACTAGTCCGTGTACTGTTATAAGACTTGCGATTCCTTCTATGGCATGTTGCAAAACTTCGTCTACAACTTGGAAAGCCTCTGTAAGAGGAGTTGTTTTATCTATTAATGAAAGGATCTTGTCATTTGGAATAGTAATAAGTGTATCTACTTTTCCCTTTAAATTTTCTAGAGCCTCATCACTTTGTGTCTTTCTCTTTTGACCCTCGAAACTAAATGGTCTGGTTACAACACCTACAGTTAATATTCCTAGGCTTCTAGCAATGTCTGCAATTACAGAAATACTTCCTCCTCCTGTTCCTCCACCTAAGCCAGCTGTAATAAATAGCATATCTGCATTTTCTAGAGAAGACTTAATTTCCTCGCTACTTTCCTCTGCAGCCTTTTTACCTATATCTGGATTTGCACCTGCACCTAAACCACGTGTTGTTCCACGACCGATTGTGATCTTTTTAGGAGCTGGATTGTGATACAAAGCCTGAACATCTGTATTTAGTGCGATGAATTCAACACCTTGTACCTTGGCTTCTATCATCCTTTTAACAGCATTGGCTCCGCCGCCACCTGTTCCGAGTACACGAATATTGGCACCAGGTGTAACATCTGGGCAAACTTCATGAGAAGAAGATGATGTAATATCACTTGTAGATTGCCCGCTACTATCTGGTTTCTGGGCACTGAACAAAGATCTAAGGGTATCTGACATGGGAAAAATGGGGATAATTAGAAGTAATAAAAATTAATTTAAGGAAGAAGACTTTTAATCCAGCCACTAACTTGCTTAGCAGTTCGCTTCATTTGGAATGATCCAAGTGAACCAGCTGATTCACCTTCTCTCATTCCCCAAACCAACGTGCCAAGAGCAGTTGCGTATGCAGGATCGTCTACTTTTTCGATAACTCCGCCAACATCTACTGGGAATCCCATCTGAACAGGAAGCCCAACAACATCTCGTGCAAGATCTAATACGCCAGGTGCTTTTACTGCAGCACCAGTTAACAAAGCTCCTGCAGGTAACATTCCAGATCTACCAATCTTCTCTAGTTCTTCTTGAACAAGAGAGAAGATTTCGTAATACCTAGCCTGCATTATCTCTGCCATGTACCTTTTACTTACGGTTTGTGTATCAACTTTACTTACAGTAGAAAGATCAATCATTTCTCTTTCTGCAATCTCTTCTGGTAATACAGATCCAAACTCAATCTTAATTTTTTCTGCTGTGTCTATAGAAGTACGTAGTCCAATAGCAATATCGTTTGTAACGCTCTCTCCACCTATTGGTAATGATACTGAGTGAAGGATTGTACCGTCTTCGAACACAACAATACTTGCACAACCTGCACCTATGTCTATTACTACAACACCTAGTTCTTTTTGTCTTTTTGTAAGAACTGATTCTGCGCAAGCAATAGTTGCTGGGACCAAGCTATCTACATCTACACCAGCTTGATCAACACATTTTTCTAGGTTCTTAACATGCTGAACATGACCAGTAACAATGTGTGCTTCTACTTCTAATCTTATCCCTGTCATTCCTACAGGATTCTTTATTCCTCGTTGCTCGTCTACTGTGTAACACTTTGGTTCGATATGTAATATTCTGCGATTTGCGGGGATAGAGACTGCCTGTGCTGCCTCTAATACACGTCCTACATCATCTACTGTAATTTCAGATCCAGAGATTGCTATTACTCCTCTACTATCAAATGCCTCAATATGTGAACCACTCATTCCTACATATACATGATTAATTGGAACACCAGCCATGCGCTCTGCGTCTTCTAAAGAAGAGATTATATTGTGGATCAATTCCTCTACATCTATAACGTGTCCTTTACGCATTCCAAGAGAAGGAGAAATTCCTACTCCAATTATGTTTGGTACATCTTGATCACGATCACCATCTACTACTGCGACGACCGTTCTAATTTTTGCACTACCTATATCTAGGCTAGCGAGCACACGTTCCTTTGGCATTTTTAGGGGAGAGGGAAATAATCTAAGTAATAAATTGGCAATTCGGAATACACCTTCAACCAATATTTCTAATGGAGTGTAAGCTCTTTATCTAACTCTGCAAGAACCTTATGAATACGTTTAGTATTCAAGAGCGGGTAGATAGAACAAAAAAATTAGTCAGTTATTTTGGCTTGTATAAGGGATAAACAAATTTTAGAACACAGTTATTATGCACATAAAATCTGCTGAATATCAAATGTGTTCAAGTGATCTAGATCAAGCTTTTATTTTTTTAAAGCATACTCATCTGTTCACCAACATCTGATCTGGCTGAAATTGATTCATGAGAAGACTTTAAAAAATGTGTCTGCCCATACTGAGTATCCATAAGTGACTGATACCTTTTAATTAACATAGCAAATTCTAATTCATTCAATGTATCAAATATATTATCTGTTGGTAGATCATTTACTTCTAAATCCTTTAGAGAAATAGGAAGTGGAATGTCTCTAATAAGGTCTGCCATATGAACGCAGAAATACGCCTGCTCTTTATCTTTAATAAGCTTATCCTTCGCAGAAGTTTTTATTTCATCAATATTTTCATAAATACCATCCAAGGTTTTATAGCTCTGCAAAAGTGAGGCAGCAGTTTTTGGTCCAATGCCATGAACACCAGGGAGATTATCTGAACTATCTCCACATAGACCTTTGTAATCCACTACTTGCTCTGGAGTAATTCCTAATTTTCTTTCTACATCAGCAGGCCTTACATACTCAGCTTGGTGATATCCTTTATGAGGGATAGCAGCAACGATATTATCGTTAACAAGTTGAAGGACATCTTGATCGCCAGTAACAATGGTTACACGCATCCCCTCTTTTTCTCCTGCTATTGCATAAGATGCCAAAAAATCATCTGCTTCATATTTTGGATCAGAAACTCTTTTAATTCCGAATGAATCAATTAGTTCAAAAACTCTTGGTATCTGTACATAAAAATCATCAGGGGTTTCTGCCCTACCATCTTTATAAGTTTCATTCTCTTGATGACGGAATGTTTTGTCTCCAGCATCAAAAGCCATCAAAATTGAATCTGGCTCCTCTGTCCTAATTATATTTAATAGCATAGAAGCGATGCCAAAAGAGGTATTTGTCTGTTCCCCTGCTCTAGTACGTAAAGAGCGTGGGATCGCCCAATAAGCTCTATACATTAGATGATGCCCGTCTATAAGTACTAAGTGACGCACATCCATAGGATAGAGGAAACCACAGCTTAGAAAAAACACAATGTGTGTACTCTTCTAAAAAGAGCCGATTTCCGCTATAATAAGGGGAAGTCTAAGAAATAAAAATATGCCAAAAGCCCCATCAAAAACATCTGCTGATACTAGTGTTCTATCTAGAAAGCTAATATCTAAATCTAATCTACAAAAGAAATTAGATTGGCCAGTAGAAGGAAAGCACGCAGTTGTTTGTTTACCAATGGGTTTAACAAAAGTGCTTGGTGGCGAAATCTTCGAGAATGTAATTGATGGACTATTAACATTACCAATAGAAATCTTAATCTTAGGTAAAGGGTCTTCCTCTTACGGAGAATTAGTAAAAGAACTACAAGAAAAGAACGAACATAGAATTGCAATTATCCCAAACGATAAGAATGAAATTGCAGAAATGTACTTAGCTTCAGACATGGCTGTGTTCCTAAGTGATCCAAGTGATAGCGTAGAACTAGGGCTCTGCCTAGCAAATGGAGTAGTACCAATAACTCCAGAGACCAAAATGCTAGAGGCTTATAATCCTGTACAAGAAAAGGGAAATTCATTTATGTATAAAAAACAGGATCCATGGCACTGCTTTGCAGCAATCGTAAGAGCTCTGGAAACATATATTTTCCCATTCGATTGGAAAACAATTCAAAAGCAATGTGTTAAGAGCGTAACTGAGGTGTAATAAATAAGACCCAATCTATATTCAGATTTGTGTTTTTTTAAAGTAAAATGAAAATAAATCTGGAAGATCGATAGAAAACTCGTATAGTGTCGCAAGACTAGTTATTAATATCGTATTACCACACATGGGTCAGTAGCTCCCACCTTCGCCCTTCCACCTTCGCCCTTCGGAACTACGGTGGACAAGTCGGGCTTCGGTCGGCAGGCAGTGGTCCACTTCGCAAGATTAGTTCTTTAAATCATCTATAATTAAATTACCACACGTGGGTCAGTAGCTCAGTGGTAGAGCAGTTGGCTCTTAACCAATTGGCCGTGGGTTCAATCCCCACCTGACCCACCAATAATAAAATAAAAAAGTAATTTTAATCCTGTATGCCCCTTGCCCGTTCGTAGTTTCGGCGTAAGCCGAACGAAGACGGGTCCCCACCTGACCCACCAAAGAAGAACTATAAATTTAAATATATGAAATACATTGTATTACATTGTCACACAAACTAAAAATATAAATTAATATACTACTAGACACAAATGCTTCTATGCACCTTCTTCTCCAGACGGGAGAAGAAAGAGATGAGGGGGTAAACAGCTCAACTAAAAAAACTGATGTATTGCATTTGTATTACAACGTATTACGTTGTATTGCTTTTGTATTACATTGTCACACAAAACTATAGATACATATATTTGACAGCCTTCTAAATATACTTATAAGATTAATTTATGAATAATAATGAACCACAAAATGATAAGCCAGAAATAGATACACCACCATCTGGTGATGAATTTACTTGTACAGAAGTAGACCCAGTAGAAGCTGTTCAAAGAGAAACAGATCCTAGCATGCGTTTTTTACTTGGAATGGCTGCTGCTGCAGGGAATGTTACTGTTGCTGAAATATCTTATAAGTCAGATGACACTTCTGAGGAACAAGATCAGTAATCACATTACAACACTTTCCTAGCCCGTACTTGCCTAGACCCATCTTTAAGTGGCATTAAAACTGCGACAGGAAGATCTTTGTGCCAAGCGAATGTTCCGTCTTTAACATCTTTTGTAATAGATCTACCGTGAGATATGTCTTCAAACTCCTCATCAGTTAGATCAATGCGAGCAAAGTCTTTTAATACTTCTTTTAAAGGGATAACGTTTCCCCAAGCGATGTTAGAAACATCTTTTGAATCATCTATCGAATAATCCCCTACTCTAGTTCTACGTAATCCAGATAAATATCCTCCACAATGTAATAAGTGACCCATGTCATGAGCTATGGATCTAATGTAAGTTCCGGAGCTGCAAGAAACATGTAACACGAGTTTTGGATACTCATAAGAAACAACTCTGCAATCATCTATTACAACTTCACGTTCTGGCATTTCTACTTTATTACCTTTTCTAGCCTCTGCGTAAGCACGTTTACCATTAACATGAACCGCACTATGTGCGGGAGGCGTTTGTTTAATTTTTCCAATGAATCTTTCTTGAATCAATAATTGCACAGTGTGAATGCTTGGAATACTCCACCCTGGTTTAGATGGGATCTCTTCTATAACTCCTTCTCTATCATATGTAGTACTAACAGAGCCGAGTGTGATCTCTGCTTCGTAATCTTTTGTTAATCCGTTAAAGAATTCAATCACCTTAAGTGCCTTAGCACCTACAGCTAAAACTAGTAATCCAGTTGCAGCTGGATCTAGTGTGCCTAAATGCCCTACCTTTTTTTCGCTTAGAGCTTTGCGAACCAGATAAACAATATCGTGGCTTGTTTTGCCTACTCCCTTATCTACTAGCAAGAAACCGTGACGCATGGGTATGTATTAAGTATTAGGTATTAAGTATTAAGTATTAAGTATAGTTTTAGAATATCATTGATTGAAAACTCTGTCTCGTTCCCCTCTCCCGACGGGAGAGGGTTAGGGTGAGGGGGTCAATACAAATAAAGTAATAACTAACCATCTATAACTAAGTATATAAGTAAGATACAAAAACACATTAATAATCTTTTATAAATACTAACAGACAATTCATTAAAACATTCGTAGTGGAAATTTAATCCGCAGAGATGTACGATTCCATTAACCCTCTCTTAATATATGGCTATAACTCTTAGTTGGGATTTGTTTGTGATTGTATTCTTTGCCATCGTAATCACATACAGCCTTATCATCGGAAAGCACGAATCAGTAAAGATTGTAATATCTACATACATTGCAATTGTTGCTGCCCAAGGTATTGGTAACCTAGTAGAAAGACTATCCGCAGGATCTGTACCATTTTTAGATATTGTAGGCATTTCTATGGATATCTCTTTATTATCTAGCACAAAGCTAGTTCTATTTATTCTTACGATAGTATTTTTAGCAGTTAGAGGAGGTTTTGATATTGAGTACAACAAAGAAACAGGAACAATTATAGACACCTTAATAACTGCGATGTTTGGTTTTGTAACAGCTGGATTAATGCTTTCTACACTTATTACGTTTGTTGCAGATGTTCCATTGCTAGATAAAAGCATTGCACTAAAAGAACCGATCCAAGAGATGATGAAAAATAGCGATCTAATGAAAGCCATGGTAGTCAATCAAGATATTTGGTTTGCATTACCAGCGCTAGTTCTTGTGGGAATTAGCTTTTTGAATACAGAGAATGATGAATAAGTTAACATTTATGATTTTTGACAAGGGCTAGTTGACGCATCCTACAAAAATCTAGCTTGCAATACTATGTGTATATGAGTAACAATAGATGAAATTCCCGACTCATTTTATGCGAAACTTCTTACAAAACTTATCTCTACGAACTTCCACTGCTATCGTAACTTTTGGTTACGCGATACAAGCAAAGGCAGATATCTTTGGTGACATTCCAGATATCGGTGGAGCCGATTCGGCTGATGTTAGAACATCAATAACAGATATTCTAAAAGAGATCCTAACTTATATGGCACTTGTTGCTGTGATCTTTATTGTAATCGCTGGTATACGTTTAGTTGTCTCTCAAGGAGAAGATGCAGAAAAAGACAAAGCAAAGAAGACAATTACTTACGTAATTATTGGTCTAATCGTTATCCTATTTGCAAGAGCGATTGTCTCAATCGTTGCAAACCTCGTGTAATAAACACACTTAAAAAGAATTTATTAAAAACCCTTCACTTCGGAGGGTTTTTAAATACTTACATCTGGGACCTTGGTTCTAGAGCAGAAAATGCTCTGCCCCTCTTCTTCTGCTAAAGATTTAGCTGAATCAATGTTCTTAACTAAAATCATTTTTGGTTTAATTTCTAAAATTGCAGATACAGGAATAGACACCATCCATTTATATAATTTTTTTGGAAACAACCACTGAACAATAAATGACTTTGTATCAAACTGAACATCTGCACATTTGCCCAGATACCTACCGGACTCAGAAACTATTCTCTGTTTTAAAACAGAACGACTATCCTTTAATATAGGTTGCAATCTAATAATATCGTTAGGATCACATATCACATCTACGTCTCGGATAATAAAACGAGTACCAATATTCAATACATCAATTGATGAAACAAACTTCTCTCCTCCAAAGAAAAAGCCACTATTAACAAATATATAAAATCCCAAAATCTTGCCAGAATCAGGGTCTATAAGCATGTTTGATATTAGGCCAACTAACTTACCATTAGTCTCCTCTACAACCTCCATGCCTCTACAGGTAGAGAATCTCGTCTGCATATGGTATCATTATACCGTAAATGCTTTTATTTGCAGGATCATCTCACCCGGCATTAGCTAATTCTATAGCTAAAGAACTATCTACTGAATTAGGAGAAATAACTCTTAAGCAGTTTAGTTGTGGTGAACGCTATGTTAAATATGAAGAGTCTTTGAGAGGTAAAGACGTATACATCCTACAAACATCAACAAGAGAGCCAGACAAAGACTTAATGGAGCTATTTTTGCTTTGCCAAGCTGCAACACTAAGTTTTGCGAACACAGTGCATGTAATAATGCCTCACTTCCCATATGCGCGTCAGGATCGTGTTGCACTACCTAGGGAACCAATCTCTTCTAAGTTAGTTGCTCATCTATTAGAAGAAGCAGGAGCAGACCATGTAATGACACTAGATCTACATTCCAGCCAGATACAAGGATTCTTTTCTATACCGGTAGACGCACTAACTGCATTAGAAATTTTTGCTAAATATTTTATAGAAAAAAATATTGATGATGCTGTTGTAGTATCACCAGATGCAGGTGGAGCTAAAAGAGCTAAGAAGTTTGCAGATTTGATAGGTGCAGATCTAGCAATTATTCATAAATCTAGACCTCAACATCAACAAGCAGAAGTAATTGAGTTAGTTGGAGACGTAAAAGACAGAACATGCATAATCTTTGATGACATGATAGACACAGGAGGAACTCCACTAGCTGCAAAGAACGCTCTAGTAGCTCACGGAGCTAATCCAGATGTTTACGTAGCTGCTACACATGGAATCTTTTCTGGAAAAGCAGAAGAGAACATGACAAAAGCTGGATTTAAAGAAGTAGTAGTAACAGACAGCATGCCAATGGATAGTATAAATATTTCTGGACTAAAGGTATTGGGAGTAGCACCAATGCTAGCAGAAGTAATTTATCACATAGAAAAAGGAGAAAGCGTTACAGAGATGTACAACAAGAAATAATACAAAGTAAATCATATACGGGGTAACGCAAGGTTGTGTGTAATTCTTTTTGGTATACTTTAGTTCGATTTATTTTAAACCCCTTCATTTTATGAAAAAATTATTAACTACCTCTGTAGCCTTATCAGTTTTAATAGTTAGCGCTCCAGCACTTGCAGAAGGTACCGTAACATCTGTAACAGCAGTAGATGGAGAAGTCATTTCTACAGAATGTACTAACCTAAGACGAACAGATCGTGCAGCTTGCATGCGTCTTAAAACTCAATCAGATGGATTAAAGAAAGGAATAGCAAAAAGATACATTCAAAGAAACAAAGGAGTCTTAAAGCAGGTACGTTACAACAGACGTTCAGATGATAAGGACGATAAGTTAACACTTAAAGAGCAAAGAATGAAAAATCTAGAAGAGAGAAAAGCGAATAGACTAAAAACTTTTCAGTCACATCAAAGTAGAATTGATCAAAAAAAGGAGTGGCAAAAAGAATTGCAAGAAAAGAGGCTTACACAGCTCAGGGATCGTATAAAAGCTCTAACTCCATCGAATGTAATGACTAGAGAGGAATTCCGCACTCGTGCTCGCAAATTAGATGCTAATACTCAAAGTAGAAGAGAGACCGTAAAAAGAATTCATGAGGAGTGCAGATCACAGCGTGGAGCCGAAAGAATCGAATGTATGAGAAAAAAGACAGAAGATCAATTAGACTGAAAATGAGAAATTACTTGAATCTAAAGGCGGAGAACCGTATGGTATCTCCGCTTTTTATAAGGGCGATTAGCTCCCACCTACGTCCCGCATTCGCGTGACTTCGGTCGGCAGGCAGTTCCAGCCTTCGCAAAGACTACGGCTGACAAGTCCAACCTCGCATTGCGAATACATCGGAAACACAATCTCCTATATCATTCACATCAAGGGCGATTAGCTCAGTTGGTTAGAGCGCGACACTGATAATGTCGAGGTCGGAAGTTCAAGTCTTCCATCGCCCACCATTCGACTCGGCACTACGTGCCTCGCTCATGGTAAACCATCTCGACTCGATCCTTTTTGTAAACCGAGTCGAATGACCCTGAGTGAGATTTTTGCGGAGCAAAATTGAATCGAAGGGCCATTCCTAAATTATAAAACCATTAAACTCTCCAAAAAGTCGAATGATCCTTTAGTTTGAACTTGTTGAAAACTGAGTGAAACGCGTAGCGCTGAATCGAAGGACCTTTATCAATCTGTATTTTTTCAAAAGCATCCTACTCATGGTTCTCACCGCTTCGCGGTTCGAGCCATTTTGTAATGCCGAGGCGAATGACTCTGAGCGAACGAAACAAAGTGAAGTGAGTCGAAGAGCCCCTGCATGCACAGGACTCCGCGAAAAATTGAAATAGCTGCTTAAATATTAAAAGAAAGCCCGTGCGTAGCACGGGCAATTACTTGTTTAGGTGTTTCGTCGCAACTTTCGTACTTGTACTACAGTTGCAACAACGAGCGAGATTACCCCGCATGAGATGGTAAGAACATACATTCCAGCTGAATGAATTGTGTTTGCGACGATGTCAAACATACACAATCCAGAACCGAATGCGATTCCTAATATCCCAGATACCGTGATTACCATAACGGGATCAAATAGAGATACTTTCTTCTTAGTCATAGAATCCTCCACCTAGGTTTAAAAAAGAGCAAAACAAGCAAAAGGAATATAGGCATTTTTTGCTATATAACAACAAAAACCATAACAATAATTGACAAAAACATCCCAGAAGCATAGATTCCCTCCCCTATTTATAACTATTTAACTATGAGTAAAGAACTTCAAACAGGAGGCTTTGGACCAGAATTATTACAGCACAAACCAATATTCCGTACTGTTTTTGCAAAACTCTGGGGGAAAGGAATGCTAAATGAAATAATATGGACCAGTAAAGATCCAAAACATTGCTGGAACGAATTATGTAGTGATCCTGAGCAAATGAAATATTTTACAGAAGTAGCTATTGAAGCAATCGAAGAAGGAAGATTTTCTTTTGAAGAAGATTTTCAAATAATTGAAGGGTCAGAAGGTGCTAGGCTAAATAAAGAAAATATTGATACTGCAGTTTTTGGCATAAATAGAGTGGCAATAAAGCAAATATCAGATGTATTAAACGGACAAGTACTAGTTAATTATCATAGAGGAGTTGTGTGGGAATCGAGTTCTGAAGCAGGTAAGTACAATAGAGTAAGCATAACTGAGCTCTGCGAAGGTAATAACAACTGGAGAATGCAATTAATTATTGATAAGCCTGGTATAAGGGAAACATTTCCAATTTTAATAGCAAATGTAAGTGAGGAAAAACTTGCAGAAGCATTTAATGGACAAGACGACCCTTGGACGCATGATGAAAACGAAGGGTGGATAGGCGGTGAAGAAGTAGCCAAAGAACCTAATGCTGTATACATATTTACCAGAACCATTACATTAAAAAGGAATGATGGAGGCAATGTAACAATCACATGGAATGGTAAGCATACGAATCCAGAATCCGAGTACTTTTCCAATCCAGATGAAAAGAAAGGGTTCAGAGTAGAAGATACGTTAGAAACTAAGGTTTCTTAAGTTATAACCAATCAATTAACAGAAATGTCTATCTATGAGGTTTTTGGCTTATTTTAGCCGTTTAATATACCCCCCACCCTATATTGGATTTGACAATAAAGAATTTTTCACTAGAATGCGTTAAATTCTGCTCTGTAACAACATCAATAAGGAGTTTTTAAATGGCGACGATGCAAAAGGCTAAGAAGGAATCGGCACTCGTAATATCATTACGAGCAATGTTTGAAAGTAATAATTCTAATGAGAGGCAAGGAGCTCTCTCCAGAACGGCGGGATTACTTAATAGGTACTCATCCCACGCCGAGAACACAAGAATTCTAGTAGGCCTAGTCTGGTGCTACGAAGAAGACTTTACTCAAGAGGAAATTGAAAAACATTTCCAAAAGCATCTTACGTTCTATGCAAAAAGGGCAATCGAAAACGTCAAAAAATCATAAATGGTGTACAGAGCAGAAATAGCTGTCGTGACTTTCACGGCAGCTTTTTTATATTACTTATTCAACCAATCTCTAAATGCTTTTAACGAAAGTGAGTATGGAAGTTGGTTTCCATTTTTTACAATATCAAATACACGATCACTTAAGGCGCTATAAGAGAAATTAAAAGTATCGTCACCTTTAGTTGTGCTAAATATTATTCCATTAACTTTGGCAGTACCTTCGTCTGTTACAGATATAGATGTTTTAACTGTGAATACAGCATTCATGTTTTCTAATACAGAAATCATCTTCGCTCTAACTAACTGCTTATCTTCTGCTGTTAAGGCAGGTTCATCTTGATCTGACTCCCCTTCTAAGACTTCTTCTGTAGTTACTTGAGCAGGTTCTTCGAAAATAGTTGAGTCCACGCGATTAAGTGATTTTAAGGATTCAATCTTGTTACTTATGTCCTCTGGCAAATTAATTGGCAATGCATCCTGTAAGCCTTGTAGCGCGCTGGCCCAGCGCCGAGCGCGCTCTGGATATCCATTGTCTTCTGACCAATGAATATGCACATAAGTTAGATCCACTAACTCTTTAAGGTATCTTAGAGGGTTTGGGATTGATAATACGTATGAACTTACCTCTTCTGCCCATCTAGCAACTGCTAGCTCGCTAGTAGCCTGTGGTAATACATCAGACACAGGTAAAGCTGCTAATTTTATAGCTAAACTCTCACTGTCCATATCCTCATCAATTAAAATCCAAATTGAATCACGATAACGTGAATGTAGTGGATAAAGGATCGCAGCATTTGGATCTAATGTAATTCTCTTTAGTAAAAGCGGAGCAACTGGTGATCCACTTGGGAGTGATGAAAGGATTAATGAGAGATCATTAATTTTAAATTCATTATAATTTAAAGATGATTCTACAGAAGCAGTATCTGAAAGTTCCGAATACTCAATAAGTTGAACTAATTGATCTGCCATTCGTGACTGCTCAATTGACTGCCTAGACGCAGGCAATCTAAATACTGAGAGTTTAATCCAAGATGGAACTCTGCTTAGATCAGATTCAGAAGGCAACATTTCATTATAAGAAATATCTGGGAACTCAGAGAGGCTTTTTAATTTCTCCTCTAAGAACCTGTTTGGGATAGTGTGTAATTCCCTATCCTTAAACCATTTATCTGCTCCTGTTTCTTCTAATACAGAAAGTAGATCATCACTTGATTTCCACTGACGATAAGCAGGAACTAATACAGACCCTGCAGGAGATTTAACCAGCACAGGTGCAGTTAGAGCTGCAACTGTTAGCTTTCCGTTCCGGAAAGAAGTATAAAAAGAACCATCTAATGCAGTTAGTCTGTAGTCCCCTACATTTATAAATTGCATTCCAACAACTCGAGTTAAAAACGCACCATCCGTGCAGGTAATTAAATCTTCTTTAAGACAACCATCTCCACTATCTACTAAAACATCAACCCCATTAGAAATTGATGTAATCGCATCTACTTGAGTATTATTATTAATTAAAGAAGCAGATAATTTTGCTGGATCATTTATTAAAAACGTAGCAGTAATTACAAACAAAAACATAGGTGCGATGACATAGTGCCTGTGGTAATGTTTTTGGCTATGAATCCAGTAATAATAGCAAATTTTAGGCTTTTTATCAATTGTCGTATACTTTAACTAGTATGCGAATACTTGGAATAGATCCAGGACTGGCCACAATTGGTATTGGAGTCGTTGAAACAGAGAATTATGTAGATTTCTTGGCTATTGAATGGCTAACAATAGTAACAGAAGCAAAAAAAGATCTAGCAGAAAGATTAGTGGAGATTAGAAAAGATCTACATGAATATGTCGTGCAAGCAAAACCTGATTTATGTGTAGTAGAAAAACTATTTTTTACGTCTAATGTAAAAACAGGAATAGATGTTTCTCATGCACGGGGAGTAATAATGGAAACTATTGGATCTATGGGAATTCCTTTAATTGAGGTTACTCCGTCTGAACTAAAGTCTGGAATAACAGGAGACGGCAAAGCAGACAAAAAACAGATACAAGAAATGTTACTCCATATACTTAAGCTAGAGGAAACACCAAAGCCAGACGATGCTGCAGATGCCTTAGCCTTAGCCATATTTGGCGGCTTGCATCCACAAGAATGTCATATCTGTTAATTAAGCCTTTATAGTTTCTTTTAATTCTGGCTTTTGATCATTCATTAGAACTTTGCCTCCCTTTTCGACTTTCATGCAGTTAATATTTTCTATTCCATGTGGGATTTTTGTAGTTGTCATAAATACCTGATACCCACGTAAAGATTGTAATAAACATTTTTGATGACTGTCATCTAATTCAGAAAATACATCGTCTAATAATATTAGAGGCTTTTCTCCACACCTGAGCTCCAAATAAGAAACCTGTAATAGCAATAGTGCCAATAGTGATGTGCGTTGCTGTCCACGGGAAGCAAATGTATCTACAGATCTACCATCTACTAGAACATGCCAATCCTCACGATGTGGACCAACAGAAGTAGATTGCAATATGCAATCACGCTTCCTGTTGTTCAGCAGGATCAGCCTATATTCAAGCCTGAGCTCTGCCTCGTTGGTCGCTTCACCCTTTCTGGCATATGAAAGTTTAATATCTGACCAAGTTTTTTCGCCCAGTGATCGCATTTCTTCTGGGAATGTGAGCTGAAGAGTTCCGATTAGCTCTAGCCTAGCAATAGTTATAGGTGCTGCTAAAAGTGCAAGCTGGTCGTCCCAAAGATCAAGTTCTGAATCTTGTGCTTTGCCTTCTGCGATACGTTTTAGTAGTGAGTTTCTCTGCTTAAGAACTTTTTGGTACTGAAGAATTTGGGATAAATACTCAGGAGAAACCTGTGATAATAAACGATCTAGAAACTTTCGTCTTTGTGCTGGTGCGCCTGTGAACAGCTGCAAATCTTGAGGTAGAAATACAACCGTAGGAAATAATCCAATCATATGTTCTACGGATACTTTCACATCATTTTCGAAACATGCTTTTTGAATACGTGGTTCCTGTTGGCTCACAACCTCTAATTGTTTTTCCTCTCCTGAATCTGCTTTTACCGCTCCACGGATTCTATAATGTCCTTTGCCCCAATTAACAAGATCCTTCTCATCTGCTCCTATGCATGATCTGAGTAGAGATAAGATGGAAATAGACTCCAATATATTTGTTTTTCCTGCACCGTTTTCCCCAACAAAAATACATATATCATCTTTAGAGAAATTTAGATCAAGTGAATTATAAGACCTAAAATGCTCGAGTTGCAGACAATTAATACGCATATGATCATTATAGTAACAATCAGGAAGTTTTAGTAATCAATAATCGACATATGTCGATTATTGCACTCTTCCCGCTATTAATTTATCTACTATTTCTCTGTACTCCTTTCTTTTTATGTATTTATTTACATTTTTTAAATCTGCCCAAACATAATCATTAATTTCTACGTTATCAACATGCACAGAATCTGGATCAGAGATTAACTCTGAATAAACAAAATGAATCTGCTGCCCACAAACATTATCTGGCCTAAACCTACGATATGAATTTGGAAAATGGTACTGATACATAACAGAGCTTTTTTTTATAACTGATGCATCCAAATCTGTCTCTTCCTTCAACTCTCTTATTGCAGCTTCTTCTACACTCTCCCCCTCTTCTACGCCCCCTTGAGGTAATTGCCATGCATCCTTCTTTCTAGGCTTATGAACAAGCAAAACTTGCAACTGACCATCTACCAATCGGAAGATAACTGCAGAAGCACATTGGCGATAAACATCTTTCATATATACCTATACTAGATCAGCAGGAGGGCAGGGTACAGGTGGCTTTCTAACTATAAGATAAACACCAACTAAACTTAGAATGAATCCAATAAACTGGTAAGAAGAAGGTACTTCCTTTAAAAGGAAATACGCAAAAACCAAACTAAATGCGGATGCAGAAGATGCGACATATGTAACTATTCCAATTGGAAGTATCCTAAGGCCGATATACCAACAGATTTTTGAAATTGTAAGAACTAATATCCCATAAGAGAATAACAATAAATAATTATTTGCATCCATAGATGCTATTACAGAAATTGGATCTTCTAGTAAAAAACTAAGTGGAATAAATATACAAACCCCAAATGAGTAACGTAAGAACAAAACAGTTGTAGAAGATGCCATTTGAAGTGCTTTTTTCGCAAAAATATTTGCGACAGGAAACAAGAATCCAGCCGAAAGAATAATTACGTCTCCTATATTTAGTGAAATACTTCCATTAAACAGGACCGCAACCGCTCCTAGCAACACAAGAAGCGCCCCTATCATCTGAACAATGTGCAAATCCTCTTTTAGTAGAAAGGCAGATAGTAAAAATGCAAATACCATTTCTGTTTTTAAAAGCAGCGCTGTATTAATTCCAGTAGTTGATTTACTACCAATCATAATTAATACAAATCCAGAAAGTACAATAGAGGCAACAATCGCAGAATATAAAAATACCTTGAAAGGAATATGCACTCTATAAGAACCAGAAAGTATAAAATATGCACCAAATCCAAAAAATGCTATAAGCACGGCAAACGCTACAAAAAATATAGGAGGAAATGAATCCGATGCCATAACGGCAAAAATAGGGAATAAACCCTCTATAATCGGAGTAACAAGTACAAACAACATGCCTGTTCTTTCATTCCGAACAACCATAATGAAACTTAAGAGAATATATTACTATGAATGACGCTCTTCTTTGATTTTTACTTTAACTATCTTTCTAACACGAGGGCTGTATTTCTTTAGTTTCTTTGCATGTTCTTTAAAAGAAACTCCTTTCTTATCCTGTTTATGTAAACGAATTGTACCTAAACGGGCTCCCGTTTCGGTGCAAAACATTCCAAATACTGTACGTTTTCCTCTAGGCATAACGCAGAGAGTTTAGAGATTCTGGGATTCTGTGCAAGGTTTTTATTGTTTATTTGAGGAATATGCGTCCTTTGTTCTTATTTTTATCCCATTGCTCCTGAATGCTCTGCTCCTGCTTGCAAATAGCTAAATACGCTATTTGCTGCGATTGCACCCTCTCCAGCAGCTGTTGCGAACTGAGCAAAGTGGTTACTACCTCCTGTTACATCCCCTGCTCCAAATATGCCAGTAACAGTAGTACTCATGTCTGGATTCACCTTTAAATGCTTCCTTTCATCTAGTTCACAACCAAGTTTTTCTGCCAAACTAGTAGCTGGAGTTGATCCTATTTCTATAAATACTCCATCAACATCTAGCACATCACTTCCATTGAAAGGTTTATCTAGTTTAATTCCTGTAACTTTTTGATCCCCTTGGATTTCTAGTACATTCGTAGAAAGAACAAATTCAATATTATCTTTTTTATCTACCTCATCTACCCAAAATGGTTCTGCACGGAAAGAATCTCTTCTGTGTACCAAATAAACTTTCTCTGCAACATTTGCAGCTATTGCCGCACCTTCTACTGCGCTATCTCCTCCACCTAAAACTGCAACTGTTTTACCTCTGTAAAAGAAAGCATCGCAAGTCGCACAATATGTAACTCCTCTACCTGCTAACTCATCTTCTCCTGGAGCACCCAAGTGACGCTTATTTGATCCTGTTGCAATTATCACGGATCTGGCTTCTACTGTTTCCCCACTTTGGAGTACTAAACTATGTCCATTATCAATTTTATTAATAGATTCTACCCGAGCTAATTGATGCTTAACGTTTTCAAAACTAACAGCATGAGCTTTGAATCTTTCCATAAGGTCTGGCCCCTTTACCTCCATGTCACCAGGCCAGTTACCAACTTCTGCTGCTGTAATACCCATTCCGCCTTCTTCCTCTCCTATTAAAACAGTATCTAGTTTGTATCTAGCTGTATAAATTGCAGCTGTATATGCCGCACATCCAAGTCCTATAATTGCTACGTCTTTCATGTATTTAGGATACGGGAATAAGAATAGTTTAGAAAGGCAAAGGTCCAACCTTCGCCGCTTACGCGGACTACGGTTGGCAGGCAAAGGTCGAAAGTCTTACTCAAAACCCCAACCTTCGCCGCTTACGCGGACTACGGTTGGCAGGCAAAGGTCGAAAGTCTTACTCAAAACCCCAACCTTCGCCGCTTACGCGGACTACGGTTGGCAGGCAAAGGTCGAAAGTAGAAAGTAGAAAGTAGAAAAAATACTACTAAAAACAAATACTTCTTTGCATATTCACTACATGTTCATTTTTTGTTTTGATACAAAAAACGAACCAAAAAAGATCAAGGCAAGCGCAGACTCGTTCGTCGCATACTTGCTAGACATAAGTTTGACTCACAGAGACGAGTCATATTTTTTAGCAAAGCTAAAAAAATCTGCTCGCCATCTGTTTCGTACCATACTTGAAACTACGCAATGCTCCTTACTCAAACAAGTGCGCTTGCCATTTCATGCTTAAAGCTTAAGTCTCAAAGCTTATAGCTTATAGCTATTTAAACCCAGCCTCTAACCTTCATGGATTCAATCATTCTACTAATACCAACAACAAAAGCAGCCTTTCTGTAGGATATATTTTCTCTTCTAACTGTGCGTCTAACTGATTTATATCCTTCTAATATCAATCTCTGCAATTCTAAATCTACACGATCAGCTGTCCATTGTTCCCCACTCCTTCCCTGTACCCATTCGAAGTAACTAACCGTTACTCCACCTGCATTAGCTAAAACATCTGGTATAACCATTACTCCATTCTTTTCTAATATTACATCTGCCTCGGGAGTTGTTGGACCATTTGCAAGCTCCAAGATATAACGTGCTTTGATTCTATCTGCGTTCTCTTCTGTTATTACATTATCAAGCGCAGCAGGAACTAAGATGTCGCAATCTATTTCTAGCAATTCTTCATTAGTTACAGTTTTTACTCCATCCATACTCATTCTATCTATATCACAAACTGATCCTTCGCAGTATTCCCCTGTTACAGACCCTGTCTTTTGTTTGTACTTTTGAACACGAACTGGATCAATTCCATCTGGGTTATAAATTCCTCCCTGAGAATCAGAAACAGCAACCACAGTGTAGCCATCGCTATGTAATAGATGAGCAATATGCGCTCCTGCGTTACCAAATCCTTGAACAACAACCTTCAATTCACTTGCGTCATGTGCTTCTCTGTCTGCAAGTTCTTTTAGAATAAAGAATCCGCCCTTTGCAGTTGCAGTGCCTCTACCTAGTGACCCACCAAACGATAGTGGCTTGCCAGTAATAACATGTGGGCTAAATGTTTTTGTCTGCTTCTCATACTCGTCTCTCATCCAAGCCATAATATCTGGATTAGTATTTACATCTGGAGCTGGACAATCGATATCTGGACCAATGTTATCTTTAAATGCATTTACATATGCACGAGCGATACTCTGTACTTCATTTTTAGAAAGCTTCTTTGGATTACATTGAACTCCACCTTTTGCTCCTCCAAATGGAATGTTTACAACTGCAGTCTTTATTGCCATCAAGGCAGCCAAAGCCTTTACCTCATTCTCATCTGCCTCTTCGTGGAAACGAATACCTCCTTTGTATGGCCCACGAGCATTATTAAATTGAACTCTAAAAGCAGGAAAAGATTTACTAGAACCATCATCCATATTAATTGTTAGTTCATTTTTATGAATGTTTTGAGGTTCTGAAAATATTTTACGAACTTCATCTGATGCACCAAGTATAGAAAGAACATCTTCTAAGTTCTTTTGAAATCTGGTGTAAGGAGTTGATTGAGACATGATTTAAAGTAGAAAGGTTATTTAATAGAGATTTCGATGGCTCGAGGTCGAAGACCGAGAACCATGAGGGAGTCCCACGACTGGGACGATTCGAATGGTGCCGGAGGAGAGACTTGAACTCTCACTCCCGAGGGAACACGATTTTGAGTCGTGCGCGTCTACCGATTCCGCCACTCCGGCAATTAGGGTAAAGATGATATCAGAATGAACAAAAATCTATTAATATTTAATTATATGCGCGCCTGCCTGCCGGCAGGCAAGCCTGCCTACCGAAGGTAGGTCTACCGATTCCGCCACTCCGGCATTTATAGATAAGATTTGATACAAAGAACAATAATTGAGGTATTCATCCGCCGTAGTTTCTGCAGAGCAGAACGAAGGTGGACCGCCACTCTTGTCGAGCCGAAGCTCATTAGAGCGAAGGCTGACCGGCATTTATAGATAAGATTTGATACAAAGAACAATAATTGAGGTATTCATCCGTCGTAGTTTCTGCAGAGCAGAACGAAGGCGGGCCGCCACTCTTGTCGAGCCGAAGCTCGTTAGAGCGAAGGCTGACCGGCAATATTAATCAAATGATTTAAGAATGAACAGTATTTAAGTTACCTGCAATATGGATAGTAATACAGAAATGGTAAGAATTAAAGAAGAGAGATTCACATATAGTTATAATTTATTGGTATGCTAGGAAAGATCATGAAAACTTATTCCACCTTCATCTTCGATTCATACAACTACGATCCAGATTCTGGGCTAGTTACACTTAAATATTCGCTAGATGATGAAATACATTTTGAGGAGAAAATATATTTACCAGCAACCGCATCAATAGATAAACCTCTAGTCTTAGACTCTGCATTATTCGCTTTGCATATAATTGGAGGTATTAGCTATTTTAAAACATGTATTCCAAAAAATATTGAGGTAAGGAGTGGAAAGATTGATGAACAACAGGCAAGTTTCTGGAATATGGTTTATACGAAAGGGTTGTCTGAGTTCTTCTATAAGAATGAAATAGATCCAGAAGGAAAAATCAATTTTCAACCTAGTACAGAGTCACAAATAACTGCTGAGGCTACAGAACCAACAGAACAAAGAAAGCCTCGTTGCTTAGTACCTATTGGAGGAGGCAAAGATTCTATGGTTACAGCAGAACTACTTAAACAAGCTGATATGGATTTCTCTTTCTTTCGACTTGGGGCACACCAATTAATTGGTGTATTGGCAGAAACTTCTGGAGTTGATCTTATCAATGCAAAAAGATCTTTAGACACTCAACTATTTTCTTTAAATGAACAAGGGGCACTAAACGGGCACGTTCCAATTACAGGTTATATTTCGTTCCTTACGATAGTTGTTTCTATACTGCTTGATTTTGATTACGTAGTTTTTAGCAACGAAAGGAGTGCAAACGAAGGAAATATAGAAGGAACAGAAATTAATCATCAATGGAGCAAGAGCGCAGAATTTGAAATTGAATTTCAAAAATACGTAGATAAATTCATCACTCCCGACATAAAATTATTTAGTTTGTTGCGCCCTATGAGTGAACTAAAAATAATGCAGATATTTTCACTTCATCCTGAATACTTTAAAAAAGCTACAAGCTGTAATAAGAATTGGAGAATATTAAGTAAGGAACAAACCGATTTATATTGTTGCGAATGCCCAAAATGTGCATTTGTCTTTTGCCAAATGGCTGCGTTCTTACCAATGGAGACTGTTACAGAAATATTTGGCAAGAATTTATTTGAAGATGAATCACTAATCCCACTATATAAAGAGCTGCTTGGACTGCAGGGTAATAAGCCATTTGAATGCGTAGGAACACAAGATGAAGTAAGTGCTGCCTTCTTACTAGCACTAACACAAGAGGGCTGGGAACAAACCAAAGCAGTACAAATGTTCCTACAAGAAAAAGCTCCAAATATAGATGATCCAAGCAGTCTAATTAAAAGAACTTTAGATCTAACAGTTGAACATTCAATCCCAACTGAATTTTTATCTACACTATCTGTATGAAGATAACCGAACTAAACGGCAAGAAAATCTGCATACTCGGATTTGGGAAAGAGGGACAATCTGCTCTAAGAGCTCTACAAGAATTCGCAGCAGATGCATCTATTACAATTAGCGATAAAAATCCATCTGTACTAATAGATGAAGGGAATATAGAAAAACAATTAGGCGATCAGTGGCTAAACAATTTGGATCAGTTTGATGTAATTATTAAATCCCCTGGTATTCCCCCTACAAAAGAAATATCAGCCAATAGAGATAAAGTAACCAGTACAACTAAAATATTCTTAGATACAGTTTCAGAAAAAAACTCAGTAGTTATTGGAGTAACTGGGTCCAAGGGCAAAAGTACAACTGCAAGCCTAATAGCACACATATTAAAAAGTGGGAGGAAGGATGCATATCTAGTTGGGAACATTGGCATCCCCTCTTTAGATCTACTTAAGCAGGCAAAAGCAGAAACAATCTTTGTGCAAGAAATGAGTAGTTTTCAACTTATGGATTTAACTGTAAGCCCAGAAATTGCCGTTATCACTAGCTTTTTCCCAGATCACCTAGATTACCACGGATCTGTAAAAGAATACTTAGAAGCAAAAAGGAATATAACTAAGCACCAGAAAGAAACAGACCAAGTGTTCTATGGGTCACAATGGAAAGAAGTAACTTCCCTTGCAGAATCTAGCTCTGGTAAAAAACATCCATACTCCAAATATGATTCCCCTGTAGACATAAAAGAAACCAAACTTCTTGGGTCTCATAACCTATGCAATATTGCCGGCGCTTACAAAGTAGCTTTGCACCTTGGGGTTAGCGAAAGAGTTGCAATAGAAGCGATCAAGACCTTTGAAGGATTACCTCATCGGTTGCAGTTATTAGGGAGCTTCGCAGAAATCAATTGGGTAGACGATGCTATTTCCACAACTCCAGAATCTACAATAGCTGCGCTAGAAGCACTTGAGGGTAATGTAGAGACATTAATATGTGGCGGACAAGATAGAGGGAACGATTTTTCTGAACTTGGAACATTTATTTCTGGTTCAAACATAAAAACTGTAATTGTTTTTCCAGAAAGTGGTATCAGAATTAAAGACTCAATTAGTAATAAAGATATTAAAATAATTGAAGCATCTAACATGGAACAAGCAGTTAGTGAGGCGAAAACAAACACATCACCAAATAGAGCATGCTTACTTTCCCCTGCTTCCCCTAGCTACAACATGTATAAAAACTTCGAGGAAAAAGGTGAAGTCTTTAAGAGTGAAATAATTAACTAGCCTTCCCCAACAACTACTCTTGCAGGGCGAAGTACTTTTTCATGAAGCATGTAACCTTCTTCAAATACCTCTGTAATCATTCCCTCTTCCCCTGGTCCTGTTTTTAGAACCTCATGTTTCTCTGGATCTGCCTTTTCATTTAAAGAAGATATCTTCTGCAAACCCACAGCCTGCATCTCTTCTATAAAACCTTGTTCTATAGCCTGTAACCCCTTTACCCATTCATGATCTTTTAACTCCTCTGGCAAATGAGAAAACGCACGTTGGAAATTATCAATAGTAGGAATCAATCTAGTAAGCATCTTCTCAACAGCATATCTATGACTAGATGCTGCCTCTTTCTCCATCCTTGCTTTTGCATTTTGTAAATCTGCTTGAGACCTAGCAGCTAAGTTCTTCATCTGTTCACATTCATTTATTGCATCCTCTAAATCCTTTTGTAATTTAGCAATATTTGGATCTACTTTTTTTGATGCCGCATGTTTTTTATCATCCTTATTTGATTCCATTAAAATTATTTTAACTGGTAAAAGATTAAAGCTCAAAGCTTTCACTGTTTTTACTGCTTCACCCCGCATTCGCGGGACTTCGCTGCTTTACTGATTTACTGCTTCACTGTTACACTCTGGTTAATGCCTATATTAATACAATTCCTTTTGTTCGTAATCGGTCTATTCCTTTTAATTAAGGGTGCAGATCTACTTGTTGAAGGTTCGTCCTCATTTGCAAGAAAAATAGGTGTATCGGACCTAGTTATTGGTCTTACAGTTGTATCTTTTGGAACATCTGCGCCAGAGCTATTGGTAAATGTTGTTGCCAGCTTAAAAGGCAGTGCAGACATCGCAATAGGTAATATAGTTGGTAGTAATATTAGTAATACCCTACTTATTTTGGGTGCAACTGCTGCAGTTACTCCACTCGCAATTAGAAAGAGCACAGTCCTAAAAGAAATTCCATTCAGCATTCTGGCAGGAATAATGCTACTAATTATGGCAAACGATAGCATTTTAGATGGTATCGATGGCTCTTGGCTTACTAGAAGTGACGGGTTGGTATTTTTAGGATTCTTCATAATCTTCCTATATTACACATTTGGAATAAGGAACGATCACAAAGAAGACGCAAATCATACAGAGGATCCAAGACCAATGTGGCTAGCAGCCATTATGATATTTGGTGGACTAGCTGGACTAGTTGGAGGAGGAACACTAGCTGTTAATACAGCGCAAGAAATGGCACTAGCACTTGGTGTTAGTGAAGCATTCGTTGGTTTAACTGCTATAGCTATTGGAACATCTCTTCCGGAACTTACTGCGTCTATGGTTGCCGCACTTAAAAAGAAACCAGACATGGCAGTAGGTAACATTGTAGGAAGTAACATCTTTAACATTCTATGGATACTAGGCCTAAGTTCATTAATTAAACCTATTCCATTTTCTACAGACTTAAATATCGATCTACTTGTTGTACTACTATCTGCAATAGGTTTATTTGTAATTGTCCACAACGGTCAAATGCATAGGAGGATCTTCTTATGGTGGAAACAATCCAAAGACTTTGTATTAAGTAGAACAGAGGGTGTAACTCTAATCCTCTGTTACATCGCATATATAGTTTATGTTGGGTACAGAGGGTAATATATAAAATCATTTTATTAATAAAAAATTGCAGAAAAGAGGCCAATTGCGTAAGGTACTTCTGTTTTGCCACGGTAGCTCCCACCTACGCCTTTCCACCTTCGCCCTTCGGGTCTATGGTGGACAAGTCGGACTACGGTGGACAGGCAGTTGGTAAAATAGTGTTCATTGTGAATATGCCACGGTAGCTCAGTTGGTTAGAGCGCGGGACTCATAAGCCCGAGGTCGACAGTTCAATTCTGTCCCGTGGCACCAACATACGTAGTAGGTTGTCCACCGAAGCTTTAGCGCAGGTGGGCTTTATATAGAATAAAAATATTCCTGCTACGGTTGGCAAGCCAATATTAAATTGACACACAAATAACAGAAGAGTAAAAGTTATACCCTTATTTAAGTTTACAAATTTAACTCATGAATAATAGAAATTTTCTTTCTGGCGATATCCATGGAGGACATGCAAGAGCAGGAATTGTAGTAGAGAAGGAAGACGGAAATCTACAACTTGATGAATCAACATTTAGAGTAATTAATTCAAAAGAAAATACTGACCTAGATGATGTTTTAACAAATTCATTTGATACAGTAAGAGATAATTTTGATGGAGAAATTGATGGTGTTTCAGTTAGTGTAGCTAGTCCAGTAGGAGGAATATCTAATGTATTGAATCCTGCTAACACTGCATGTCTAAAGGCCGCAGTAAAAGAAGGTGGACCATGCGATCTTCAAGCTATCCTGCAAAAACGATATGAAACAAGATCAGAAGTTGCTGCTGTATTAAACGATCTACAAGGAGAAGCTGCTGGACTTGCTGGTATGGGAGCACTTGGAACACCCGCTCCTAAACATTTTATATTAGAAAATGGTGGAACTGGATACGGTGGAGCCAGAACACAAAATGGAAGGACAAATGCAGCAGAGCCTGGACATGTAAAAATTAATAGTAGTGGTCCATTTGAACCAATATGTGGATGTGGGCAAACAGGTTGTGCAGAAGCATATTTAGGAAGTGATGCCGTAGCAGATAGAGTTATACAAGTATGCAGAGCAAAAATGATTAAAATTCCAGAAATTGATCCAAATATTTTTGCAGACCAAGAGGCAAAGAAAGGTACAGAATGGGCGGTTAAACATTTAAGAGAGGTAGCCAATATTTGGGGAGGACTGTGGAGAGATATTCTTCAACAATTCCCTGGATATGAAAAAATACTTGTTACAGGTTCATATTTACGTGCAGTAATAGAAATCCCTGATTTCTTAGAAGAAGTGAGAGAAACATTAAAGGAATCTTCTTTCCCAGAGGCATTCTCTAATATCCCAATAGAACCAGCACCCATGCCAGGGATTGACGGTCATCCAGTAGCACCTATGATTGGAGCTGCAGATCTATTAAGACAACATTTAGATGCTCTTAAGTCAGAGTAAGGGAACTACTTAAGTATTGCCTTAAATACCTTAATAGTTACTAGGCATAGAACTGGCGCTTTTTTGCCAGAAAACATAGTATATATCAGATGAAACCAGTATTACTGTGCTTACATGGATGGGGCGGATCAAAAGAATCATTTGATCCTTTGGTAAAGGAGCTAAAAGGCGCTGAAATAGATGTATTAGTACCAGATCTACCTGGATTTGGGAGTGAGCCAGAGCCAAGTAGGCCATGGAATGTAGATGATTTTGTAGACTGGGCAATTTCATATTTAAATGAAAAAGTGCCAGATCTTTCAGATAGAGAGATTTTTCTACTCGGACACTCACATGGCGGACGAATAAGTATAAAGATAGCGGCGAATGAAGGTATTCCTTTATCTCATTTATATTTATGTGCAGCAGCAGGGATCAGACATAAGAGGCACATTAAAAGGATAATAGGCCTCACATTATCTAAAACTGGCAAAACACTCCTATCTATACCGGGGTTAAGATCACTTAAACCTATTGGTAAAAAACTAATGTACAAAATTGTTCGTGTACACGATTACGAAAAAGCATCCGAGACAATGAGGAAAACCTTAGTAAATGTATCTGCAGAGGATTTACGTCCTTTATTAAAAGATATAAAAGTTAGAACAGATATATTCTGGGGCAAGCAAGACTCCCTGACTCCATTTAGTGATGCAAAGATTATGGAAGCAGAGATTACAGATAGCATTCTTCATTCATACCCAGAAACCAGACATGCAGTGCATAAGACCGAAGCAAAAGATATTGCTAAAGCTATTATTACTAGAGTAAAACAAGACTAATGAACAATATTTATTTATTAATGGCTCTTACATTGCTTGCGAGTATCTCTCCTCTACTTACATTTGCTTACCTTTGGCAAATAAAAGAATGGAGGATAGACAGACTAAAAGAACACATAAGAGCAGAAGGATTTTTCCGTCAGTTCTTTGGATTAATACGCCCCGCTCTTTTAGTAATTTTTATTCCCTTAGCATTTACTAATATGAGGGAATGGCACCTACATATTTTAATAATTCTATCGATACTTAGCTGTGTTCAAATAATGATGCACAGGCAACCAAAACCAGTATGGACCATGAAAGCATTATCCTTGGTCCTTGGATCAATATTTATTACAATAGCAATATCTGCATCTATAATATTATATTCAGGGAATCTTAATCTACTAGCCATCCTGCCATACGTTCAAACAATCACCTTAGTAATATCTTGGATGTTATTTTTTCCAATGGATCGCTTATTAAAAATTCAGATTCTAAAGAAAGCTAGCAAGATTCGAGGTATGCATCCAAATCTAACAGTCGTAGGTATAACAGGTAGCGCAGGTAAAACAACAACCAAGGAACTACTTAAGCATCTGCTTTCAGATAAAAACATGATGGCCACCCCAGAACATACCAATTCTGAAATTGGAGTAGCTAGGTGGATTAAATCAACTTTAAGTAAAAATGAAACACCAGAAATACTAATTGTAGAAATGGGTGCATATAGACCAAAGGAGATAGCAAAACTTTGCTATATCGCCAAGCCAACTATTGGAGTGCTAACAACTATTGGGAAACAGCACTTGGCATTATTTGGGAGCCAAGAGGCTCTTTGTAATGCAAAAGCCGAACTAATTGAGTCGTTACCAGAAAGCGGTCACGCATATATTAATGTTGATAATGAGCTATGTAATAGCGTAAAGAATAGAACAAAAGGAGCATTAACAACTATTGGAACAGGAGGGCATTCTGATCTGGAAGCATATGAAATAGAGGAGACCGGTACAGGTATTAATTTTCGGGTTAGCAATATGTTTTATAAAGTTCCAATTCATGGAACACACAATGTAACAAATGTTCTGCTAGCGATTGCCGTTGCCAAAGACCTTGGTATGGATGAACATGAAATAGCAAGAAAATTACTTTCATTCAAAGTTCCATCTAGGACTTTTTATGTTTCTGTAAAAAAAGGAGTGACCGTACTTAACGATACACACAACGCTAGCCCTAGCAGTTTTAGAGCTGCAATAGCTTGGGCACATAATCAAAATGCAGAAGAGAAAATATTAATAACAAATGGACTAATGGAACTTGGACAATTACAGGATTCTATTCATACAAAATTAGGATCAATGGCATCTGACAAGTTCAGTAGAGTTATTTTCTTAAGCAAGCGCAACGCAAAGAACTTCCAAAAAGGATTTAATAAACCAGTAGAAATTTACAACAAAGAAATTAAATCAGTTCCAGAAAAAAGCTTACTAGTGTGCATAGGCAGAATGTCTAACAAGACTATTAATTCTATTTTGCCAAAATGAATCCCTTCAATCCTATCCATCATTCATTTGGGCCCCATGCAACTGTAAAAGTTTGCATGCAAGCAAAATTTTTAATGTGTGTTCCTTGGAAATGGAAAAATGGAAAATCAATTCAAAGATTAAAGGATGTAATCTCTAATAAATTTGAAATACAAAATGTGTCCCTTTTTGCTACTGGAAGAGAATCTCTACTAGCAGTTTTAAAGGCTTGTAACCTACAAACAGGAGAAGAGGTAATAATCCAAGGCTATACATGTTCCGTTGTCCCTAGCGCTATTCATGCAGCGAAAGGAGTACCTGTATATGCAGACATAGATAAAAATACCTTGAACATGACTACAGAATCAGTAGAAGCACTTATCAACTCACGTACCAAAGCAGTTATTTGCCAACATACTTTTGGGATACCAGCACCTGTTAAAGATTTAAGATCAATTTGTAATGAGCATGGGATCCTACTTATAGAAGACTGTGCTCACATAATGCCAGATGAAAATGGCCCAGAAGAAATTGGTAAATATGGAGATTATGTATTCTTTAGTTTTGGAAGAGACAAAGCAATCTCTGGTGTAAGTGGTGGTGCAGCGGCGTCGAGGAATCCTGAAGGCTCAGTAAAATTAGAGAGTGAGGAGAATCAAGCAAATCAATTGAGCTCTTATACAATTTTTAGATTGCTCTTTTACCCATGTATATACGTTATTGCAAAGCAGTTTTATGGCCTAGGGATAGGCAAAGCGTTGCTAGTGCTCTTCAGAAAAGTTGGTGCGCTAATGCCCTATGTATCAAAAGATGAAAAACAAGGTCATATGTCTCCAATGATTAATAAACTACCAAATGCTTGCTCCGCTCTTGCACTTAAACAAATTAAACAATTACAAAAGATTAATAATCACAGAAGGAAACTAACAGAGTATTACTTAAATGAATCAAAGGAACTTAATTTAGATTATCCACAAAACATTACAAATAATATGCCTCTGCAAAAATTCCCTATTTTTATAGATGACGCAGACTTAATAAGGCAACAACTTAAATCAAAAAACGTATATTTAGATGATGGATGGACAGGCTCTGCTGTGTGTCCACGTTCTAGCAACCTAAGTGCAGCAAATTATGAAAAGAATTCATGCACAGTTGCAGAGCAGTGCGCAATAAACATTCTAAGCCTGCCTACTCACCCAACGATGAAAATAAAACAAGCCAAAAGATTAATGAGATTACTATCAAGTAGGTAGAACTACAGGCTTAGTACGAGTACAATTCTGTCTGTGAATATATGTACAGCAACAGATCAATCGGCTTGGGACCAGTTTTTGAGCGAACAACAATACCGTCCATTCCTACAGAGTTGGACTATGGGAGAGGTTTATAAACAAATTGGGCAACAGGCAATTAGGCTAGAGATAAGGGAAGGCAATGAGCTAATTGGGATTTGCCAAGCAATTATAGTACCTGCGCGTAGAGGCAAGCATCTAGCTGTTTCATACGGACCTGTATTAAAAGAAGATGTGATTGATAATCCATCTGTATTAGAAGAGATTTCTAAATCATTAAAAGAAATAGCAAAAGAACACCAATGTTCATTTATTAGGTTAAGCCCATTTATTAGCGCTAATAATCCTCTTGAACTAGCGGGATCCAGAAAATCCCCTCTTCACCTTCTAGCTGAACATATCTGGTATATACCTCTACAGAACCCTAACCCATTTACAGGGGAAGAATCTGATTCTAATGAAAAGGTAACCGAAGAAGAAATTTTAAAAGGAATGAGGAAGAACCACAGAAATTTAATTAGAAGAGCAACAAAAGAAGGTGTAGAAATCATTAAGTCAGATGATCCCATACGTGATTTACCAAAATTTATTGAGCTACATGAAGAAACTAGAAAGCGTCATAAATTTACTCCGTATACAAACGACTTCTTCCGTGCACAGGTAGAACTTTTTTCCAAAAGAGATGAGTGCACATTGTATATAGCAAAATACAACGGTGAGACCATTGCATCATCTGTTCATATGCATACATTTGGTGAAACTAGTTACCATCACGGTGCTAGTACAGCTAAGTATCATAAGATACCAGCTAGCTACCTACTGCAATGGACAGCAATACAAGACGCAATAGAAAGAGGTGATCGTGTATATAATTTTTGGGGTATTGCACCAAAAGATCAAAAGAAGCATCCATTTGCCGGTGTAACAACTTTTAAAACTGGCTTTGGAGGGCAGATGTTAAACATCCAACACTGCACAGATATCCCAGTTAATTCTAAATACTATGCAACGATTGCGTTTGAATATTATAGAAAATGGAGACGCGGCTTTTAATTAAATATAGGAAAGTGACTTAGTATTTTTTTTCTGATACGCTTTGCTACATATGCCTAATAAGATTGCTGACGAAATCGACGAGAAAATGGATGAGGTTATTATGTACCTTAAAAAAATCGACAGACGAGATAAAGTTCGAATGTGGGGAGGACTGTTTCGTGGAATTATTACAATAATCCCAACGCTCATATTTATATGGAGTATGTGGTATTTTTATGAAAACGGAGACGACATACTTAGAAAGGTAAGCACTATTGCTGCAGAACAAGCCACTGCAATAACACAGCAACATGGAGGAGACTTATTAGAAAAGCTAATGGGTGCACCAGACGGGACAGTTAAAAACACAGAAGGCGTGCCTGAAGTAATTAAACTATTGTTCCCTGGATCTGGAGGAGAGTAAGCGATAAGACTATTCCTCCTGAGGTTCTTCTTCGCTTGTTCCTAGTGCAATCGTAATAATGTCCTGTCCTGTCATACTAGGAAGTATTGTGAAACTAGGCATCATAAGAAGCTCATCTCTCATTACTTCTCTTTCTGGGCGAACACCAACACCAAATAGATAACCTGCAGATGCGGCAATTTCTTCTACCCGACTGTTTACTCCTCCAAGAGGATAAAGAACTGCAGTAATTGTTGATCCAATCTTTTCTTCTAGAAGTTGCCTACTCTGGCGTAATTCTAGTTCAATTTGAGAGTTCGTTAATGATCGTAAGTCATCTCCTGTATGACCAGATGATTGAATGTCGTTTCCATTAGCGAGTAGTGTCTGAAGCATTTTCTCTGTTATACCATCTAGACCTATCTGATTTGTTTGGATAAAGAATGTTGCGGTTGCAGAACTAGCACGAAGAATATCCGAAACTTCTTTTACATTTTCTCCTGTTATTCCAGAAACAGAAAGTATTACTGTGTTTGGACCAACACGAACATCTCGCTCTTGCTGAGAAATCAACACATCAGAGAAATCTCGAAAAGTCATAAGGTCTACACCTTCTTCTTTTAGTTTAGCTACATGCTTAACCAATGAATCACTCATTCCTTCTCTAGACATATCATATTGCAACACAGGCAAAGAATATTTTTCTTGTCTTACTAAAAAGTTAGGCAAAAATGGTTTTAGATATTGAACTGCAACGTATCCGTCTTTTCCATCAAATGGAATACGAGCCCATACTTCATCAACAGAAAGAGGCTTAACAATTGTTTGCCCTGGGAGCTCCCCTATTTTTTCGCTATCTGCATCTGGATCTTTTCTAACATTCAAAAAACCAAAGTTAACAAAATATTGATCTGCAAATTTTTCTTTTTCTATAGATAGCTTCTCTTCGGAAGTTACTTTTGCAATATATCTGATAGCTACAAAACCCTCTCTTCCATTCAACAAACGTGCTTTTGCCCATGCTGCATTATGAAACTCAATTATTTCCATCTCATCACCTTTATCTAGCCTACCCAGATTATCAGAAGTAACACTAGGAGCACTTCGTATATTCAAAAATGTATTTGTAACTCTATATGAATCTTTGCTGCCATTCATTCCTTCTCCACGGATTGCAGAATATGTATCTACATTAGAAAGATCTAATATAATTGGCTGATCAGGATCAATTTGGTCTTGCCCATCTACTACTAGATGAGGGACAGATGAGCTTCCAGTTTCTGTCATCATCATTTCTCTAAAACGAGCCACATCTTCTTCTGTAAATGTAAATTGATCAGCACTCTCTGGAGGCTGCTCTGTACCACCACATCCCACAAATAATATTCCAAAACAGGCAACAAGTATAAAAGCAACAACAGAACTACCATTCGCTTCAGAAACAGCGTGTCGTCTTCTAACTGAGTGAGTTGGTCGCCTATATCTATTGTGTGTGGACATTGTAGAGAGTGGAAAAATTACATGCGTTCAGGAACGCGAATAGTTAAAATCTTTGCACCTGCTTTTAAAACAGATGCAGTAAGAGAAGTAAGAGCAAGACGAACATCACGCATAGCGCCTTCTGCCTTTAAAATTGGAAGGTCGTTATAAAATGCGTTGTAGTCTTGGCATAGCTGGTAAAGATAATTTGCAAGAACATGCGGCATCTTAGAGTCGCATGCATCTTGCAAGGCTGAAGAGAATTGAAGAAGGGTTCCGACTAGCACTCGCTCTTTTGTCTCAAGTGTTTCATCAGTTAAGTTTGGAAAATGAATATTGTCTGTTTCTGATTTTCTTAAAATTGAACAAGTCCGAGCATGTGTGTACTGCAAATATGGAGCGCTGTTTCCTTCAAAGCTTAAAAATTTGTCCCAATCAAACATCATATCCATCTTTCTATTTTGGCTTAATACTCCGTATACAACAGATCCAACACCCATCATTTCAGCCAAATCATCACTATTATCTGTTTTGATTGAATCACCATGAGTTTTGATTTTTTCACCTGCGCGATCAACTGCCTCATTTAAAACTTGCTCTAACCTAAGGATATTCCCTTTCCTTGTGCTCATCTCTACATCTTTGAATCGCATTCTTCCAAAAAGTATGTGATCTAAGTTTGGCAATTCCCATCCAAGCATCTCTACCGTTTTAAACAACTGTTTAAAATGTAATGATTGAGCAACATCTACTACATAATTAATTTCTTTAGGATGCCAAGTATCAATTCTATATCTAATTTGTGCTAAATCTCTTGTTAAATAGATCGTTGCAGAGTCTCCCTTTTGTACAACTGCAGTAGATAACCCTGTTTCTTCTTCAAATTCCACAACAACTGCACCCTTGTCCCCTTCTACAAATACATTCTTTTTTAGCCCTTCTTTTAAAATTGGCTCCATTAAATCCTGATACATAGATTCACTATGTGGATACTCAATCTCTACATGCAATCGATCATAAAGTTCATTAATTGCTTTTAGAGAGATCTCTACAACTGTTTTCCAAAAATCTGTAATTTCTTTCTCTCCTTTCTCTAATTTACAAAAAGCCTCTCTCGCAACGTCATCTAAAGATGAATCTTTTTCTGCTTCTTCATGGAACCTTACATAAAGAGCGAGCAGATCATCTATTGAATGATCTGATAATTCTTTTTCTGCCCACTTATCAAATGCAACGGACAGCTTGCCAAACTGTGTACCCCAATCACCAAAGTGATTAACGGTTATTACGTTATAACCTAAATGAGTATGCAAATTAGATACTGCCTGCCCAATAACAGTAGAAAGAACATGATGAATACCAAGTGGCTTTGCAATATTTGGACCAGAGTATTCAATTACGATTGGGTCTTCATCTCTTTTAGGAGTTTTAGAGCAAGACTGCTCTGTATTTATTAATTCTGATATTAATGCATTTGGCTTTAGCCATATATTTACATACCCAGCTCCTGCTACTTCACATCTATCAACACTCTCGTCTTTTCCCAAAGCAGTACATATCTTTTCTGCTATATCTCTTGGACTTTTCCCTACCTCTTTAGCAAGTTGAAGAGCTATAGCAGTAGAAATATCGCCATGAGATTTGTCTTGTGGCCTGCGCCAATTAATTGATACATCATCAATACCATACTCATTTTGTACCTCTGAAATGGCCGCTGAAGTGAGTGATTTAAACACGGTATTGAACAAAAGTTATACTCAAAGAACATGGCAAATGTACCACGAAAACTCTACTTTCATACATGAAATAATAATTTGATCTTGCTCAAATTTTCTTCTCATTGTTTGAACACAAATTGTGTGCACAAACGTCCACCCAAAAAAGAGGTCACAAAATGTGTTCATATGGATAGCAATTGAACAAAAAATGTATCAATAATATTGATGCTAATCACTGCTCATTTTACCTATGCAAATTGCCATAAAACCCTATGTAATGTATAATGTACAACGTGAAATACAAATATATTTCTCTGTTAACGATTGCAGTTGTTCTTACTTCTTGTAGTGCTGGCAATACATCTACAGAAGTAGAGGATCTTCAAACGAAAGCTGCAAAGAATGGAATTGCATCTGCGTTTACATTATCTAAAAGCCTAGCAATAGGAAGCAGGTCTGTTTTTAGGCCATCTGCATCTATGGGAATGTTTATAAGTAGCTATTTGTCTCAAGGTGCATTTGTAACTGTTCAGAGCGCTATAAATGGGATAGAAGCTGAACTTAAGCTTCTAGCAGGACAGGTGAAGCCAACAACAAGTGAAACCTTTTCATTGTTAACAGAACTAGGAAGCCTCTTGCAGATTAATGTCCCAGAAATGTTAAATAGGAGTACAAATAGAGCTGAATCAATTAACTCTTATTCTGAGTCATTAAACAGCACAGGAAAAATAGCGGAACAAAAATTGAGTGAATTAGAAAGCAGAGAAGAAATTCTAAAAAAAGAACTGCGTGTAAAGAAAGATATAGCGAAAGAGATAGAAAGAGACATAAATAAAGCATTTAAAGACGAAAACTACAGCCATGCAGCCTCTGAGCAAGAGAAGTTGCAAGAAGCAGAGAGTGAAGTAGCAAAAACAAAAATTGAGTATGATCAAGTTACAGATCTAGTACGAAGATACGAGGATATGCTAGAAATAGCATCAGATAGGCTAAGAGCCATATCTAAAAACAGAGAAATACTTATATCTGGGCTAAAAATCACAGAAGTGCCTGGAATAGAAAATTTAGAGATTATGAACGATTCTAAGAGATATAAGAAATCCCGCGCTGGAGACGGAAATATGTTTGGGTCTGAACATATCGAAAATTAGCCTTAAGCATAAGAAAGAAATTGAATAAAAGGGCTTTTTCTGCTATAATTACTGGATTATATGGCTAAGAAGACCAAAAAAAATACCCCGGCAATTAAAGACCAAAAAAAAGTTATTAAACAGAAAGATAAAAAGAAATGGTTAAAAGCCATAGACGAACTACTTGGTCTAAATTCTGAGAATATTAAACTAAAAGCAAAATCTGATGATAAGGATGCAAGAATGCAACTTACACAGGAGGAAAGAGAAGCCTTAAAGCATTATGAGCAAGGAATACAGAAAACATTAGATTTGATTGCACCTGCAGGTATGCAGGTAAGAAGGAATGAAATAATTCTGAATAATCTATATTCCAGAACTTATTTTATTCACAACTGGCCTAGTTATATTTTCCCTAACTGGTTATCCCCAACCATCAATTACGATGCAGAGATGGATATATCTCAATTTATATATCCAGTGAGCAACAAAGCAATTATGAAGATGTTAAGGAAGAAGGTAGCAGAAATGAGATCATCTATCAGAATGCTAGAACAGCGTGGAGTTGTAAGAGATCCACAATTAGAAGCAGCACTTACAGATGCAGAGGAATTAAGAGACTTGCTGGCCAGAGGCCAAGAGAAGCTATATCAATTTGGAATGTACATAACAATATACGGAGATGACGAAGAGAAACTTAAAAAGATGGAGACAGATATAGAATCATTGCTAAGTGGAAAACTTGTATTAATGAAACCTGCAATGTTCCAGATGGAACATGCATGGACAAGTACTTTGCCATTTGGAATTGATGAACTAGAGATATGTAGGAATATGAATACAAGTCCACTATCTACTAGTTTCCCATTTACTAGTTCGGACCTAACAGATGATCATGGAATCTTATATGGGATAAACAGACACAACGAATCGCTGGTTATCTTTGATAGATTTGATATGGCAAATGCTAACTCAACTGTGTTTGCTACATCTGGAGCAGGTAAATCCTTTACAGTTAAATTAGAAATTCTGCGTTCCATGATGTTTGGAACAGATGTATTCGTTATTGATCCAGAAAATGAATATGTAGAGCTAAGTAAAACAGTAGGCGGAACATACATTCCACTTTCATTACAAAGTTCATTCTGTATTAATCCATTTGATCTGCCAAAAGCCGTTAGAGGAGATGATGCGAATGTAGGAGAAGTACTTCGCTCTGCAGCAATTAACCTGCATGGATTATTTAAACTTATGCTCGGTGAATTAAATCCATCAGAAGACAGTATATTAGATAGAGCGATACTAGATACATATGCTCTAAAAGGAATTAAGCTAGATACAGAGAATCCAGAAACAATAGAACCGCCTACGCTTCATGACTTAGTTGATGTACTAGGCACAACAGATGGAGGTGAAAATATGGCAAAGACTCTTTCTAAATACACAGAAGGAAGTTACGCAGGAATATTTAACAAAAAGACAAATGTAGAACTAGATAATCAAATGGTTGTTTTCCAAATTAGGGATCTAGAAGAAAGTCTAAGGCCAATTGCAATGTACATTGCTCTTAATTTCTTATGGAACCGAATTCGATCTGATATGAAAAAGAGGTTGCTGGTAATAGACGAAGCTTGGAACCTAATGCAACACGAAGACTCTGCAAAGTTCCTATACGGGCTAGTTAAAAGAGCTAGAAAATATTACCTTGGAATCACAACAATCACACAGGACGTAGAAGATTTTGTGAACTCACCATATGGAAAACCGATTGTGACAAATGCACAAATGACATTGCTACTAAAACAGTCACCTACAGTTGTAGATAATTTACAAAAATTATTTTATCTAACAGATGGAGAAAAATACCTACTATTAAATTCTGACGTTGGACAAGGATTACTATTCGCAGGTAACAAACATGTTGCTATTCAAATAGTTGCCAGTCCAGATGAAGAAAAGATTATTACAACTAATCCAGAAGAAGTACTTAAGCGGTCAGATGATCAAAAGGAGATGAAAAAGAATGTTGATAAGGAAGTAAAAGCTGAAGAAACTGATTTAGTGAAGCCCGAAGAAGTAAAAGAAGAACCAGAAGTAGTAAAAGAAGCCGTCAATGAGGCAAAACCAAAAGAAGAAGCCACGAAAGTAACAAAGGAGACACCTGTTAAAACTCCTGAGACTATTGAGGAACCAGTAGTTGAAGATGAAGCAAAAGAAGAAATAATAGATAAACCTTCTGTTCTGCCTGATCAAGATATTGATGAAAAATCAAAAGAGCTATATTCAACAGAGAGTACTAAACCAAAAAAAGAATCTAGCAAGGAGGATGAATAAATGCTTATTTTGGAACTGATGGGTTATTAGAATCTACGACTTTCCAACGAACCTCTGGTTGAAGTGATCCTGGTAAAGAAAATCCAGCAGCTTTGCGATGTCCACCTCCTTGAAATTTACCTGCCATTTTAGCAACATCTATATCGTCACGTAATGTGCGCAGGGATCCCTTTACTATGTCTCCGCGCTCAGATAGTAGAAGAGAGAACTTCATGCCTGGTACGGCGTTTATATAGTCAATAGCTCCAGTTAACTCGCTATGGTGTGCGCCAGTCGCACGGAAATCTCCTTTAGTTACAGCAGATATTGCTCCACCCTCTGAAGTTAGATTTATCTTTTCTAAAACTCTACCCCACAACTTTAATGTACTTAGCTTCGCAGTACGGAATACATGGGTAACTATTTGTTGCTGCCTCGCGCCTACTCTAAGTAGCCGAGCGACTGTTCTATAAACTTTTGATGTTGTGTTGCTATGAAGCAATCCTCCTGTATCTGTATAAACACCTGTTAATAAACAAGTAGCAATATCACTATCCATTTCCCAAGACAAATCATCAGCAAGTTGAACAACAATTTCACAAGTGGAAGCAGCATCAGGAAGAATAAAATTAACAGTCCCAAAATTTGGATTACCCTGATGATGGTCTATACAAATTGAGTTGTGAGTTCCATCAAATAATTCTGGAATATTTTTATCCATTGCTGTTTGCCCAGGTGCAGCACAATCCAAAAATACAATTACATCACCTTCTTTAAGTTTTGGTTCACGTTGTATGCTGTGCACTCTTGGCAAAAAATGCATAGTGTCTGGAGCAGGATCGACGCAATGCATACTTATCTGCTTATTTGGATAAGCTTTCTCTAGTAAAAGACCCATGCCAAGGATTGATCCGATAGCATCTCCGTCTGGGTTTTTATGACAAATGCAGAGAATTCTATCTGCAGAAGAGAAGAATTTACTGGCGGTTGATACATCTGTTTTTTGCAACATAAGGGATCAATTGTACGAAACAAAAAACAAACATGGAACCCTCTGCCCTTGCAGTAAACCTAAATCTTTATGCTTACACTAAAGTGTGAGGAATCTATGTCACGAATCATCTCAATAACTCATCTATTCTATTGCCGCGTTCAGTACGTTCATCTGCCTTAAATCTAAGGGCTGGAACTCTAGAACGATTGATTGCTCCAACTTGCCTTTGCAAAAATGGAATACGTTTCTTTAAATACTTAATTGCAACCTCAGTTTCTTTAAACGAACTAATATATATAGTTGCATGAGAGAAATCATCAGATACATCTACTTCTGTCATAGAAACTATTCCACATTCTTGTGGACATTCTCGTAAGACAGGAGAAATTATGTCTCTTATAACCGATGCTAGCATTTTTGGTCGCTTAGACATGTACTAAGCATAGGAGAGCAGATGAATAATTACCAAGAAAATATAGTATTTACTCTATCATTCGACTGAAATTGAAATAGGTACTAATATTCAAACTACAAATGGCCAATTCATTCTCTGTAATATTCGCAGGCACTCCAGACTTTGCAGTCCCATCTTTAAGAGCTTTAGTAGAAAGTGATTCATTTAATGTAATTAAAGTCATAACACAGCCAGATAAGCCAATTGGCAGAAAGCAAATCATTACACCCCCCGCAATAAAAATAGAAGCTAAGAAATATGGCCTACCAATATGGCAACCAATAAATATTAATAAGGAATGGGAAGAGGTAGATGAGCCTTTTGATTTTTTTGTAACAGTTGCATTTGGGCAATTGCTAAGCCAAGAAATTCTAGACTCGCCGAGAATAGAAGCTGTTAATTTACATGGGTCACTTTTACCAAAATGGCGTGGTGCTTCACCAATGCAATCTGCATTGCTTTCAGGTGACAAAGTTACAGGAGTAACTTTGCAAAAAATGGTAAAACAAATTGATGCAGGAGACACCCTCTCTACCAAAGAACATGCAATGAAAGAAAGAGAAACACTTGAGTCCCTACATGATTCACTAGCGATAAAAGGTGCTGCATTGCTCGTTGAAACATTACAAAAGACTCTCAATCCAATGCCCCAAGATGAATCACAAGCAACACATTGCAGTAAGCTAGCAAGAGAGGATGGCAATGTTGATGCATCTAATATGACAGCAGAGGAAATTGATCGTAAAGTTCGTGCCCTTGTTCCATGGCCAGGTGTTACAACTAAATTTGAAAACCAAACAATTAAATTACTAGAAACATCATTAGAAGAATGTGATGAATCTTTGCCGATCACCTGCGCGAATAACTCAATTCTTTATATTAAAAGATTAGTCCCAGCAGGAGGAAAACAAATGACAGGCGCAGCATGGGGAAGAGGAAACAAAGGCTAAGAAGTAAGTATTAAGTAAGAAAAATGAAAACAGGGAACCTTAATACATAATTCTTGATACATAATACTAATCAGTTGCTGCTAAACTAATTCTAATGAAATTACTACTATCCCTTCTATTTATAGGTTTGGTAACTGCAGCTAGCCCCAACTTAGATACAGATGGAGATGGTTTGCTAAATACAGAGGAGGATAGGAACAGTAATAACATGATGGATATAGGTGAAACAGATCCACTAAATGCAGATACAGACGATGGAGGAGAAGCAGATGGAAGCGAACTTTCTGCAGGTAGAAATCCACTAGATCCAACTGATGATTATACCTATGACCTAGATGGTGATGGGCTTTCTAATGGAGAAGAGCTACAGATAGGAACTAATCCAGATAATCCAGATTCAGATGATGATGGGATAAAAGATGACGCTGATCCATTTCCTCTGGATAGAATGTACAAAGAAGACAAAGACATAGATGGAATTCCAGATGAATATGAAGAAGAGAATGGCCTCTCCTCTCAAAATAAAGATGATGCAATGGAAGACAATGACAATGATGGGATCTCTAATCGTGATGAGTTTATTATCGGAATTGATCCAAATGATCCAGATTCAGACGAAGATGGGATAGATGATGGGACAGAAGTTGAGGAAGGTACAGACCCAGAAGAAAACCCATGTCTAGCATATGGAGGAGGCAGCTCACACTTCGCAGATTTAGAAGACCACTGGAGCAGAAATTATGTAATACATCTACATCAAACAAAGATTATTAATGAAGGCAAAAGAATAATATCTGGCTACACAGAAGGTGACCTTACATTGTTTCTACCAGATAGACCTATCTCTCGTTTTGAACTTTTAAAGATCGCATTACTATCTGGATGTACTAAAATCAATGAAGATACGGAACTTAGTTCCTTCAGCTTCACAGATATCCCACCAACTAGTAGGCCAAGGGAATCAGAGGACAGAATAGAAAGAAGAAGTATTGTTTATACCGCAGCAGATAGAGGAATAGTAGAAGGATATGAAGATGGTACGTTTAGACCAAACGACAGTGTAAACAGAGCAGAAGCATTAAAAATACTATTACTAGCGTCTCAACCAGAGTTACTTAATGAACCATACAGAGACTTACCTGACTTTGCAGATGTAACAAATGAAGATTGGTTTGCACCTTTCGTAAAGATCGCAAATTCATACGGACTAACATCTGGGTTTGAAAACAATATGTTTAAACCCGAACTACCAATAACCAGAGCAGAAGCCAGTAAAATAGTTCTGCTCCTAATGGCAACCAATCCAAAGGTGAATGGATATATAATCCCAACAGATAATTTAGAAGATTAAAAAAAGAGCCGCCATTCAGGCGACTCTCTTAAATATTTTAAACTTGAGACTAAACGAATTCTCTCATGCTTTCAAAAGCTTTAATGAATTCTTCTAGGTCTTCTGAATCAAACATGATTGTAGTTTTTTGACCTCCTCGTGATTTTTCAGAAACCTTAAAGAATTTACCATGACCAGACTCCTTTAAATCTATATAAAATGTACGCTGACGTGCATGGATAGTTACAGAACTTAGTTCCTGTGCAAACTTACCATTTCCGCCTCCGCTTTGGCTTTGTGCTGCAGGCTTATCATCCTGCTCTACTGGTGCGCTTTCGTTACTTGTACTCTCATCAGAGAGTTCTGACATTGGATCAAACATATTAATATGTGGAAAAAAATATTGTGGCTCCCTTTCCTCTTTCCCTCAGCAATTCGCCTCGGTCTTGAAGTCCCGCATCCCTTTTGAAATAACGGGATAAGAGCACATTTAGCGTATCATACTTATTTTATTACTCAAGCGGAGCGAAGAGTATTTCTGGCTCCCCTATTTTTGTCCAATCCTTGCATCCGCCCCATTCTTTCATCTCCTGAGTTATAACAAAATCCTTACTTAACATTTCCTTTGCATATGGAACATTTAACTGCCTAGAAATGCGATATGCAGTGTCTGGGACTATAGGCAAAAGCATTAGTGAAATATGGCGGAGCATTTCTGCTATCGCACTCAATACTTCAATTTTTTCTTCTCCAGAGAGTGTCCAAGGCTTCTTTTCATCCATTCTAAGATTACCATCTTCTACCAAGGCAACAGGATGATTTGTGATTGAAGTTGAAACTTCAAAAGAATCCATTTGATTTAAATATGAATCCCAATGATTAACAATTTCTGAACTAAGTGGATCACTATCTGAAATAATTAATTCACAGTCCTCTTTCTTTAAAAGAACCAGAACTCTATTAAGTAAATTACCTAATTTATTCCTAAGGATTGAATCATAAAGTTTTGTGAATCTCTCCCAAGAGAAATCACCATCACGTCCTACTGGTACCTCATGACTTAAATAAAATCTAAGAGGATCTGGATTACCATCAAACTTTTTAAGTACGTCATCTGGAACCACTACATTACCAAGCGACTTACTCATCTTCTCTCCTTCGCTTGTTAAGAATCCATGGATCAATAGCTCGTCTGGAATACGTATATCTGCCTTTTTAAGCATAAGAGGCCATATAAGCGCATGGAAACGTGCAATGTCTTTACCTATTACATGCGTTACCTTTGCGTCGTCCCACCATTCGCGTTCCTCGTGATCTGTTAGAAAACCCAGTCCAGAGATATAGTTTGTAAGAGCGTCACACCAAACATACATAACTTGGTCTGAATCATTTGGAACAGGAATCCCCCACTGCAAACTAGAAACAGAGCGAGAGAAAGAGACATCTTCTAAGCCTTGTTCGATTAATGAAAGGGTTTCTTTTTCTCTAAAACTTGGAACGATTCTGTACTGCTCTTTGTCCCATTCCTTTGTGAGCAGATCTCCTAAGTCTTTTGTGTACTCACTCATCTTTAAAAACCAGTTCTCCTCTGTTACCTCCTCTGGTTCTACCTGATGATTAGGACACTTACCTTCTACTAAGTCTCTTTTTCCCATAAACCTTTCGCACCCACTGCAATAAAAACCTGTATATGACCTCTTTTCCAATGCTCCTGATTTTTCTAATCGTTTCCAGAGCTCAGTAACAGTTGGATAGTGTTCTTTTTCATCGGATGTTCTAACAAATTTATCATGAGATATATTTAATCTCTCATAAAGATCGGTAAACAAAAGAACGTTTCTATCTACCAATTCCCTTGGAGTCATACCTTCTTTTTCTGCTGTACGTTGTATTTTTATACCATGCTCGTCTGTACCTATCTGAAAACGTACGTCGTCTCCTCTTAACCTAAACCATCTAGCTATTACATCTGCTAGCACCTTTTCTAGTACATGTCCCATATGTGGAGCTGCGTTTGGATAATCGATTGCTGTTGTTATGTATCTGCGATTCATGGCAAAAGAGTAACGCAAAGACAATAATAAATATAGCAAAGCAAAAACAAATCTACTTATAACTTTTAAGGATCTATCTAAATATTAAAAACTAATTAAACCGAAGAAATTTGATGTAAATGTAATAATTGCCTGAGACATCAAAGCAAGTACAACTCCAATTAGAGCATACTGAACTGTCTTTTTTGCATTGTCTTTTACTTCTTCATTACCTCCAGAGGCTGCCATACGAATTCCACTCCACATTATTGCAAGTATTGCTCCACCTGTAATAAGCATTAGGAAAAAATTCGCACCTCTAATTGCTACGTCTACAACAAAATATTTTCCACTGCCTGATCCTCCAAACGTAGTGTAATAATCACGCCATACACCCTGTGCATAAGCAGATGGAACAATTATCGAACTAAGAATAGTAATTATGGAAGTCATTTTAAAATCCTGCGGTAAGAATTATATGTACCAAAGCTCTAGCAATATTTACTAATGCTGCCCCAATAACTGCATGCTTTAGGGTGCTTCTGGAGCTTGTAATATCCTCTTGTTTACCATGGTTAATTACCATGCGTGTTCCTGCTACTACAATAATCGCTACAAAGACTGCATTAAACACATTTAGCATTGTATCTACACCGACTCTCATAACAGCTAAGGCAGGATTATCAACGGCAGTAGCCAAGCCACCTGCATATGCGCTGCTTAATACAAAAGAAACAATGGCCTGAGAACCCAAAGCAAGTGCAAACCCACCAAGGGCATAATAAACTGAATGCTTTCCTTTGGTTATCATGCCGTCATTACCGAATCCTAGTATTAACTGAAAACCTCCTACAACTATGAACAGCACAGATAATCCCGCTGCAACAGATACAAATACCGATGCGGTATTTTGAATAAGAATACCAATGAGCTCTTGTCCATTTGTACTACACCCACCAATCCTGCCACATGGATCTACTCCTGGAGTTGGTGGAGCAGCAAAAGCTACTGATGGAACAGTTACTAATGCAAAAGTAATAATTGAGCCAAATGATCTAGGTATTAATTTCATCTATCTAATAAAGAATAATGAATTAAGAGTACGTAGAATTACTCCAGAGAATAGCAAAATAAGAAGCCCTACTACGGACCAAATTATTCTAGAAATCGCTGCGCTTCGTCTACTTTGGTTATTTCCAGAAGTCATAAACATCACTCCTCCGATAAGTATCCAAAGCACTGTAAACCCGACAGCTACACGAAATAGCCAAAATCGAGACATATTGAAGTAATCAATAAATATAGTCGGGCTAGATGCCAAACTAGCAGTACTGTCATCCAAAGGCTGTATTAAGCCAACTGAACCATTAGTCTGCTGCGCGGATACTGTAGAAACCCATGTAAGAAGGGTTGCACAAAGTGCAATAGCCCAAGGAGTTTTTGTATTTTTTTGTCTATACATCTTAATATCATAGCAGATTTGGCCACTTTTCGCCACTGTTTAGGGTTAAGTTATTCATATTCGATACACATCAGTAACTCTTCTGCAAAATGATAAATAATCAGTACTGCTCAATATTTTACGCTCAGGTTTAAAAATGTTACTTTTTACAGTGTTATGAAACCAAATTTAAGAGAATTGGCATTTATTTTAATTATTGGTAGCCTGCAGCCAATAGTAGAACTTATAACTAACTCCCAAATTTCTACTTACTACAATGGATCTGCGATATTTATCGCAGTGATATACGTAATATATCGTATCTTAAAATCAAAAAAAATAATTCTAATCGAGTGGGGGTTTCGATTAGATAATATTAAGAAATGCTTACTTCCATATTTTATCTCTGCTGTTATTGGTAGTACTGCAATATATTGTTATGGATGGTATTTTGGTAATACTCCACTGCCAATAGGATTTTGGTATGTGATTATTCTATATCCTATTTGGGGTATCATGCAGCAGTTTGCATTACAGAATTTTGTTGCTAGGAATCTAACAAATCTGGTTCCATCCTTACCTTTAAGATCTTTAGTTACTGCAATATTATTCGCATGTGCACATATCCCATCTATTGAATTAGTATTACTTACATTTATTGTTGGCTTCATTTTTACGTATATATATCATTACTATTCGAATCTATTATTACTTGGTTTTGCTCATGGAATACTGGGGGCGCTAGTTTTTCATTTAGTACTTAATCAAAATCAATGGGATATTTTATTGAAATACTTTTCATAAAAAGTTTGATTTAAAATAACTTTCGATCACTCGCTTGCAAAATAGGTAGAAGATTCGTAGGATTCCTTTGCCTTATATACTTATGCGGACGTAGCTCCCGCCTTCGTCCCGCTCCCCACCTTCGCCCTTCGGGTCTACTGTGGGCAAGACGCGGGAACTCCGGTGGACAGGTTATTCTCGTAAGTATATCCAAGCATTTACTCTTAATTCCTTTGCGGACGTAGCTCAGTTGGCTAGAGCGTCGCCTTGCCATGGCGAAGGTCGCGAGTTCGAATCTCGTCGTCCGCTCCAAAGTTGAATTGTAGATGAAGACAAGCACGAAGTGCGCAGTTTGAATCACAAGATACTTTGTGCCCCGAAGTCCCGCGAATGCGGGCGAAGGGGTACTTTGTTTTTCCTTTTGGTAGGGTTACTGCTTAAGGATGTTAATATATATGCATGTGGGATTAGTACAGTGGTAGTACGTTGGCTTCCCAAGCCAGAGACGCGGGTTCAATTCCCGTATCCCGCTCCAGCAAAACAATGTCTTTAATAAGCTATTCCCATTTTATAGTGGAAAGATCTAGTACTTTACAATATATATTATTTATGTTATTATTATAATATGAGCAACATATTAAAACTTTCATTACATTCATCTCCAGAAGAACCCGTTGAATTAACAGCTGTTTGTGGCGCAAATGGCGAAGTCTATCCGCTCGAACAACCAATACCTATAGACCCCAACGAAGAACAGGTATTAACCATTGAAGTCGATGTAAAGGATGGTGTAGCAAAAGTAGTGCCTGAAGCAATAGATGTAGCAAGGGATGAATAACCGAAAGCTAATATAATTCTTCATAAGCTTTCATAAAAAACTCCTAGTATCTCATTCTGTTATAAGCTCCCATAAGGAGCTCCATCCGTCTTTGTTCGTCGGAGACAAACTTCGCCGTGATGTCGCTAAAATAATCTATACAGGTTTTAGTCACGGCGTAGCTGAATGAAATGAAGCGAAGCCGGACGATTCCCGTATCCCGCTCCAACCGGCTTCGTTAAAAGCGAAGCTTTTAACTATGCCGAGTTGTCTCGGCGAAACGAAGTGAAGCCGGACCGCTCCAAGACAAATATTATTAAATAGTGTATAATATATTTATGGATATTCCTGAGACTCCAGACAAAAAAAGGTTGGCGGAAGAGCCGGGGAAACCAGCGCCTCTAGAAACAGATGAGGTTATAACAGCAGTAAGATTATTACTTACAGGTAGCACAATTGAAGATATAGATAATAAAAGAATAATAAATAATGCCGTAGAATTTCTAGAGAACCCCACTGAAAAACCAGAAGAAACATTACCGCATTTACTAGGTATCGGAATGATACTAGCTATGAATTATGGCGAAATCGAAGATCAGCCTCCTGTTCTTAACGAAATAAATCACAGATTGTTTATACTTATATCTGAACAACATATCAAAATTATTGAATCAGAACTTAAAAAAGAAAAAATTGATACAGAAAAAATTGATGCATCAATTAAGAGTGCACTAAATTTCACGGGAGTACTTGTTAAATCTTACAGTGAGAGTGTTTTGCGTAATAGAGTTATTGAACTGCAAGAGCAACTGGAAAGTATGTAAGTAACAGAGAGGAACTCTTGAACCATAAATGCAATGCCTTGATAAAAAGTAGGACCATATTTTTGATAATTTATAAAAACCCATAGACAAACACTGCCCTACAGGGATAGCATCTTGCACCAATATTTATTTTCTAAATATTATGCCCTTAGAAGTATCGTCATCATTGGAAAGTAACGGGAATCTGTTTGATGCAGATACCGCTCGCCCAACTGAAGATTTTGCAAATCTTTTAAAAGCAATTGGGATAGATATAGATATATCCCCTCCATGCTTGTTGGATAAATTAAGAGTTCCATTCAGTTTTAATAAAAATAGCGAAGAAGATCCATTGGATCTGATGTTTGAATGTGGCATATCAACAATGGGTTGTTATAACCCTAACAAAGCAATCGAAAGAATTAGAAGTGAAGTTGAAAGGTGGTGTCACCATAGAACGGCCGAAGGAGTTAAGAATCACAAAGCCAAAGAAAAAATTATAAACTAAAACTTACAATTAATGCTGAGTGTGAAAATATTTTAATAACAAAAAAGCCCCCCAATAAATGGAAGGGCTTTTTTAGAAAAGTTAATTTTATTAACCGCTATATTCTGTTGATCTAATAACTGATTCTGGACTCTCTATCCAATATAAATCTGTAGATGTATCGTCCTGATCAATCCAACGGATATGGCTTCTACCATTACCAATAACTCCAAAAGAATTATTTTCTATACTATTGAAAGTAGAAATAGATGTTTGGAGAGTACTTGCATCACCAGTTACGGATGTGTTTGGGTCAGTAATAATTGCCTCTAGAACGAGGGCGATATCATCACCTTCCTCTATAGATGCATTTAGAATTGAATTATCCATAGTACATCTAACAAGCAATGATCCAGATGCAACAGAGCTAATAGGCTCTATAAACACTCCACCTGCATTAAATGCTTCACAATTTACCTTTGCGCTGTCATTTGAGTTAGCGCTGTTATAAACCTTGAATGAGTTTGCAGTGATGGATACGTTTGTAGCATTAACATCAAATACAACACCAGATAGAACTGCATCATTCAATTGTCCTTTGGAGTTATTATGAGTTGCTGCTGCGAATTTAAATGCACCAATGTTAGATTTTCCAACAGGTACTGCAGAACCGTCTGGTGTGTTGCTATTATTTGTAATAGAAACGATCTTAGACATAACAGAAACATTCTTGCTACCTACGATATTCTGATTTGTAGGATTTGGTGATATACGCCCAATAAAGATCTCACCTTCTCCTTCATCGTCTCCGTCATTTGCAACTAGGTTGTTTCTAGACTCTTCTCCGCGTGCACGTACTGCACCTGCACCAGAAGAGTTGTTAGCAACTGCTCGTTCACTAATGAAGAAAGAAATTACCTCACCAGAGATACCTCCACCTACATCTGTTTTCATTTTTGGTCGTACTATAACATCAACTTCTCTTCCCTCTGGGATAACAAGCTGACGACTGTCCATATTTGCACAGAAAGTTCTAACAGTTGTTCCTTCATTAGATGTAATAACATCATCGCTTCCACAGCTACCAATGGTAGCTAGAGCGAAAGGAGTGGATTCCCCTGGTATGAATAGTTCTAATCTTTCAACAGATGTAGCAAGCGAACCAGAAGATGTGATTTGTAAGTCTGTTACATCTACTGCTTCATAACGTGCATTCATTGATAACCTAAGAACTGATTCCCCTAAAGTACCACCAAGTAATTGGCGACTTCTTGGGGCTGCATCTTGGTTAACAAACAAGTCACCTTGGCTAACAAGGTTCATGTTAGTTGAATCTACAGTTTGAACATTTATGTCCGCAGAATCTGCTAAATTGTGTAATTCATCATTTAGCATTATTCCAGATAGGTTGCTTCCATCATCTAGCTCTTCTGCTTCTATGAAAGTAACAGTAGAACCAGTTGCAAATTGCATTTGAAGATTGTCACTTGTTAATGAAGATGCGATATCTGCATGCACTTCGAATACAACTACATCATCAGCTGGAATTACGTACCCGCCCTGTGCTAAATCAGAGAAAAATACAAATCCTGAATGTGTAGAAGCGTAGTCTTCTAAAATAGTATCTACTTCTCTGTCTCCATCTGTATCTACCCATAAAGCGTAGTTTTGTGCGTTAAGCAATGAACCATCTTTTGCTTCGAATACTGCCTTGGTTAACAAGATATTTTCTGCATGACCTGCATGTGCTTCAAAACGGAAAAGGTTAATATTTTCTGCATTCTCTACAGCTGTATCATGTGTACCTATATGCTGTACAGCAATATCTAAAGTTGCAGATGCAATATAGTGGAAGTTTCCACCAATGTTACCTCTTGGTCGAACATCGCCAACTTTTTCACCTGTAGCCATATTTTCAACATGCATTTGATACGCAGTAGAAGAGTAAATTAAACCTCCAAATGTACAGCCTGTAGTGTTACTAACCAGTACATCATTGCTAACAATGTGTGTTGGTTCACCACAGATATTAATTTTAAATTTATCTCCATCTCCTGGATGGTTATTATCACCGTTGTTGATAAAGTCCACACGGAACTCCCATTCATCTTCGTTATTTATAATAAAGTCATCGAAACGATAAATTTGGTATGTTCCATTTGTTTCACTATTACTCATCAAACCAAAGTGTTCAGAACCTGTAAGGCGAACTCCCTTTATGGTTCTACCTGTAGCCATGTTTCGAATTTCTACATCCTCTACCATTTCATAAATCTTTTTTTCTTCGATTGCTTCATGTGTAGAATTCTGAGCTTGAACAGCAATAAATAGATCCTTAACATCTATTACTGATTCACCTGTAACAAAATCAATATTTGCTAGAACAGCATCATTATCATCTCTTGTATAATCCTGACTTGCTGGACCATCAATAGAGACAGTTAATTCAGAATCATTAATTGGATCTATTGGACCTCCATAAGTTGTAGAGTTAACAACAGATACTGAATGATCAATCCAAAGCAAAGTCTCTTCATTTCCTGAATCTCTATCTATCCATCTAACATGACTATCTGTTACTGAAAACTTAATCGGCAATGTAGATATGCCTGCATTGCTGAAAGATTCAAGAGATACCTGAAGAGTACTATCTTCTCCAGTTGTGGAAATATTTGGATCTGTAATATTGGCTTCCAAAACAAATGTATTTTCATCTCCACTTCCTACTCCTGTATTCACAGGAGAATCTGCAAGCCCTTCACATACAATAACTAAATTACTCTCTCTAAAAGTACCTGCTCTACGGTGCCCATGATCATCATATGGCAAACATGTAACGTAAATAGTTGGTTGTACCTTGTTATATAAACGGAAATCAGAACCTTTGAACTCTACATTAGTGTTTCTAACATTAAAGATAAGTCCATCAAAAATAACATTGTTTGTACCATTGTTGAAATTATAATTTCTAGATGCAGCAAATGTGAACTGACCAATTGGATTGTGGCCAACAGGAACTACAGAACCATTTGCATCTGGATTACTATTAGTAATAGAAATAATCTTAGATAAAACGGAAACATTCTTGCTGCCTACGATTTCAAGATTAGTAGGATTAGCAGATGCACGTCCTATGAAGATTTCTCCGTCTGCTTCTGCATCTCCATTATTAGCCATTAGACTTTTATTAGATACATCACCTATTGCATGTATTGCACCGGCACCTGTAGCTTCGTCTGAAACTTCTCGTTTACTAATGAAGAAAGTAAATTCTTCACCAGAAACAGTTCCATATTCGTCTGAATGCAGTTTAGGACGTATTACAAAATCTACATCTTCTCCCTCTGGAATAACAAGCTCACGATTGTTCATCCTCGCACAAAAAGTTCTAACTGCTACTCCATTATGAGACGTAATTACTTCATCACCTCCACAAGCAGCAACAGTAGCTGTAGCGAATGGTATTTCATATTGTGTTTTATTCAGATAAAAATGCAATCTATCAACAGACGATGCCATAGAACCAGAAGTTGTGATTTGAATCATTCTTACTTCTACATCTTCATTCTCTGCATGAAAATTAATATATAAAGCTGGCTCTCCTAGAAAACCACCAAGTAATTGACGATGCAATGATGAAAGTGAAATATTCTCTGTTATATACAAATTACCTGTTTCAGCAGTAGATTGTCCTTTCTTAACAAGCATTACTCCATCTGCGATGACGTAGCCTTTGGTATTATTTGTTAGAACAACTTCTGCGTCTGGATCAATTTCATTATGAACAACATTAATTGTTGATACCTTCTGCCAATCTGATCCAAATTCAGTAACACCTACTGGTGCTAGTTGCTGATCTACTTCTGCTATTTGAGTTACAGATAAGCCAGATCCACTTGTAATTGTATAAGGAGTTCTAGAAGCTAAGGTTTCAAATGGAACCCAAGTAACATAAACGTCATACTCTCCTGCATCTAAATTCTGGAAACTCCATACAGATGCTGCTGTAGTAGATTCAATACTGTTAGTTCCTTCTGTGAAATGGAAATCTTGATTATATCCTGTTAGAGGAACTTGATTCCATACTCCGATATTATTGTGACCTGTATTTCCATCATCAATGATTACAAAATCTGTAGATGGTACAGGGTCAGAAACTACTCCTGCTGGTGGACTAACATAATTATCCACAGAAGATTCTGAAACAGAACTACTAGAGAATTCTGAAACGACTGATACCACTTCCTCTGAAGTGGAACTGTCTGACGAAGCAGATGAAGAAGAACCAACAAAAACAATGTTTGGTTCCATTGCTTCCCTAACTGCACTTGCAGGCATTGTCCTCATTTCGGACCTAGAAAAGACTCTCGTCTTCTTTATAGAGTCACGAATAATTTCACGAACCTGATGAGTTCTCTTTGTAACTCGTGTCCTATTAATAGGACTTACGTATTCTTCTGCTGAAACTGTCAGCGAAGAAATTGGAGACACACTGACCATGATGGCCAGTAAAGTAATTGAGGCAACTGTTGCCTTTAGATTGTTTTCCATATGTAGAATATTGGAAGAATATAATTGCTAGTAATTAGTCGCGCAAATTGCGAGTAATTTTTCAAAGTTGTTGTATTTTACTTACTTTCTAAGTAATGTCAAATTTGTTTATTTATTCAAGAATACTTGGCTCTATGACTGCATTTAATAAATATATGTAGACTTATAGACCAAAAAACTCAACTGCATTAGCTGTAGTGACTTTATCCACTTCTTTAAGTGGAATCCCCTTCAATTTAGCAATGCATTTAGCAACTTCTGCTACGTAAGCTGGCTCATTGATTTTTCCTCTATGGGGCACAGGAGCCAAATACGGTGCATCTGTTTCTATCATTATTTGTGATACTGGGCATTGCTTGATCGTATTTTGTATCTCTTCTGACTTTGGATACGTGGAAATACCTGTGAATGAGAGTAAATAGCCCTGTTTAACCAAATCCTGCACATCCTCCCACTTTTCCGTACAACAGTGAATCACCAAGTTTGATGAATTTACTTCATTAATTATCTTTTTTAGATCATCAATTGCCTCTCTACAATGCACAACTGCAGGCAATTTAAGCTCCTTTGCTAGGCGTAATTGAGCCAAAAAGACTGTTTTCTGCACATCTCTAGGTGAATGATCGTAGTAGTAATCCAAACCTATTTCTCCTATAGCTACTACTTTAGTACAGGAACCTGCAATCTCTTTTAATCTAACCTCAGTTTCATCATCCCATTCCTTAGCATTATGAGGATGAACACCTATTGTACAAAATACTTGTTCATACTTTTCAGCTATCTCTACACATTTAGCTGATTCTTCTAAATCATCTGCGATAGCAATACATTTATCTACCCCTGCCTCTTTCGCTCGATTAAGGATAGAGGCGATATCCCCTAATAACTTTTTATCTGCCAAATGACAATGCGTATCTATCATTATTAAAAGCGTACACGAAGCAGTGTGTAACAAACAGTGTTCAAAGTGAAAGTAGTTAAAGGAATAACAATTTGATAGGATAAGACACATGACTAAATCAACCATCACACCCCTAGGACAAAAAGAATTACCAGAGTCCCCTACTTTAAGGAAAATAATAGGACCCAGTTTTATTATATTAGGACTTGGCCTAGGTAGTGGCGAAGTAGTTCTGTGGCCATACATGGCAAGTAACTACGGGCTAGGAATCGTATGGGGAATGCTGATAGGTATTACAATGCAGTTCTTTATTAATATGGAAGTAGAGCGTTACGCGCTAGTAAATGGAGAAAGTGTTTTTGTTGGATTCGCCAGATTGCTTAAGTGGTTACCTGCGTGGTTCATCATATCTACGTTCCTAGGATTTGGATGGCCAGGTATTGGATTATATGGAGCCACGCTCCTTTCTAACGCATTTGGTTTTAGTAATCCAAATGCCGTAGCAATTGTTCTGTTTGTTGTAATTGGATTGATCCTATCGCTTGGAACTGTTCTTTATAAAACAGTAGAGACACTACAGAAATATCTAATATCAATTGGAGTTCCTCTAATTGTTGTTCTTACATTTTATCTAGCAAGCAGAGCAGATGTATCTGCCCTATTACAAGGTCTTGTAGGCCGTGGAGTAATAGACGGCGAACCATATTTGTTCTTACCAATGGGAATAGTTATGGGTACCTTCCTTGGTGCTCTGGCTTATGCAGGAGCAGGAGGAAACCTAAACCTAACTCAGTCTTGTTATGTACGGGACAAAGGATATGGAATGGGTAAATATGCACAAAAAATCACAGGTCTACTAACTGCAAAAGGAGATAAGCAAACGTGCAGCCTAACTGGAAACACTTTCCCAACTACAGAAGAGAACGTAAAAAGATTCCACAAATGGTGGAGAACAGTAAACCTAGAACATTTGATGATCTTCTGGGGGCTTGGGTTATTTACCATGCTCACGCTATCTCTACTTGCTTACATAACTACATTTGGAAATGACTCAGCAGGAGGTATTACTTTTGTAGTAGCAGAAGCATTAGCGATTGGTAAAATGACAGTTCCATTTATAGGAACACTCTTTTTACTAGTTACAGGAATAATGCTGTTTGCAACACAGCTAACAGTTCTGGATTCCACTAGTAGAATTATTACAGAGAATCTTTTACTGATGAAGAAAACTCAACAGCACAGAGTTTCTAAAACTTATTACATAGTACTTTGGGTCCAGATTCTATTTGGAATAACTGTATTCTCTATTGGGTTTGATCAACCACTTACATTAATAATCTTAGGTGCAATAATTAATGCATTCAGCATGTTTGTTTACAGTGGAATCTTGATTGTTCTAAACAACAAGCTACTAGCAAAACCTATTCGTCCAAGACTTTGGAGGAACGTTGTAATGCTTGCTACATTCTTGTTCCTAGGCTATTTCTGCACTATTACGCTGCTAGATAAGATCGGATAGTTTTGTGTGACAATGTAATACAAAAGCAATACAACGTAATACGTTGTAATACAAATGTAATACGTTTTAGGATTAGAGTGAGCTTTAAGCTTTAAGTATAAAATGGCAAGCGCATTTGTTTAAGAGAGGAGCATTACATTGCTTTGAATGTGACACGAACAGATGACTTGTCTCTGTGAGTTAAGCTTATGTCTAGCAAGTATGCGACGAGCGAGTCTGCGATTGCCTTGATCTTTTTTGGTTCGTTTTTTGTATCAAGACAAAAAATGAACATGTAATAAATTTGTTTTTTAGTTTTGTGTGACAATGTATTACGTTTAACTATTGAGAGAATTATGTAGCATTCAATCTAACTTTCCGTACAATATCCAAGAAATGGGTCAGTAGCTCCCACCTTCGCCCTACGGGCTTCGGTCGGCAGGCAGTGGTC
>JABGQH010000004.1:71954-141045 GCA_018648865.1 Candidatus Peregrinibacteria bacterium
AGATTTGTTCTTTTTATATCTCATCTAAATTTAACTTCACATGGGTCAGTAGCTCCCACCTTCGCCCTACGGGCTTCGGTCGGCAGGCAGTGGTCCACTTCGCAAGATTTGTTCTTTTTATATCTCATCTAAATTTAACTTCACATGGGTCAGTAGCTCAGTGGTAGAGCAGTAGGCTTTTAACCTATTGGCCGTGGGTTCGATCCCCACCTGACCCACCAGGCATATAAAAGAAATATTACCCACCCCTTGCATTTAAGAGAAAATGTACTATATTAGGCATATGAATAATCAATCAAATATACAAGAAGTAGATCACTCACCAACAGAAAGACTAGAGCTTAGAGATGAGTGTGATGTACTTATGGCTCATGCAACAGAAAATGTATGGAGAAGAACACATAAACTTAGAGAAGAAATGTTTGCAATAACTCAATACGAGTCAACAATGCTAGAATTTGCAGAAACAGAAAATAATCCATTAATTTCAGAAGAGTATGAAGAATTAGAAAGAACAATCACACTAGAAGTTATTAATATATTAAAAAGAATGATTGCAATATTTAAAGAAGAATCGGAACAAGATGCACCTGATAATAAAGACATGTGTATACTCCCTCCTGTATGGAAGTTGCCATTGTCCAAGAGCTCCTCACACGCAGGGGTGGTGCAGAACGTATAACAAAGATCTTTGCAGATCTGTTTCCAAACGCACCTATATACACTCTTCTTTATGATGAAGAGAAATTAGGTGACTGGTTCCCAAGGAACAGAGTACATACACCTAAGTATCCTGCTTGGTTTTCTATGCTACCTAAATCACTTAAATACAATCATCATTTGTACTTAAAGCATTTTCCAAAAGCTATAGAGACTTTGGAGTTTCATAAATACGACGTTGTTCTAAGTAGCTCGTCTGCATTTGCGCATGGAATAATTACAAATGGGGACCCAAAGCATGTTTGTTATGTTCACTCCCCTGCTAGATACCTTTGGGATTCTACTCATGAGGTTATGGAGAGAGCAGGCAAAGGATTGCTTGGAGGAATAAAGAAAAGGAAATTAAGTAAGATCTTCCATGATTTAAGGACATGGGACGCAGAGGCAGCAGATAGGCCAGATGTATTACTGGCAAACTCTGAAGAAGTTAAAAGAAGAATAGAGCTGTATTGGAGAAGGGAGTCCGAAGTAGTAAATCCACCAATCGAAGACTTTTGGTTTGAAAAAGACCTGCGACCTGCGACCTGCGACCTTAGCCCCTTCCTAATCGTTTCTACCTTAACTTCTTACAAAAACATAGATATCGCAATCAAAGCATGTAATCAACTTGAGTTACCACTAACAATAGTTGGTGAAGGACCAGATAAAAAAAGGTTAAAGAAAATGGCAGGGCCTACAATCAAATTCCTAGGATACAAAAGTAATGAGGAAGTACGAGATCTATACACAGAATCCAAAGCAGTTCTATTTACCTGCAATGATGATTTTGGGCTTGTACCACTAGAAGCAAATGCATGTGGGACACCAGTAATCGCAATTGATAAAGGTGGTGCGAAAGAAACAGTGATAGATGGAGAGACCGGAATCTTCTTTAACGAATCAACAAGTGACTCATTAATTGAGGGCATACATCGATTTACTAAAATGAATTTTGATTCAGAAACTTGTATAAATCATGCAAAAGGATTTAAACGTGAGGTATTTGAAAAAAAGATATTAGAAATAATTAATCTGTAAGTGCTACACTTAAATCATGAAGCCAGAAACAATTGGATTAATCATAGGTGGAGTTGTTCCTGCGTTTGCATTTGGAATCTCTAACGTATTCATGAAAGCTAGTACAAAAGGTGGAATATCTGTTGCTCCTTATTTGCTTATTTCTGCGTTGGCATTACTAACAGTTGCAATAATATTGTTTGTTTTTACAAAAGGAAATTCTGTTTCTTTTCAATCAGGAGCATATGCATTCGTAGCGACTTTCATATGGGGACTAGCAATCGCTAGTGCGACCATTGCTCTTAGCTCCTATGGAGTAAGTTTGAGCAGAATAGTACCTATATTTAATATGAATACACTTATATCTGTATTGCTAGCTTTATGGGTATTTGCAGAATGGAAACAGGTAAAAGTCCCACAACTTTTAATTGGAACATTATTAATAATGGCTGGAGGAATAATGGTTGCAAAAAGCTAAACAGAATATTTTGTTGTTTCTAAATTAATATCTAACTATACACAAATACTTCTGTGCACCTTCTTCTCCAACTTTTACGTAAAACTAATTCATTACATGTTCATTTTTTGTCTTAATACAAAAAACGAACCAAAAAAAATCAAGGCAAGCACAGACTCGTTCGTCGCATACTTGCTAGATATAAGTTTGACTCACAGAGACAAGTCATCTGTTCGTGTATCACTAAAAACTATGCTTTGCTCCTCACTCAAACAAATGCGCTTGCCATTTTGTCTTTCACTTAAAGCTTACAGCTTATAGCTCAAAGCTAATTCAAGCTGCAACACTCAATTTCCCAAGCATCTTATAAGCCCTCTCAGTCGCTATTCTTCCCTGAGCAGTTCTTTGTAAATACCCAGATTGAATTAGATATGGTTCATATACATCCTCCAAAGTTTCTTGCTCCTCTGCAATAGAGGCACAAAGAGTAGATAGCCCGACTGGCCTACCGCCAAATTTTTCTACAAGAGAATGAAGTATTAAACGATCGGTTTCGTCTAATCCTCTTTCGTCTATTCCAAGTGACATCAGTGTGTCTTTGGCACGCTCTAATGTGATTGTTTTTTCGTCTCTAACTTGTGCAAAGTCTCTTACAGATCGTACCAATCTATTTGCGATGCGAGGTGTTGCCCTACAACAACCAGACATAAAGGCTGCTACACCATCTTCTATTTTTACATTTAATATATCGGAACTCCTCTCTACTATTTTTTCCATCTCTGGAAGAGAATAAAAATTAAGTTTATAAGTATGAACAAATCTATCACGAAGAGGTGCACTCATTCCTCCTGCTTTTGTTGTAGCTCCTATTAGAGTGAATGGTTTTAGATCAAGACGCATAGATCTAGCAGTTGGGCCTTTTCCTATTACTAGATCCAAAGCGTAATCCTCCATGGCGCTATAAAGTACTTCTTCTATAACTGGTCTCATTCTATGAATCTCGTCTATAAAAAGTACGTCACCCTCTTTCAAATTTGTTAATAGAGAAGCCAAGTCCCCCGGCTTTTCTATAGCTGGCCCACTAGTTGTACGCATCTGTGCATTCATCTCGTGTGCAACAATGTTTGCTAGGGTTGTTTTACCAAGCCCAGGTGGTCCATAAAGCAATGTATGTCCCATTGGCTCGCTCCTTTTCCTAGCAGCCTCCATATGAATTAATAGATGTTCTTTTATTTTTCCTTGCCCAACATACTCAGCAAGATTCTTTGGTCTAAGTGTCTGCTCAAACACATCATTATCTTTAGTAGATTTTTTTGGACTTACAACTGATGCCTGCTCTGTAGTTCTTTTTATTACCACGTAAATATAATAACACGAGACTCAAGAAAATTATGCTACAATCCAATTTAGATGGATAAAAAATCTCTCATGACTAGAAATAATAGGATTATAATTGGTGTTTTGGCTGCAATTATTGCAATTGGAGCTATAGATTTATTGTTAATAGAAAAAGACTGGGTTGTATCTGAAAGAAAGAAGATCGCAGAACAAGAAGAACCATATGTACCAGTTCTAACAATAGATGAACCAAATCAAGTTATTGAACCAACGGAGGCAGGAATTCGCAAAAGACAAGAAATTAACGTATTGAATGTGCTTCAAGCATTAGAATTTGAGGCAAAAGAGACAGATGAACTTACACTCATTAAACAAATAATCCCAAATGACTTAGCTCAGGTACACGTAATAACCCTATTAAAAGATGGGGATAGAGCAGGAAGTGTAGCTTGGTCTGATTCTATGGAGGTTAAAACATATTTTTTGGCGCTAAAAGAGGCATTGCACACGACTTTTTCTCCTCATATGAAAGATTTGGTAGATGAAACACAACAAAGAGAAGGAAAGCCAACCAGAAATATGCTCACTTTTAAGGACCCATTTATAAGTGAAGAAAGAATAGTATTTGTAAGAATTAGAGAGAGAATATACGAATTCCACGTAGCTGAAGGCATGGACGACGAAATTTTTGAGTTAGTTGAGACAGTGTCTGAGTAAAAGGAAGTGAAGGAAATTATTGACGCTACTGCACCATATACGTACAGTATCGCGCGCATGGCAAAAAAGATTGTAAAACTCATCAAAGTGCAAGCAAAAGGAGGGCAGGCAAATCCTGCACCACCACTTGGTCCTGTTCTAGGACAAGCTGGTGTAGATATAAACGCTTTCTGTTCACAATTTAACGAATCAACAAAAGACAGAATGGGACAGGTAGTACCTATCGAAATAACAGTATTTGATGACAGATCATTCTCTTTCATACTAAAACAACCACCTGCAGCTAACTTGATATTAGAAAAAGCAAAACTAAAAAAGGGAAGTGGAGAACCTAACAAGAACAAGGTTGGATCACTTAATAAATCACAACTAAAAGAGATCGCCGAGACAAAAATGCCTGATCTAAATGCTAATGACGTAGAAGGAGCAATGGAAATTATTGCTGGAACAGCCAGAAGCATGGGCGTTACTATCGAATAAGCTAACCCTTGTCTCATCACAAAGTGTAAACAAGCGCAACGTATTTAAGATGCGCAAAAGGAATGAAAGCCGTAGGCTGTTTTTAACCTTTCTAAGTACCCAAACGTCGCCATGCCAGATACACCCCTCTTCTCCGCCATGTTTAGTTTTGTCGGAATGATGTACGGAATTTTAGTTCCGCTAACAATAACACTCGTGTTATCAACAGTTATAGGAGCAAGTATGTTACAAAAAGACGCTCGTCCAAGAGAAATAGCTCAAAGTCTATTTTGCTATTTAATGATGTCACTTGGAGTTTTACTTATGAGTGCAGGTGCTTTGCCAACAATAATTAGTGTTCTTGCCGGTGTTAAATTATCTGGAGCAACTTATTTCACACTATTAATAGTTTTTTCTGCAGGAGGAATGCTGTTTTTGTGGAACGATGCACTTGTTCATGCAATTCCAGAACGTTCTAGAATGGTTCCAGAAACAATCTATATATATCTATTTAGAATTATTGGACATTTGCTTCTATTCCTATGGCTACTCTCTTTAGTTGTTTCTATGCTAAACGGATTACCAGAAGAAAAAGGATGGTGGATCATGCCAATCATAATGATCATTTATGGAGGACTATTTGTATGGTGCACAAGACCAGATACAGACGAAAACTACTTTATAGCCTCATGTTGTAAGAAAGGTCACATGTTTACTACTACAAGCTGCGCACCAAAGAAAACAATTAATAAAGTAGTGATTGCCAAAAAAGCTGCCCCAAAGAAGAAGGTAGCAACAAAGAAGAAGGCACAGCCTAAGAAAGTACGCAGCAAAAGACGATAAAATCGTTGCATTAAGGCATATTACTGCATTAGGATCCTTTTACTTATTTGTGGGAGTCAACATTTTGACACTAGTACCACATTCCCAATTTTATTATGACAAAGAAGGATAAAAACAAGAAAATCGACAAACGTGCTAGAGGAAAGAAATATAAAGAGAAAGAGGCTCTAATTACAGAGAGTTCATATCCTGTTCCACAGGCTATGGAGCTTTTAGAAAAAATAAGTACAACATCATTTGATGCTACTGCAGAAGCTCACTTCCGTATAAATGCAGATACTACTCAAGCAGATCAACTTGTTAGAACAACTGTTACTTTGCCACATGGAACAGGTAAAAAGGTAAGGATCGCAGCATTTGTAAAAGATGATCAAATTGAATCTGCTAAAAAGGCTGGTGCAGACATTGCAGGCTACGAAGATCTAATTAAAAAAGTAGAAGGAGGAGAAATTAATTTTGATATTGCAGTCGCAGTTCCAGAAGTAATGAAAGATCTAGGTAAAATTGCTAAAACGCTTGGACAAAAAGGATTAATGCCAAACCCAAAAGCTGGAACAGTTACAAAAGATATTTCCAAGACAATTGATGAGCTAAAGAAAGGACGAGTTGAATGTAAAATGGACAAAGATGGAATCATCCATGTGGCTTTTGGAAAAATTTCTTTTGGTGCAAAAAAGCTTACAGAGAATTATGAAATTCTTATGTCAGCCATTAATGAAGCTAAGCCAGTAGGAATAAAAGGAGTATATATTCAATCTATTGCAATCACTCCTTCTATGGGTCCATCAATACACGTAGAATTTTAGTTCTTAAACTTGCGAGAGTATTTGTTTTACCTCTTCAACTGATTCAACACGAACTAGTTGAGATCGTAATACACTAGCTCCATCTATACCTTTTACGTAGCCTGCCAAATGCTTTCGCATTTCTAGCATTCCTTTGCGCTCCCCTTTTGTTTTAACAGACAGCTCACAATGAGAGATTATAAATGGGATTTTTTCTTCAAAGGATAGACGCTGTACAGACGGAACGTCTGGAATCTTTCCGTGAATAATTGCATCTGCGATATCACGCATTATCCAAGGATTGCCGAATGTTCCCCTACCAATCATTACTCCATCTAAGTTTCCTAATTTGTTAACTGCATCTTTTGCGCAATTAATATCACCATTACCTATAACTGGAACACTTACATTTTTCTTTAACTCATAAATGGGATCCCAATTAGATTCACCAGAAAATTTTTGAGTATACGTTCTACCATGAATAGCCAAAGCATCTGCACCTTCTTCTATTAAAGATTTACAAAATGGTATTAGCTCGTCTTCACTCTCCCAACCAAGCCTTGTTTTTACGCTAACTGGAATAGATACAGCCTTTTTAGTAGCAGATACTATCTGCCTTGCTAGGTTTACATCCTTCATTAAAGCAGAACCATGACAAGAAGAAACAACCTTGGCAGCAGGGCACCCCATATTTATGTCAATTCCATCTGCACCCATTTCTTCTATTATCTTTGCAGCAGAAAGAAAATGCTCAGGATCTTTACCAAAAATCTGCACAATGAATGGACGCTCTTTCTCTGGATCAAAATTAATCATCCCCATAGTTTTTTTTGCTCCATAATGAATTGCATCTGTACTTAAAAATTCTGTATAAACAACTGTTTCTGGTGCCAACAGTTTAATTACCTGACGGAACGATGCGTCAGTTAATCCTGCCATTGGTGCCAATGCAACGATTGGTTTAGTGATTTTATCCCAACAGAAATCCATATATTTATAGTAAGCTAGAATGTGCAGACGCAATACAATAAAACTATTTATCTTTCTTGTCATCTCAACTCTACTCATAAATCAAAAATTTTCCGCATAATAAGCCCAATGAAAACACTAACAATCCGAACTATAGGAATCAGCTTTCTAACAATTCTACCTACTGTTGCTATTGCACAGGGTCTTATATCTGCAGATGTCGTCGAATGTAGTTTTGCTACAGGCATGTTATCTGCTGAGTGCGTACCAGCATTTATTTCTTATGTGATTAAGTTTATCTTTGCGATGATAGGAGGAATTGCGCTTGTACAGATAATTATATCTGGATACCAAATTGCTTTAGCAAAGACAATGGGTAGAGATAGAAGTGAAGGGTTAACACGGCTTCGTGTTGCCATTATTGGATTTATACTTTGCGCATTCTCTTGGTACATTGTCGACTTTATTGTTTCTTCCCTTGCAGGAATATGACCTCACAGAAAAAACCTCAGAATCATTTTACTTCTCTACGCATTATAGGAAAGAAGGCCCAAAACATGATTGAGCGTGCCAAACAAACTAGCGACAAAGAGAGAAAGAAATCCAGTAGCTCTAAGCTACCAAAGAAGGAAACATTAGAAGAAGTGCTCGCTCATATATCTGTGTTAAGTATTGTGAAAGGAACATTCGCAATTCTATTTATTATTATTGGTGCATATGCTCTGTATCAAACAAGAGACAAAGTGATTTTACTGCTTTTTGCAGTTTTTCTTGCAGTAGTAATAGATCCAGGAGTTCAAACATTAGAAAAATGGGGAGTGCCACGAGGAGTAGGTGTAATAATTCAGTATTTAGCATTCCTATTTTTATTCTTTTTCCTTGTTCTGTCTCTTATCCCAATTATTGCTAATCAATTAAGAGAAATAGCAGTACTCTTGAGTGTAAAGGTAGATACGTTCCTAGCTAATCCTCAAATAGATCTCCCATTGCTTTCCAACCAACTTAATGAACAACTAACTGCCATTTCTCAAACTACACTACAGAACTTAGAAATAGATAAGTTTACAGATGCACTAGAGCAACTCAGTAGTCAGCTTTCTGGAGCAGCATCTCAATCAATTCTATATGCAGCTAATCTGGCAGGGTCAGTACTCAAATTCTTTGTAAGCTTGGTTATCGTTATGGTACTTGCATTCTTTATCCAGCTTGAAAAAGAAAAGATTATTAACTGGGCAATAGGATTCTTTCCAGATAAATACAAAATGTACCTAGATAATAAGTCAGAAGCTATTCACACAAAAATTGGCCAATGGGCAAGAGGTCAAATGATGCTTAGCTTAAGCATCTTCTCATTAACCCTAATTGCTTTAATTATATTAGATATAGATTACGCACTTACTTTGGCAGTACTTGCGGGGTTCTGTGAACTTATACCCGCTGTTGGACCATTCTTTGCGGCTATACCTGCTGTACTTATTGCAGCAACAAAAGGTGGAATGCTGTGGATGCTAATTATTGCAGCAATGTATTACGTAATTCAGTGGTGTGAAAATAATCTTCTTGTTCCATTAATCATGAAACGAGCTGTGGGACTTTCTCCTATTGCTATCTTATTTGCGATGTTAATTGGAATTAGTTTCCCAGATATTATTCATCCAATACTTGGTGTAATGCTAGCAATACCTGTAACCACCATAATAACTATCTTTTTGGAAGATTGGAGAAAACACGGAAAGTAGATAGCGATACCACTTTTTATCCATTCCTACCACTCCCGCAAGTGATCAAAATGTGATAGAGTATTGCGAATACTAGACTGTTTAGCACTCATGGTGATAGACTGCTAGTTCCAAGCATTTCTTCATTCCCCTACTTAAATGCATCCATTCGATAGATTCACTCCAAACGCAAAACTTGCTCTACAGATCGCAGAACAAGAAGCAAAAAACATGAAAAGTAATTACATTGGAACAGAACATCTTATTTTGGGGCTTCTTAGTATCCCAAAATCTCTTGGGTTCTCTATCTTTACAGGGGCAGGAGTAACTCTTGAAAATGTAAGAATTTTGCTGAAAGCAATGAAATCACAAGATATTGAAGGGAAAGAAGTAAAACACGGACTATCAAGCTATCTTCATTCAGTTATAGAACAGAGTGTTATAACTGCTCATAAATTTAGACACGCTAATGTTGGGACAGAACATTTACTACATGCACTAGTATCAACAGGAAGCAACGGGGCAACTGCACTGCTAGAGCAAATGCAAGTAGAGCCAGAGGATCTAAAATCACATGTAGAAGAAATGTTTGGTCAGATTAATCAGTTCAAACAACAAAGTGGAAACATGGAACAGTCACTTGAGTCCTTCTTTCAAGGATTGCAAGGAGCAATAGTTGGAATGCAAGGAGGAACAGGACCAGGAATGCTGGAGCCAGAAGACGCCAAGAGAAGAAAAGGAGATGGCAAAAGCAAAACACCTGTTCTAGATTATTTCACTGATGATCTAATCGTCAGAGTGAAAGAAGGGAAAACAGATCCAGTAATAGGTAGAGACACAGAGATTGATAGAATGATTCACATTCTAAATAGGAAAACAAAAAATAATCCCGTATTGATAGGAGAACCAGGTGTAGGAAAAACTGCAATAGCAGAAGGATTGGCTCAAAGAATCGCTCATGGAAAAGTGCCATCTAGCTTAAGGAACAAACGAGTATTAGTTTTAAATATGGGTTCCTTGGTAGCTGGTACCAAGTACAGAGGAGAATTTGAACAAAGATTTGATGACATTATTAAAGAAGCAATCTCATGTGAAAATGAGATCCTGCTATTTATAGATGAGCTTCATACAGTAGTAGGTGCCGGATCCGCAGAAGGATCACTAGATGCAGCTAATATCCTTAAGCCAGCTCTTAGTAGAGGTGCTATTCAAGTAATAGGAGCAACTACAACAGATGAATTCAAGACAATCGAAAAAGACCGAGCATTAGAAAGGCGCTTCCAATCAATATTGGTAGAAGAACCAACTATGGATGACACAATTAAAATCCTAAAAGGAATTAGAAAAGGATTTGAGGAATTCCACAGACTTACAATTTCTGATGATGCATTGAAAGCATCAGTACAATTAAGTAAGAGATACATTAACGACAGATTCCTGCCAGATAAAGCAATTGATGTATTAGATGAGGCAGCAGCCCAACTAAGCATTCAACAAACAGATGAATCACCAAAACTAAAAAAACTAGAAGATGCGCTAGAAGCATTAATAGAAAAACAACAGGATGCTGTTAAAGATCAAAAGTATCATGTGGCTCTTAAGCTAAAACAAGAACAACAAGTTCTTCAAGAAAAGATTGAAGAAGCAAGAGCAGCAATGGATGGAGACAAGAGAACTCCATTACGAATCACAGAAGATAACATTGCTCATGTAATTGGAAACATGACTGGGATACCAGTTACAAAGATTCTAAAAAGCGAAAACAAGAAACTTCAGAACCTAGAAGTATTAATGAGAAAGCATGTTGTTGGGCAAGATGAGTCCATTAAAAAGGTTGCCAGAGCAATTAGGAGGTCTCGTGTAGGGATAGGAGATCAACGCAGACCAATAGGCTCTTTCTTGTTCCTAGGTCCTACAGGTGTAGGTAAAACGGAATTGGTAAGAACAATTGCAGAAGAAGTATTCGGCAAAGAGGATGCTCTAATAAAAATAGATATGTCTGAGTTTATGGAAAGACATAATGTGTCTAGATTAGTTGGTGCAACAGCAGGATATGTTGGATACGAAGATGGAGGGCAACTAACAGAAATGGTGCGAAGAAAACCTTATTCTGTAGTTCTATTTGATGAAATAGAAAAAGCACATCCTGAGTTCTTTAATATTCTATTACAAGTACTAGAAGATGGAGTGCTAACTGATGGACATGGAAAACAGGTTGATTTCCGAAATACTGTAATAGTTATGACCAGTAATATTGGAGCAGGAAAGCTTACAAAAGAGGCGGCAAAAATTGGATTTAAAACACTGATCGATTCCGAGAAAGAAGACAAAGCCTACGAAGAAAAATGCGAAGAAGTAATTTCTGAGCTAAAGGAAAATGTTCGTCCTGAATTCTTGAATCGTGTTGATCACGTAATTGTGTTCAATGCACTACATCAAGAGCATATTAGAAAGATTGTAAATATCCATATTGATATGCTTACAAATAGGCTTAAGGAAAAAGGATACAAGCTAGAAATAGATCAAAAAGCTGTAAATTTCTTAGCAGAAAAAGGATTTGATCAAGAATATGGTGCTAGACCAGTACGTCGTGTGATCCAAGAGCATGTAGAAGATGAAATAGCTGAACACATTCTAAAGGGCATATTTAACACTGGTGACACAATATGCGTGATTAAGAAGAAGGATAAAGAAGCTCTGGATTTTATGCCAAAAGAGGTAAGCAAGAAGCCGAAAGTAAAGAAGGCACCCCCAAAAGCCAAAGCCAAAGCTGCATAATTTGCAACAATGCGCTTAGCTAGTGGATTAAATACGTAAAATATGATAGAATAGATAGATTCTATGCCTATAGATCCTGTCAAAATTCCACAAAATGTAAATGTGGAAGATCGGGTAATCGGACCAGTATCACTGAGACAGATATTCCTGTTGCTCGGTGGCGGTGGTACAAGTTACATAATATGGGCTCTAATGAATAGCATGGGAATCATAAAAATATGGGCAGGCATAGTCGCTGCTATCCCTGCAGTAATAATGGTTTTATTCGCATTCGTTAAGGTTCAAGAAATATCATTACTACGTCTACTATTCCTTCAAATAGAAAAAAGTAAAAAGCCGAGTATCCGATTCTGGCAACCTAGAAAAGGAATAAATATTCAAAATATTGCAATGCATTCCAGAGCTAGTAAGAATAATCGTGCAAACCAGAAGACTGTGGAAAAGACTCATAAATCATCAGTAATAGATGAATTAAGTTCAGTTCTAGACACAGAAGTATTATCCCCTACTGAATCACCAGCTTAAGTAAGATGCCAGAGGAAACAAATAAAGCAGAGGCAATAGAAGAAATAAAGAAAGATGCAGATACAGATGCAAAAAAAGTACCTGCTAAGAAAAAAACAAAAAGAAAACCAAAAAGCACAGTAAGAAAAAGCAAAGGTAACAAGCACTCTTCCACTCAAAGATATCTTCCAATAGCAGAAATACGAAACAATACTGTTCTGCTAAAAAATGGAGGACTAAGAGCAGTACTAGAAGTAGAAGCATTAAACTTTAATCTTAAAAGCGAGACTGAGCAGCAAGGAATAATTGCTGGTTATCAATCTTTTATTAATTCAATTACTTTCCCTATACAAATAGTTGTACGTTCTAGAAGGGTAAACATCGCTCCATATCTAAAAGAAATTAAGTTAATGGCAAAGAATCAAAAGAATCCATTATTAAAGAAACAGACCGAATCATATGCAATGTTCGTAGAAAAAGTTGTAGAAGTTGCAGATATTATGAAAAAGAAATTCTATGTAATTGTCCCGCTAGACGACCAAGCTATACAACAGAAAAAAAGTACATTACGACAATTGTTCTCTTGGCTTCAAATAGATGATTCAGGGGGCCGCGCAGTTCAAAGATACAAAAGCTTTGTTTCTAAGCATACAAAACTAATAGATAGACTTAATTTGGTTCAATCTGGACTTAATAGCATCGGACTTATAACACACAGACTTAATACAAAAGAGCTTATTGAGCTCTATTACGAAACATACAATCCACACGCAAGCGCAGTCCAAAAACTAAATGAAGATCTAAATCTTGATCAATTTGCTATTTAGGACGTAAAACCAACAAAAGTTAACGGATTAAGTAATTGACTGATTTAATGCATAATGCAAAAATATCGGTGTTAAGGTCTTTTCGCTGCTCGTGCAAGAGCGACAGACCACATTCATTTTTTATTTCTTAATCCTTGCACCACCCTTTTTGTATGGCAAAAACAACAACAACGTCCGTAATGGACACTTTACTAGAAAACGGACCAACAATTCTACGAATCAGACCTGGTGAATTACTAGAAGGAACCGTAGTTTTTAAAGGAAAGAATAAATTACTTATAGATATTGGTGGAGTAGCTACTGGTATTATTTCTGGTCGTGAATTAAGAGACTCATTTAATACATTTAAAGAACTAACAATCGGGAGCTCAGTAATGGCCATGGTGTTAGAGGAAGAAAACAACGAAGGAATGCATGTGCTTAGTTTGCGTATGGCTAGCCAGCAAAAAGCATGGGAACAATTCCATAGACTAATAGAAGAAGGAGGAACAATGAAGTTTGTTGCGCAAGAAGCAAACAAAGGAGGACTTCTATCTAACATTGATGGTATTAGAACATTCCTACCTGTTTCTCAATTAGCTCCAGCTCATTACCCAAGAGTTAACAACGCAGATCAAAGCGAAATCATTAATCGTTTATTAAAATACGTAAACTTCACATTCACTGTAAAAATTATAACTATGGATGAGGAGGCAGGAAAAATCGTAGTATCCGAACGTGAAGCACTATCAGAAAAGCGAGCTAATTCACTTGAGTCTCTAAAGATAGGAGACACAAAAGATGGAATGGTTACAGGAGTTGTTAAGTTTGGATTATTCGTAGCATTCGATGGGTTAGAAGGACTAGTACACATCTCTGAAATTGCATGGGGTCACGTAAAGAATCCTTCTGAACACGCAGTAGTAGGAGACAAGGTTAAAGTAAAGATTATTGGAATAGATGGAGACAAACTTAGCCTAAGTATGAAACAGCTAACCAGAGATCCATGGGAAGAGATTGCAGAAAGATACCCAGTTGGCAAAAAAGTTACTGGAACTGTAGTACGTTTCGCAGATTACGGAGCATTCCTTAAGCTAGAAAAAGATATTAATGGATTGATTCATCTTACAGAGGTGTCTCACCTAAAAGCAGATGATCCTTCTGAGGTACTCACAATAGGCCAGAAAGTTGATGCTCAGGTCATAAACATAGATATTGATGAAAGACGCATTGGACTATCTCTTAAAGCTCTACAGCCAATAGACAAAGAAACTCTAGAAAAGCTAAAAGCAGAACAAGCCAAGAAAGAAGAAGAGGCAGCTAAAGAAGTAGAGAAAAAAGAAAAGAAAGTAGCTAAAAAGAAAACTGAAGATAAGAAAGAAGAAAAAACTGAAGAGAAAGAAGAAAAAAGCGAAAAATCAGAGCCTAAAACAGAAGGTGGATTCGTAGCTTCTAAATCTGGAAAGAAGTTTTACTCTGTAGAAAGCGCACAAGGCAAAAAAATTAAAGAAGAAAACCGCGTGTACTTTGCAACAGAAGAAGAAGCAGAAAAAGCAGGACTAAGTAAATAAGAGTTTTAAAAAAATATGGAGTGTAAGACGAAAGTTTGCACTCCTATTTTTTTATTCCTTAATTGGTTCCTGACTTAAAAAATGTAAGTGGAGAAAGAACACTTCTTGCCCACCACCTTTTCCTACATGAAATTTGAGCTGATAACCATCTATTCCATTCTGCTTGGCAAATGTTTGAGCAGCACTAATCAGAAGTAATGGAACATGAGAAGTGGAGTCCGAAAGATCAGCAATAGATGCTACGAAATCCTCTTCTTGCTTCGCTATAAACAAAATATGAGTCGGAGCCCTAGGGTTAATATCCTTAAAACCTAGTACTCTCTCTGTCTCGTACACTTTGCCTGAGGAAATACTGCCGTCTAATATCTTGTGAAATATTGTCGTATTATCCATATATCCCAATTGTAGCAGGAAGCAATAGACAACCAAGGTGACATTCGGCAAATTGACTTTTTAGCCAAAAAAAGGGAAAATAGACATGTGACAGGAACATCTACTCCAGAAAAAGGTAAATCAGTTGAATCAAATTTAGAACAAAGTGATGCTTTGATTGTATCTCAACCTAAAAAACTAGAGGGGTTGCTAGAAACCATCTCTCTTATAGATAAAGTAAGTGAGAAATTGGGTGAAGATAAATCTGGTGACATGGGATCAGGTGGGCAAACCTCTATGTCTAAAAGTAGCAAGTCATCTAGTTCTAGTAGAGCACAAGCAATCGCAAATTTGCCAGAACCTAGAGTCATGCAAAAGAGTTTAGAAAAACATATCCATCACGAAGTTAAATTACTACAAAAGAAAGTTAAAAAGATTACAAAAGAATCAAAAGAAGGAAACGCTCATAAGCTAAATGAACTCTACGCACACATGCGTAGGTTAAATGGAATTCTATCTGAACTCGTAGAAGCATCTTATGACATTGTAAAAAGGCTCTACGTACGAATCTTTGTAGATAAGCAGAATATAACTTAAAGAAACTACTTCTTGGATTTCTTCTTCTTTGTAGATTTCTTCTTCTTTTTAGCAGCGTCTTTTTCTTTGTACTTAGCCTCTAAAAACTGAACAACAACATCCAATCCTTGATCTGCAAAAGATAAAGGTTTTAAAAGTGTGCCCTCTACCTGAGAAGTAATGTCTTGAACACGACGAACAATTTTACGTGCATCAACAACGATAAACAAAACATGATACAAAACAATTAGAACAACTATGGCAATTACTATTTGTAATCCTAGAAGAACATCTTGAACAGGAAGCATATGTAACAGGGAAAAGGTACAATGAGGTTACCGCTAAGGCACATAATGCGCAACATACTCTTTTTCCCTCGGCAGATACTTATAGTTTTTATACGACTGTATCAAAACACTCTTTCGCCAGACCATGGACCATTAAAAGCTATTTATCCATATGGCTACTGCAGGCATCTACCAACTTGTAGCCAGTACGCAATTAATGAAATAAGAAAAAAAGGAGTAATTGTAGGAACAGTTAAAGCTTTTTGGCGAATCCTCCACTGTTCACCATGGCATACACCTTCGGATAAGAAGATTATTTCTATATTGTCTGATGAATATCTAACAATGCCTAATATGAAAGAAGATATTAAAAATTGTGATCAAGAGATAGATTTATGAAATACAAACATGCTTATACTTAAATATTTATAATGTAATTCGTCTATGAACTAATTATAGATGAATATTCCTTGCTTAGGTGATACACTTTTGATACACTTAATGCATTGTTACTATTTAAATATATGCCTACCAATAAGAAGAGAATTAATATTACACTCCCCAATCACATTGCTATTTTCTTAGAAGAAATAGCTCTACGTGATGATGTACCACAGGCAACAAAAGCTGCTGAATTATTAGAACGAGCATTGGAACTAGAAGAAGATACTTTTTTTAGTAAAGCCGCTGATGAAATAGATACAAAAAAATCAGAATTTATTTCTCATAATGATTTCTGGTCAAAAGTTTTATGAAATATTTAGTAACATATTCCACGCTATTAAATACAAAAGAAATCCAACGTTTTCCTAAGCCAGATCTTAAAAGAATAAAAAAGACCATAGAAGATAAACTTACTACTAATCCAGAAGCATTTGGTAAACCACTTCGATTTTCTTTAAAGGGACACCGTAGCCTACGTGTAGGTGATTATAGAATTATTTTTCGTATAGAAAATGATACTGTAAAAATATTAGTAATTAGCCATAGGTCAGTTGTTTACGAAGATTATAAAAATAGGTTAATTTGATTTGAGTTATTACTTGAGCAAAACTCAAAATATAGTTACTCTCATTATCGTAGCTTAAATAAATTAAGCGGGTATAGCACAATGGCTAGTGCATCAGCCTTCCAAGCTGAGGATACGGGTTCGATCCCCGTTACCCGCTCCACGAAGCAAACTTCGCTTCGCTCAGTTGCTACGTGGCGCTGCCTTTATCATCGAACCTCTTTCTTAAGTTTGCTGAGTGTCATGTAGTCTGCCGAAGGCAGTACTTCTGCGACACAAAAACCCCTTTCGAAGACCCGCGAAGCAAACGAATGAGAATTATTCATTCCAAGAATTTACATTAATACTGAATTATTGTATAATACAAATATGACAACAGAACCTGAAAGGAATCCGAACGAACCAGAATTAATATTGTCCCCTGGTGACCTAGATAGAAGAATTATTAGCGCACTTAATTCAATAAACTTTAGTAATCCCACATACTATGAAATTGCTGAGTTACTAGAAAAAATGTCTAAATTAGAACGTAAGGCAGAAAAAAAATTGAGAGCTCTTGAGCACGATTCTGAATCATACGAAGATCTAAAAGGAGAAATTGAAAATGATATTTACGAAGCAAGGAAACGTATGCATAAGTTATTTTTACGTGATTATGAATATGACTCAAATAAACCAAGCCTTACAATAGTGCCAAGTGACGCTTATAAAAATAGAGAAGTAGAAGATTTACCATTTAGAAACTCAGATCTTAAATATCTCGCTCACCATATAGCAATGATGGCCAGATTTGAACAAGAGTTAGAATCTTATCTAACTGAATGGGATGAATTACCTGATAGAGAAAGGAATGTAATGATGAGGGACACAATGAAAAAGCTGGAAAGTTACAAAGAACTTGTAACTGAACGATTGCTTGGTAAATATGATGAGTAAAGTTATATTAAGGTTTTATAGTTGTAATACCTCGTACCCATCCGCTCCACGAAGCAGGATTCACTTCGTATTATCGCCGATACATTTTTTACATACTAGTAACCGAAAATACACCTGATACACTATCCAAGTGATTACATTCCAATCTCCAACTGATTTCCCAAAAGGGACAGTCTCGCAATTACTGACAGAAAGTTATGGCTCCTTGGTAAATAAAACTGAAACATGGACAAGACTAGTTAAGCAATTTAATGATGCAGATGAATTAGTGCACACAAGACCAGAAGTTGCACGTTGCACTTTTATCACTAAAAAAAATGGAAAACCAATCGGACTAGGATGTTTTGATCCAAGGGATCCTGAATACGGAATTATTGGTCACAACTGCATCATTCCTTCGGAGCAAGGAAATGGATACGGCCAACAGCAAATTAAAGAGATTTTCAATCGTTTACGAAAACATAAGATTAGAAAAGCACGTGTTTCCACAGGCGCAGGAAAGTTTGCTGCACCGGCACGTCAAATGTATGAAGCTTGTGGCTTTACAGAAACTAGAAGATTTAAAGATGATGGCTGGGAAGAAGATATGGTCGAGTACGAAGTTGAGTTGTAACAAGGTTCAAGTGCCCAGTCCATGAAATTTATAAAAGAATGAGATATAATCAATACGTGAATTTCACATCAACAACATACATCGTTGCTCAAGTATTTGCTTTACTCGCAATGGCTGCTTTTACATGGAGTCAGCAATGCAAAAAACGTAAGTCCCTACTAATATATATAATTTTGGGTAACTCATTGAATGCCGTTCATTTTTTCCTTCTAGGTGCTGTAACAGGAATGGTACTTGCAATTATTGGAGCTATTCGCTTTGGAGTATCTATATATTCCATAAATAAGTTATGGCTAATCTTTTTTCTTATAACAAACACAGTTGCAGCTTTCTATGTATTTGAAGGATACCTACTATCAGGAACATCATATTTGGCAGCTACACTTATTATAATTTCCAGCTTTCTAAAATCTGATCACTGGATGAGAGTAGCAATTATAATTGGTGCACTTGGATGGTTAATTTACGGAGTGTTAATTGGTTCAATAGTGGCAGTAGTTTCAAATGCAATCTTCCTCATTAGCAGCATTACAGGATGGTATAGACATGTATATATCGTAAAAAGAATTCCTGTTGAGTTATAGATTCCGTTAGCACAATCTCCTAGCATCTCATTCTATTATAAGCTCCCAAAACGAACCCCAAACCAAATTAACTTTTTCTAACACTAAAAAAACACATGAAGAGTTAACTCCATGTGTCTTTTTATAAGTATTAAAGTTATTACACTTTTGAAACTTGATCAGCTTTAGGGCCTTTTGGTCCGCTACCAACCTCGAACTGTACTTGGTCTTCTTCTTGTAGAGAGTCAAAAGAGACGTCTACTAGATCTGCTGAGTGGAAGAAAAGATCTTCGCCACCTTCGCGGGAGATAAAACCAAAACCGTTTAACAGTTTCTTAATTGTACCTGTTTCCATAAAATAGAATGAAAAAAAATAGAAAATGTAATCGTAATCTGGAAAAAGCATTTCTACCTCCTTCAAAACTAAGCTTACGCTGGAAAGTATATCATGCTTATATAATTTTATATAGCGATTCCTCTGTTTTATTTGACGTTAAAAGCGCCTAGAACCCCTCTTAACTGCAATAACAAACCTTTTTGAATGCATTTGCCTTTTAAAAATAGAAATATTTACTTGCTGGTTATATAATCAGATCATGAAATGGGGTTTAGCACTATCTGGTGGCGGATCTTGGGGAATTGCCAATGGAGGCATTATTGAAGTTTTAGATTCGAATAATATAAAACCTAATTACATATCAGGCAGCAGTATGGGGGCCATAATTGGTGCTCTGTATGCACTCGGGTATCCCCCATCTGTCTTCACTGATCTTGTAAATGATATTTCATTGTGGAATATTGCCAATTTTAAAAGAAAAACACTTAAAGGGGGGTTACATGCTGGGATTCTGTCTCAGAATATTTCAAAATTATTAAATCCATTAATTGGAGATGCGCTAATAGAAGATTGTAAAATCCCTTTTGTTTGTGTTGCTGGCAAAGTTAGTAATCCAATTAAGTGGCAAAATATATTACTTGGATCATTCACAGATGAAATATCAGAAACTGTTGAATTACACGTATTCTCAAAACAAACTCGTATTGTGGATGCGATAATGGCAAGTAGCGCTATACCAGTATTATTTTCACCTGTAGAAATTGATGGCGACTCTTTTATAGATCTTTGTTCATTTGGCGCAATCCCCACCAGGACGCTACGTGATACATATCACCCAGATATTATTGTTGCTACAAAAACAACTCCTACATATAAATATATTAAAAAATTAGCTCCATTTGGATTAAGGAAATTTTTAGAAGCAGGACAAAAAAGTTTATCTGAAAGTGTAGATGTTTCTGATTTAATTATAGAACCAAAGCTATCTGGAAATGTTGCATGCTTTAATCTAGCTAATAAATTTTATAATGCTGGTAAAAAAGCAGGAGAAAGAAACATAGATACAATCATTAATCTTATTTCAAATTAATTTAATAAAATGGATTTAATTAACACAATCATCATAGCAATTGCACTCGCGATGGATTCATTTACTGTTGCGATTAGCGGAGGGGCTAGTTTAAAGAAATATAGCTTTAAAAGCTCTGCATTAGTTGCAGCATATTTTGGATTTTTTCAATTTATTATGTTTCTATCAGGATATATTGGAGGAGATAGATTAAGAATATATATTGACTCATATGATCATTGGATAGCCTTATTATTATTAATATTTATAGGAAATAAAATGATTATTGGATACTTTGATGAATCAGAAGAAATAGTGTTTTCTTTAAAACATAAGATTCTATTAATACTTGCGTTGGCAACCAGTATAGATGCTCTTGGAATAGGATTAAGTTATTCACTACTAAACAAGCCATTACTTTTACCATCAATCTTAATAGGAATTGCTGCTTTTATATTTTCTATAATAGGTATGAGTCTAGGAAAATTTATTAAGAGAATACTTAAAAATAGATCTGAATTATTTGGTGGAATTATATTAATTTTGATCGGTTACAATATTGCTATTCAACATAATGCATTTGGATTTTTATAGATCTAAATTTAATTTACAATAACCCTTTTAGCTTATTTCTAGCAGGCTCTAAATCTGGATTGTAACGAAGTGCATTATTAAATGCCGCAATTGCCTCATTCTTTCTGTTTAGTTTTTGGTAAGCAGAACCCATATTGTAATACGCATTTGCATAGAATGGATTTATATTTATTGCTAATTGATACTGGTCTATTGCGTCTTCGTATCTATTAAATTGAGCATACAGCCCACCTAGGTTTAGGTATGTCTTTGCCTTATTATCAGCATCGACTTCTATAGCTTGTTTATAAGCAAATTCAGCTCTTTCAAACTCCCCTGCCTGTGCGAACAATATTCCCATTCCAAAGAATGCATCATATTCTGATGGATTAACTTCTAATGCCTTTTGATACAAAGTAAGAGACTTATTTAAATCATTTTTACGACGATACAATGTAGCCAAATTACTGTAGGTGCTAGCAAGTGGTCTTATTTCAATTGCCTCTGAGTAATGATGTTCTGCTTTATCTAAAGCTCCATTTCGATAATAAACAGTGCCTAAATTATTATGTGCTGCCTGAGCAGATGGATACAAAGACAATGCATGCGTAAATAAAGACTCACTCCCAGCCCATACTTTTGATTGTTGAAAAGAGAGATAAGCAAACAGTGCGATTATCACAGAGAGCAATCCAATAACTACCTGTTTATATTTATTAACCAAAACAGAACAAAGGATTGCGAACAAAATGATTAAACCAATAGAAGGAATATATGCATAACGGTCTGATGCAAAATATATATCTGCTGCTCCAAAACCTTTTCTGTAATTTATAAATGTAGGAGCAAGAGTGATTAAGAAAAAGAGCAAAGCAAACAGTGGTAGTCTTGTCTTTTTTATTAGCAAAACCGAAAGAGCAAAAAGTAATACAACGACCACAGCAGAAACTAAAATATCTGGAGTCGAAATAGAAATTGCTAAATCATATGGATAAATAACAGCTAACCGAGTTGGCAGTATTAATTTACCTAAATAGAATGCTGAGCTTTTTATAGCCATTAAAACACCTTCTAGGGGGCTGCTGGTTCCTATTTGCCCTGGCTTACCAACAATTGCGATTATTCCAAAGATAAAACTAAGAGCTACAAATGGAATTAAATCTTTAATACGGGATAACTTAATTCTTCCCTCTTTGTACCAATCTGTAATTAACAAAATCACAGGCAATGTAACAACTACAACTTTAGAAAACAGTGCGAATAAGAAAAACAAAATACTAAAAATATATGTCCTTCTGTTCTCTGATTCTCTGTATCTTAAAAATACATAATACGAGAGGAGGAAAAACATAGTAGATAGAACATCCTTTCGTGCGCTAATCCATGATACCGCCTCTGTATGCAATGGATGCACCGCAAATAGCAGCCCCGCTGCTATTGCCGCTACCTTGTTCTTTCCAGATAGATAGTATGAGATCCCAATAACTAGTAATGCATTAATAGAATGCAGTAGTGCATTTGTTAAATGGTATACAAAAGGATCAACCCCAGAAATTGCATAATTGATCTGATAACTAAAAAACGTAAAAGGTATATAAAGCTCTGGATCATACATTGTAAAAATCTTCCAGATAGTCCAAGGGGATATAGCCCAAACAACAGGATTATCAAATACCAATAGGTCATCATCCCAAAAGACAAATTCCCCAAAGAGTGATGGCCAAAATGTAATTAATACCAATAGGAATAATGCTCCAAATATTAACAAATTCCTTTTATGTAGCAATAGGTGTTTAAAATTCACATGGATAGAATACTAGATAGGGTAAGCATATTCCATCAATCAATTCGTAAAACATATGTTATACACTATAATTGAATGTGAATTTATGAAAAATATTCATAGACTAATGTTGGCTAGCTTCTTGTTTGGATTAAGCTTCTCCCTTCCAATCGAAACATTATTTTTTATTGAGAAAGGAATATCTCTATATGAATTGATGATACTTGAATCGATCCTTCTCATTTCAGTAATCATATTCGAAATTCCCACTGGAATAATAGGTGATAAGATCGGACGTAAATGGAGTCTTGTTTTTAGTTTTGTTATAAATATTTTTGCATGGATCCCTTGGTTGCTAGCTGATAGCTTTTTCTTATTTGCAATAACATTCTTCATGTTTGGAATTGCTTGTGCGTTTTATTCTGGATCTGACCAAGCTCTAATTTACGATGATTTAAAAGCTGTAGGGAAAGAAGGCAAAATGAAAAAGGTATACGGAATGTATGATTCTATGAAAGTATTCTCAGCTGGGATTGCTGCTTTAATTGGCGGATATATTGCACATCAACACCTACTTGAAGAATTCTATAATCTCTTCTTTTTGTGTATAGTTGCTCAAATAATTGGATTGATTGTTCTATTAACAGTAAAAGAACCAAGCCGTTCTATTAAAGGGATGCAAAAAAAACATGCACCAGAGAAAGCATTAGTACTATTTAAAGATGGAATACGCCTGATACTTAGTAATAAGAAATTGCGAAAAATACTTTTGCTTTCAGCTTTTACAATGCCTTTTTCTTACGTACTAATACGTTTCTATCAACCATATTTTAAACTAGCAGATGTTCCCAATATTTGGTTCGGACAAGCCTTATTTTTATCTTGTATTCTATCCGCATTCGCAAAAATATTTGCTTATAAAATTGAATCTATCTTTGGAGTAGATAAAGGAACACTAATTATAACAATAGTGCCATCAATATTGTGGGGGCTAATGGCTGTTGTATTCCATCCTGCACTAGCAATTATGATATTTATTTTAAACGATGGAGCAGGGTGTATAAGAGACCCAATATTCGCGGATTATCAAAACAGACACATAGAAAGCAAAAACAGAGCCACAGTTCTATCAACAATATCTCTCATAATATCCTTGTATCACCTAATTATGCGTCCAATCATTGGGTATTTTGCAGATATAGATATTCGATACAGTTTTATCATAATGGCTGTGCTTATCCTTTTCGGAGCAATAATATTTAGGATTAAAGAAGAAGATGTAAAACCTAATACATTATAAATTGTGATATTTCTTTTGTATAAGCGTTAAGAAAGGAATCTTGAAAACCTCTAACTATAGACACAAAGCCCGATTTTTGTTATAATTAAGAGAAAATAAATGAATAACAAAAAAATCACTCGCAGGATGCTGCGTCTTCTATCAATGAAGATAAGTATAACAACTGTAGTTGTTGCTGTATCTACAACTGTTGCCTTGTTCGGAGGGCACATTGTAATTGTTAGTGCTCAGTTAGAGGACCGCACTACACTATTTACTGTTGCGGGCTTACTGATAGTACTTTCTTGGGGTGCTGCATGGATCATTCCTAAATTACTATCTGAATCATTAGAAGAACACAGTGGAATACTGCGTGCATTGCTAATTGGTAATGATGATAGAAATGGAGAAGATAATGAAGATTACGATAGCCAAACATTCCGTCATCTTGCAGAGAATGTAAATGAGGTATTTTGGGTTGCAGATCAAACTGGAAAGAAAATGCAATATGCCAGCCCCGCATTTGAAAAGATTTGGGGTAAATCGTTAGAAGTATTAGAAGAGCAAGATAAAAATTGGATTGATACTATCCATATAAACGATCAAGAAAACGTATCTGCTGTAGTAGCTAAAAGTACTAATGATTCATTTGATATTGAGTTTCGAATTATTAGAGCAGACGGAGTAGTTAGATGGATTAGGAACCGTGGTTTTCCTGTTAGGAACGATAAGGGAAAACTAACCAGTATGGTTGGAATTGCAGAGGACATTACAGAGAGCAAAGTTGTAGAGCTTGCTAAAACTGAATTCGTATCTTTGGCTTCTCATCAGCTTAGAACTCCCCTATCTACCTTAAAATGGGCTATTGAGGTACTTAGCGAGAGCACTACTAACTTCTCGGATACTCAGAAAAGGCTACTAGATAATGCGCAAGCAGCAATGGTACGTATGGGTGAAACAATTAACGCCATGCTTACTGCATCACGCATTCAATCACAACAAATTAGCATGCAAGCAAAGAATGTAGATGTTAAGAAAATGCTTAATAAGATTTTACAAACATACAAAATACAATCAGATAAAAAGAGTCATACTGTAAAAATCGAATGCCCCGATGAATGTTTTGTATATACAGATGAGAACATGCTTACAGAGATTATTAGTAATCTACTAAGTAATGCTATTCATTACACACAAGACAAAGGAGCAATTACTCTAAGCGCAAAAGAAAACAAAGAAACTGACACTGTTACAATTGGCGTTTCGGACAATGGAATTGGTATTCCAAAAGAAGATCAGTCCATGCTGTTTAGTAAGCTATTTAGAGGAAAGAATGCAATGCTTATGGATACAAATGGCACAGGGCTTGGTTTATATGTAAGTAAATCACTTACAGATGTAATAGGTGGAAAGATTTCATTTAAATCAGAGGAAAACAAAGGAACATCCTTTGATATTGAATTACCAATTAGTGAAAGATAAAACATGGAACCTGAAACAAATAACAACGGCTCCAATAATGCAAAGGTAATGATTGCAGAAGATGATGTATCTCTAATGGAGATAATGAGCATGCAGCTAAAGAAAAAGGGATACAACGTAATTAGTGCAACCAATGGCAAAAAGGCAGTCGAAATGGTTAGAGAGGTAAATCCAGACATATTACTACTAGACCTGCTAATGCCAGAAATGGATGGTTTTGAAGTGCTTCAGTACATGCAAGAGAATGATATTCATGTTCCAACTATGGTTTTAACAAACCTAGGGCAAGAACAAAACTGCGACAAAAGCAAAGAACTAGGAGCAATTGATTGTTGCGTTAAAAGTGACACTCCACTTAATCTACTTGCTACAAAGATTGAAGGTATTTTGAAAAGCGTAGGTAAGTAAGTCTATTTCGATACTCTCTTCCTTTTTCTAGTAAGTGTGTTTTTTACTAACCGCTTTCCTTCTTTAGATTTAGGAGCAGAGGAATCATCGTCTTGAAAGAATAGGCCTTCTGTACTGTCATCAGGTGGCTTAATTACTCCAACTGGGTTGCCCCTATAGAGTAATACATACGTTTTCCCTTCCTGTAATCCAGCACGGACCTCTGGGAAACTATATCTGAGTTGTTTCGTAGTTATAAATTTAGTAGTTGGCATATAAAAAATATACTACTCGCGAAGTTATAAGTAAAGTTACACCTTGAGTTATAACTTCAGATCTCTAAATAATCATAAAGCCTCTAATACTTGCCATATAAGAAATTTTCGATAACCTGTCTCTCCTGTGACAAAAAATAAGCCATGTACAGTTGCATTACTTAGACCGCCAGAGACGAGCCTGATATTGTCTGAAACACAAAATTTTGAAGATGATGAACCAGAATACAGCGGTTGGATAGAAGATTGGATAGACGACTATCGAGAAGATATCCAAGAAGTTGCAGAAAATGAAAAAACAAATGTATCCGTAAGTGAACATCAACTTTTTAATGAAATCCCAGGAAAAGCGCGAAGAAAATTTATAATGGAGAATGACATTATTACTACAATTGATCCATCTGATATGACATGGGGGCTGGTTTCAGGACATATAAGGAACAATCCCATTGGGCGTGCAATACTTGCATTTTCTTCAAGAGAAGAATTTGAAGATTCACTTCAATTTATCGGCGCGATGAGAACTAAATGTTTTACAGAAACTCTGTCTAAAACAAGGGATGGAATGCGAGCAGTGCTGATGAATGGAGTAATACCAAGATGTTTTGCCTTTTGGTATAAAGATAATGAACAAATGCAAAATGCAGTAGGACAAGCTCTTGTATTCCCAAATGGACCGATAATTACATCTACAAACATACTATAAACTCATTAATATGGAAGAAAGATCAGACGAACAACCATTGGAGAAAAAATCTAATAACAATTCATCTATTATTGACTATGAAATTAAAAAACATTTTTCTGCAATGCTTGGTGTTATATCTAGAAATATAAAAATAAAGTTTTCAGAAAGAAATGGATGTGATCTATATACATTAAGACCATCGAGTGATGATATTAATGCTATCTTAAAACTTCACTTATGGATGTGTACAAGAAACAAAATTAAAGCGTTAATAATGCTATCAGATTCATTTAAAACATCTAAAATTAATTTAAATCAGCATGAACAATATAATAGAAATATGGTTAGATTTGAATCTGAAGAAGAGCTATCAGAAGTTCTAACAAACCAAACCTTATTATTATCTTCAATAATTATAGGAAACGCCTGTAGAAAAAAGTTAGATATGCAGGAGCTTCCAATATAATAGATGAGCTCACTACACCTGATTAACTAGATGAACAGTACGAGTTGGGAAAGCCATCTCTATTCCCTCTTTCTCGAACACTTCTACTATAGCTAGATTCATCTTCTGCTGAGAGTTCATATAGTCTGTGTAATCTGCACTCTTAATGAAATAAACAACTTCGAAGTTAAGACTAGAATCTGCAAATTCCTTAAAATGCACACGATCCATTTGAATCAATGCATCCTCTTTTGCAATTTTTTTAATCATTGCAGGTATCTTCTTTAATTTTTTGTGAGGAGTGTCGTAAGTAACACCAAATCCAAATACTATTCTTCGTTTTTTGAGCTTTTTAAAGTTTTGGATTTTGCTGTTTGTTAATTCTGAATTAGAGATAATTACCTCTTCGCCTTGCAGTGCTTCCATACGTGTAGTTTTTAGACCAATGCTTTTTACTGTTCCAGAGAACTCTCCGTAAACTACGAAATCCCCTTCCTCGAACGGTTTGTCTAAAATGATAGAGAATGAACTGAACATATCTTGGAACAATGGCTGCAAAGCTAGTGATACAGCCAACCCTCCAATACCCATACTAGCGATTAAGGATGTAACATTTACACCCATATTAGATAGGATTAACAGTAAACCAACTGACCAAAGAACTATTCTAACAATCAAACCTACTGCAACTGTTAGATTTTTTGCTCCTGTATCAGATTTTTTAAATTTAATAGAAATCAAAGCCTTAACAACAACCTCTACTATCTTTATTACCTCAAAAACAATTGCGAATAAGAAGATTGCCCTAATACCTAAACTAATAACATTTGATAGAGCCAAATGTTGTACAGAAAAGAAGAGCGAAACAGAAAAATAAAAGAAAGAACTAATATTTTTTAAAGACAAAGTTACTACATCGTCTATTTTCCACTTGGTCTTTTTAGCTATGGTATGGAGCCTACTAATTAATATCTTTTTTCCTCCATGCAATAAAACAGAAAAGAATAAAAACAAAAAAAGTGCAATAATCCACTGTAAAACCGTATTTTGCAGAACAGTTGTACTTAAAAATGAAAGATCCGAAATGCCAATCTTCTGCAAAGAAGAGTCGATTAGATCTGCTGCTTGGGTAGTTGCTTCCTGTTCCATAAAAGATAGTAGGGTAATAATTTATAAACAGTGTAGTACTAGCTTGCACTAAGACGCAAAAAACAAGACCATAGGCATATGAGAGAAGTGACATTAACAGACAAAGAAGGCAATAAAATAGGGCAGGCAGAAATCCTAGAAGCTCACACTGGTGAAGGCATGTTGCATCGCGCATTCTCTATATATGTATTTAGAAATAATAGATCAGAGGTACTCATTCAAAAAAGGGCTAATACAAAATTATTATTTGCAGGCATTTGGGCAAATACATGTTGCAGTCATCCCTTTATAGATGAAGATGTACTAAACGCAGGAGAAAGAAGACTTAATGAGGAATGTGGATTTACTGCCCATCTAAAAGTAGAAGGAACTCTTGTTTACAAGGCAGAGGACCCAAATGGGAATGGAGTAGAATATGAACATGTAACACTGCTTACTGCTGATCTGAATGGAGATGTTGGATTAGATCCAAACCCAGAAGAGATTGAGGCAATGGAATGGAGAGATGTAAGTAACCTAAAAGAAGACATGAAAAATAATCAACATGCTTATGCTCCATGGTTTCATTTGGGGCTGAATATAATCTGCAAATAATATTAAATTGTTATACTTTAATTCGTATGAAGACACCTGATTCCAAATTACATATTGCAATAATCCCAGACGGCAACCGTCGTTGGGCAAAAAAGAGGACACTATCCCCTTGGAAAGGACACGAGAAAGCAATTCAGAACTTTAAAGAATCATTAGAATGGTGCTATGCACAGCCAGAAATTGGAGTTTTAACAATTTGGTGTTTCTCTACCGAGAACTGGAAGAGGAGTGAGAAAGAAATCGATAAACTAATGAAAATATTAGAAGAATATCTAATAAATCAAAGAGGAGAATTTATAGAAAAGGGTATACGCATATTGCACTCAGGCAGAAAAGATAGACTCCCCGCTTCTTTAATAAAAGAGATCTCTAAATTGGAAGAAGAAACAAAAGACAACAAAGAATGCACTCTTAATCTAGCCATAGATTATGGAGGAAAAGATGAAATACTTAGAGCAATTAAAAAAAGTGAATCAGATGGAATAGAATCAGAAGATCAATTAAAGAAATATTTAGATCAACCAGATCTACAAGATCTAGATCTAATAATTCGAACGTCGGGAGAGAACCGAACAAGTAACTTTTTTCTTTGGCAAAGTGCATATGCAGAATGGATGTTTTTACCAATTTTGTTTCCTGACTTTGGAGTTAAAGAATTAGAAGAGTGTGTAAATACTTTTAAAAAACGATCTAGAAGATTTGGAAGTTAATATAATGAAAACCATTTCATCCGCACCGGCAAAAATAATTCTCTCTGGAGAATACGCTGTTGTATTTGGATACCCTGGGATCGCAATTCCTGCAAATTGTGGGATCACAGCCGAATATGAGCTAGATTTAGGAAGACCAGATCTGATAATAGAATGGCCAAATTCGAATGCTGGTTGGATAGAATACACAAATGAGATTGTTAATAAGTGTAAGGAATACGAAGACCAGATTTTTGGAACTCTAAAAATAAATTCCACAGCTCCACTTGGTAAAGGAATGGGATCTTCAACAGCTTTGGTAATTGCAATATGCAGAGCACTACTTGGCGAAAGCTGTGAGCTGAAAGCAAAAGAAATAGAAGATGCATTAAATATTGGTAACAGTGGTATAGATTTTGCAGTTATCTGGAACAATTCAGCGATAGAGTTTAGAAAAGGAGAAGAGCCAAAAAAGGTAAAATTAAAAGAAGGAATCTTAAAAAATATGTATTTGATAGATACAGGTAAGCCAGAGCAAGCGACCCCAGAGCTAGTAGAATGGACTACCTCTAGAAAAGATTCTTTAGAAGAGTCTTTTAAAGTAATAGGGAGGTGCACCGAACGTGTAATAGGAGGAGAAGATTTAGAAGAAATTATTAAGGACCACAACAAAGCTCAAATAAAACTTGGAGTTGTTCCAAAAAACGTACAAGAACTAATCGAAAGTATCGAAACATCAGGAGGTTACGCAAAAGTAATTGGAGCAGGAGGAAAAACTGGTGGAGCAGGAATGGTTTTAGTAATCATTGATAATTTTGAAGCGCTTAGCTCAATTATAAGTAATACTTCTTTTACATTATTTTCTTAAATTTGTATGAAAACCGCTATTTCTGCACCAAACAGCGCATGGATTAAGTATTGGGGCAATAGAAACAATGGCCTTAGGCTGCCTGTTGCAGACTCATTTTCTATGACTTTAGACAGCCCAACTGTAGAGATTGATATAGATCATTCAGAAACACTAACCGTGAAATCTATTAATTCAGATGGATCTGAGAGAATACTAAAAGAGTCTGAAGTTGGAAGGTTTCAAATAACATTGGATCTAGCGAAGAAATATTTAGAGACACTAGATGTTCCGGAAGCAATCCCCGCTTCTGTTGCACTTGAAATTAGATCTCATATTCCTGCTGCTGTAGGCCTTGCATCTTCTGCTGCAGTATTTAGTTGTTTTGCTCGTGCAATCCAAGGGTTAATTGAGGAGACAATCAATCTAACAGACGAACAGACAAGTGTTATAGCTAGGCTAGGGTCTGGCTCTGCTGCTCGTAGTGCTTCTGGAGGATTTATTGCGCTTAGAGCAGGTGAAGGAGACGAAATAGGCAGTTCTTATGGTGAACAAATGGCAGATGAGAACCATTGGGTGTTGCATGATTTTATTCTTGTTCCATCTATGGAAGAGAAAAAAGTTGGTTCAACAAAGGGGCACGCAAGCGCGCAGTCCAGTCCTCATTTTTCGCAAAGAGTGGAAGATATAATGGAAAGGAGACAAAAAGAATGTATAGACGCCGTACTTGGTAAAGACTTTGAGAAATTACAGCGAGTAGCAGAGGAAGATTGCGATGACATGCACAGAGTGATGCTAACAAGTAATCCACCACTTGATTACCTAACAGATGTTACGCACAGAATAGTAAGAGATATAAAAGCATTTAGAGATAGTGAGCATTTAGAAGTTTTTTACACAATGGATGCAGGCCCTACAGTGCAGTTATTATGCACAGAAGAGTCTAAAGAGAAGGTTGCAGAGTTTGCTAACAATCAGGAGGATTGCACTATATTTACAGCCAAAACTGGCCCTGGAGCTAGACTAATTTAACAATGGATTTACGAAATTTACCCGAAGGCCTGTCTGCAAAAGCACGTTGCGATAAGCGACGCGAAATGATCGAAGGCGAACTCGAATGTGAACTGAATCTACTTAAAATTAATGAAGATACACTCGGACTTGCAGACGAAAGAAACTGCGAAAACATGTTTGGGCAAGTTCCAATTCCTGTAGGTCTAGCTGGCCCTTTAAAATTAACTTTAAATTCAACAGAAAACACAGTCGTTCACCTTCCGCTAGCAACTACAGAAGGTGCACTAGTTGCGAGCGTGAATAGAGGATGCAAAGCACTTACCATGAGTGATAGTGTACGAACGTACTATGAAAGAATTGGAATCTCTCGTTCAATTGGATTGAATATAAAAAATTCATCAAAAGATATTTATGAATTTATTTGTGATAATGAAGAAGAATTAAAAAAGATTGCGCAGTCCACAAGCTCTCATTTAAAAGTTCTTTCTTTTGATATAGATAAATCTGGAGACTATTTGTTCCTCACCTTGTACGCAGATACAGATGAAGCAATGGGAATGAATATGATTACAATCGCCGCACAAAAAGTTGGAGATTGGATATCTGAATCTACTGGATCTGAGCTAGTAACAATTGCTGCCAATGTAGATAGCGATAAGAAGCCAAGCAAAAGAACACACGATAAAGGGCGTGGAATAAGCGCTACAGCTACAGCAGAAATCCCCTCTTCTGTTATTGAGCAGGTCTTTAAAACAACTCCAGAAAAACTACTAAAAGTCGCAGATGCTAAATTAAATCATGGATCAAAAATTGCTGGAGCAATCGGATCGAATCTACATGTCGCCAATGTTATTGCAGCTCTGTATTTAGCAACAGGGCAAGATGCTGCACATGTTGTAGAGGGGTCACTAGCAGATACTACTGTAGAGAAGAGTGAAGATGGGATAATTATACAAACAAAACTGCCTGCAATACTTGTTGGAACTATTGGTGGAGGCACTAGCCTGCCAGCACAAAAACAATGCTTAGATTTGTTACTTAATAATGAATACGGGGTAAAACAGTTCGCACAAATTATTGCTGCTGCTGTACTAGCAGGGGAAATTTCTCTACTTGCTGCGCAAGCAACAAACACATTAGCATCAGCCCATAAATCACTTGGTCGAGAGGCTGGAAAGTAAAGGTTAATTTGCTTAAATTAGACTCTAATTACTGTACAATCTGCTGGATGAATAGATCTGCAATCGTTGGTTTTGGTATGTATATTCCAAATCAGCGTATACGAACAGCGGATATAGCCGCACACTGGCAACAGGATTCCAAAGCAATAAGTGCAGGGATAGGTGTTAATGAAAAATCTGTACCCTCTTCCTCGGAAGATGCTTTTACTATGGCGTTTGAGGCAGGAAAGCAGGCAATAGAGACGGCAGATATAGCAAGTACACAAATATCTGCTTGTTATATAGGCTCAGAGAGCCATCCTTATGCAGTTAAACCAACAAGTGGAATGGTTGCCGCTGCATTAGAGCTAGATCCATTCTGCTTTTGTGCAGATTTGGAATTTGCCTGCAAAGCAGGAACAGCAGGTATGCAAATTGTTGATTCAATGGTCAAGAGCAAACAAGTTCGATATGGATTAGCAATTGGTAGTGATACAGCACAATCAGCACCAGGAGATGCTTTGGAATACACTGCTGCTGCTGGAGCGGCGGCATTTGTAATTGGTAGCGAGAAAGATGAAAAAGCAATATGCAGAATGGACTACACATTATCTTTTACAACAGACACACCAGATTTTTGGAGACCAGCAGAGAAAAAATACCCAAGTCACGCAGGAAGGTTCACAGGCGAACCTTCTTATTTTCGTCATGTCCGTGAAGCTATAAAAGGAATAATCCAAACAGCAGATTGTTCTGTAGAAGACATTAATCATGTTGTTTTACACATGCCAAATGCAAAGTTCCCTAAAAAAATTGCGAAGGAGTTTGGATTTACAAAGGAACAGATGGAGCATGGCTTTATAGTGCCAAATATAGGCAATACGTATAGTGCTTGTTCACCTTTAGGACTTGCTCATGTATTGCAAAAAGCAAAGAAACAAGAAACAATTCTTTTAATATCTTATGGATCTGGTGCTGGATCCGATGCATTCCTATTTACTATGTTAAAAGATGGTTCAGCTCTGCCACAGGATGAAAGAGAGAAACAATATTTAACTTATGGTGAGTACATGCACTGTCAAACTCAATAAATTATTTATAATGGAAAAAGCAATCTACATAGCAGGCACAGGAATGACCCCATTCGGAGAATGGTGGGACAAAAGTATAAGAGAGTTGATGGATGAAGCTGTAGAAAAGGCACTAGAAAGCGCCGAATGCAATGCACTTGATATAGATACAATCATTGTTGCGAACATGCTTGCAGAAAGTACAAGTAACCAAGCACACCTTGGCCCCCTTGCTGCAAATTTGCTTCCTCATGCACCACCTGCACTTAGGGTGGAATCTGCATGTGCATCTGGAGCAATAGCTATGCACACAGCTTGTGGATTACTAGAAAGTGGACGATCAGAAACAATACTAGTTATTGGAGTAGAAAAAATGACAGACATAGCACCGTCTGATATTTCTACTGCCCTTATGGGTGCAGCAGATGCAGAAAAAGATGCTCCATGTGGACTAACTTTCCCTGGAATATTTGGATTGGTCGCAAGTAGTTACATGAATGAATATGGACTTACCAGAGAAGACTTAAGTCTTGTAAGTTCACGTCACCACGCAAATGCTGCTAAGAATCCTTATGCACAATTTAGAAATCAAGTTACACCTGAGAACGTTACAAACAGTACAAAAGTAGCAGATCCACTACGCATGCTAGATTGCTCACCAATCAGTGATGGAGCTGCAGCATGCATATTATCTACAAAATTTGCATCTTCATTTAGGCTAGCAGCATCTCAAATTGCTACTGATTCTGTAAGCATTACAGATAGGGCCTCACTAACATCGTTCCCTGCAACAAAGGATGCAATGAGCAAAGCGCTAAAAGAAGCAGAAATAGAAAGAGATGAAATTAACCACATAGAAATTCATGATTGCTTTTCTATCGCAGCAGTTATTAATGTAGAGGACTTAGGATTTGCTGAGGCTGGGAAAGGAATAAATGCCTACAAAAAAGAAAATTCATCTTTAACTATTAATGCTAGCGGCGGATTAAAAGCATGTGGCCATCCAGTTGGAGCAACTGGAGTGAAACAAATTATCGATTCAGTAAAACAATTACATACCTCTAAAAAACAATTTGCATTAACACAGAATTTTGGAGGAGCATGTGCAAGTTGTGCAATTCATATAATCGAACAAGTATGACCAATCCCCCAACCCAGCACAGAGCCCAAAAGAAACTACGCAATAACATGCAAGAAGGAACGATTCTTGCCATAACTACTGTTTCTCACCCCCCAGCAGGATTTAATAAGGCACCTAGAAACATTGCTCTAATCAAATTAAATAATGGAACACGAGTGCTAGGATGCCTAACTACAATGGATTCGGCAGCTATAGGAAAAACTGTTCGTCCACGAATGCAATTACAACGTGTCATGGAAACTGGATTAAGAATATATGACGTTTCTTACGAACCAGTATTAATGAAAGAGGTAAAACAAGAGTCACTTGATCATGTTTTCCCTGGTTACATAATTGCACTAAGCGGACCATCTGGAGTTGGTAAATCTACTGTAAGCTCATTGCTAGTACGCACTGCGTCTGAATATGTAGAACGAGTACCTATAATTACGACAAGAAAAGGAATGCAAGGTGATAACGAAGAATACATACATGTAACGAATACTGAGTTTAAAGAAATGTGTGATAGAGGAGAAGTTGTTGCATGTACCAATATTCCTGATAGAAATGTACAAAGACAATACGGTTATAAGGCTAAAGATATTGAGTCAATATGGACAAAGGGCAAGATACCTGTCGTAGTAACCGAGGAACATTTACTACAAGGTCTTTCTGACCATTTTGGCAGAAGATCATTACTTTCTTTTGGTCTTTTGCCACCCGGTGAAAGCAAAAGAGCAATGCTGTCTCAACTGCTACATAGGCTAAGAAAGCGCAATAGAGACACAAAAGAGAGCATAGAAGACCGTATAAAGAATGCAGAAAAAGATATTGATTGCTTAAGGGAAAGAAATGATTTATTTGATCACATTCTAGTTAATGAACATTTAGAGTCCGTAATTGATACGCTTGTAGGCCATGTAATGAACACAGCAAAGACTAAATAAATATTACAACACCAGAGATCATAATAAGTACAAGTACTCAACCATTCTCAAAAGAGCGTTTTTTTGGTATAATCTTTAGATTTAAAGCAAATAAACATAAATGTCAGTACATTCACTCATGTTCGGCTGGGAGTATCCTCCAATCCATTTGGGTGGCTTGGGAGTTGCATGCCAAGGGCTTGTAAATGGACTTCTTAGACATAATGTAAAAGTTACATTGGTACTTCCTCATCCAAATCCGAGTTCACAGGAAGGGCTAGATATACTGACTCCAACAGAAGATGAACTAAAACGAATTATTGTAAGAAGCCAATTACATCCATACGATTCAGTTCAGAAATACGAAGAACGAATCCAGCTCATTTCTAAAAGTGGAAAAACAGAAAAGATTTACGGGGATGACCTTGGACAAGAGATTGAAAATTTTACAGCTATGAGCGTTGAACTAACAAAAGATGTACAGCCAGATTTAGTTCATTGTCATGACTGGATGACATATGAAGCTGGGGCAAGAAGTGCTGCCTATCACAATAAGCCACTAGTTGCGCATATACATGCTACTGAACTAGATAGAACACACTTCCAACCAGATGAATGGATATATAAAAAGGAGCAAAGAGGATTTAATAAAGCAGACCAAATTGTTGCTGTTAGCAATTACACAAAAAGCATACTAGTTAAACACTATGGGATTTCTTCTGACAAAATTCAGGTAGTGCACAATGGAAATGCAAAGGTACAGATGCAAAGAGAATCTATAATTAAATCTGTACATGGGCAAAAGCCTGCTCCAATGGTTTTATTTTTAGGTCGTATGACAGTGCAAAAAGGCCCTGTTCAGTTCCTAAATATGGCAGCGGAAATACATAAATCAAGACCAGATGTTCAATTTGTACTAGCAGGAGACGGAAACATGCTAGGTGAATTAATACACAGAGCACATGATTTAAATCTACAAGAAAATATAATATTTGCTGGAAAAGTAAGTAACTCAGAAGCACAAAAACTCTTTGCTAAAGCAGATTGTTTTGTAATGCCTTCTGTATCTGAGCCATTTGGATTAGTAGCTCTAGAAGCTCTAGCTCAGGGCACACCTGTAGTACTCTCTAAGCAATCAGGTGCATCAGAAGTAGTACACAACGCATTCAAAGTAGACTTCTGGGATACATCTAAGATGGCTGATTGTGTGCTAACTATATTGCGAGAAGACGCATTAGTAAGACAAATACGATCAGAGGCTCCAAATATTCTTCAAAAATTGACGTGGGAAAACCAAGCAAGGGAAATTAGATCCCTATATAACAAAGTTATAAATTTTTAATTTTTATAAAACTAAAAATACACAAAAATAAAATATGAACACAAACCCAAATATCTGTTTATACTTCCAAGTTCACCAGCCATACAGACTGCGTGACCTAAGATACAATGAAATTGGAGGAGGTACTGAATATTTTGACGAACAGAAAAACAAAGAGATATTTAGAAAAGTAGCCGAGAAGTGTTATTTACCAGCAAATAAATTAATGCTTGATCTACTAAACGAGCATGAAGATTTTAGAATCTCATACTCGATCTCTGGAGTATTTTTGGATCAATGTGAAGAATATGGACAAGACGTGCTTGAATCTTTTCAGGCATTAGCAAAAACAGGAAAAGTAGAATTTATGGCAGAAACGTATTACCACTCACTAAGTGCTATACACTCATTGCCAGAGTTCTGTGAGCAAGTTTCTATGCATGCGAATAAGATACAAGAGCTATTTGGTTCGTATCCAAGGATATTTAGAAACACAGAACTAATATTTAGTAATGAGATTGCTCATATAGTCCGTATGATGGGTTTTAGAGGAATTCTCGCAGAAGGAGCTGACCACATACTGCAAGGCAGATTACCAAATGATCCATATATTCCACCTAATTTTCATCTTCCAGAAAGTGAATATTGGAACGTAATTAAAGAAAAGTTCCCAGATAGTGTCCCAGATAAAAACATTTATGTTCTGTTAAAAAATTATCGTTTATCAGACGATGTAGCATTTAGGTTCTCGGATAAATCATGGATGGGGTTCCCACTAACTACGGAAAGATTTACAGATTGGATTTTGCAAAATCATGGACACAGCATAAATCTGTTTATGGATTATGAAACATTTGGAGAACACCAATGGGCAGAGACAGGAATATTTAATTTTTTGAAAAAGATGCCAGATGAATGGAATAAGAGAAGTATTAAAACACTCACGCCATCACAGATTATTGATGAATGGGAAAATCGTATTGGTGTTGTAGTCGAAAATGACAAGAAAGAGCACAAAGAAGACGTTAAGAAAATAGTTCAAGTGCTTAAGTCTCTGTGGGAAAGACCAAAAACTACAGATAGCCCAATGGAGAAATTTTCAGTAGAAAAACAATACAACGCCCATTGCCCCGTTTCTTGGGCAGATACAGAAAGAGATATTTCTGCTTGGGAAGGTAATGAAATTCAAAAAGCTGCAATAGAAATGTTGTACTCCCTAGAAGATAAAGTTAAACAAAGTAAAGATCCACACATGGTAGAAACGTGGCGAAAATTACAAACATCAGATCACTTTTACTACATGTGTACAAAGTATTGGAGTGATGGAGACGTACATAAATACTTCAGTCCTTATGATTCACCATACGAAGCATATAGACGGTTCTCTCATGCATTACAGGACCTACAATTACAATCCGAAAACACCAATTAATTACTAAATTATTAACTCTATGCCAAGATCTCTAATCATTGGAAACGGCTCTACCCTAGCTACATTTGACGACAATGCGCAGATGCGCGATCTATACTATCCATATGTAGGGATGGAAGACCACACAAAATATGGAGACGTACACAGAGTTGGCGTTTGGGTAGAAGACATAGGATTTTCTTGGTTTAGCGATCCAGAATGGGAATGTACATTAAACTACAGACCAGAAACATTGGTTACTCATTCATTATTACGTAATGAAAAACTGGGGCTAGTAATAACATCCGAAGATTATGTGCATCCTGTAAAAAATATTCTAGTTAGGAATTTCCGCGTAGTTAGTACAGACGGAAAAGATAAGAATGTTAAGTTCTTTTTTAACCATGATTTTCACATTTACGGAGACAAACAAAAGGACACCGCTTTCTTTGAGCCATACACAAATTCTGTTATTCACTATAGGCAAAGACGATATTTCTTGGTTGGAGGGAATACATCAAATCCATACGAACAGAAGGATGATCCAGAAATAAGTGAATTCCAATCCATGATTAATTGTGAAAAAAGAAACAACCATTTTGGGATTAATTCATACAGTATAGGAAAATCAGAATACCAAGGGAAAGAAGGAACATGGAAAGATGCAGAAGACGGAGAGCTATCAATGACAACAATTGATCAAGGTTCCGTTGATTCCACAGTAGGAATTTTCTGTTCTGTATCCCCTAATAAGGAATCAGAAATAAATATGTGGGTATGTCTTGGAAAATCGCTAGAGGAAGTAGTTGATCTACAAAATTTCATTCAAGATGAAACACCTGAAAATGCAAAAAGGAATTGTCACAATTATTGGAAAAGCTGGGTAAACAAATCCGACAATAATTTTGGGACCCTAGATAAAAAGATCATAGATTTATATAAAAGGAGTCTGCTTACCATCCGTATGCATGCAGACAATAATGGAGGGATAGTTGCCGCAGCAGATGCAGATATTATGGCTTTTAACAAAGATACATACACATATGTATGGCCAAGAGATGGAGCATTTGTTTCTTTGGCCCTAGATAAAGCAGGCTACATGGAAGTAACCAGAAGGTTCTTTGAATTCTGTGTAAAAACACAAAGCGAAGAAGGTTATATGCTTCACAAATTCAATCCAGATGGATCATATGGGTCTTCTTGGCACCCATGGTTTAATAACAATTCATCACAATTACCAATTCAAGAAGATGAAACCGCATTAGTTCTTTATGCTATGTGGAAACATTTTGAGCATGTTAAAGATTTTGAATTTATTCAATACATGTACGAAAATTTTGTAAAGAAAGCAGCAGAATTCTTATATATTTATACAGAAGAAGATACTGGGCTACCATTGCCTAGTTATGACCCATGGGAAGAGCACAGAGGTGTATTTACATACACAACAGCTTGCACAATAGCGGGGCTACATGCTGCTTCAAAAATGTGTCATATCCTTGGGCACTACAATCATGAAGAAAAATATCAAGATGCAGCAGATAAAATGAAACAAGCTCTGCTTTTCCATTTATTTGATGAGGAGAAAGGAAGATTTGTAAAAAAGATTGATAGAGAAAATGGGAAAACTACAAATACTGATTACACAATAGATGCCAGTGTAACTACTGTGTGGAAATTAGGAATTCTGTCACCAGAAGATCCACGATCTGTTTCTACAATGAATCAATTAGTAGATTCACTAACAGTAAATACTCCAATAGGAGGAATTGCTAGATACACAGATGATTACTATCACTCAGTTACAGAGCCAACAAATGATATACCAGGAAATCCATGGATAATTACTACTCTTTGGAAGGCCCAATGGAATATTTCACGCGCAAAAGATATTAATGATCTTAAGCCAGCAAAAGAAATACTTAGCTGGGTTGAATCACATGCAACTAAATCTGGAATGTTGCCAGAGCAATTAAATCCATTCACAGGTCAGCATCTATCTGTTTCCCCTCTTACTTGGAGCCACGCAACATTCGTAGAAACAGTGATTGATTTCTTAGAAAAAGAGAAGGAGCTAAGTTAATAACAAAATCAGCCTCTTTCAAATTACATTAAACCTGCTAAAGTAGATTCACCCTTTCCTATGAATCACAGGATACTGGTTGCGATAATACTCAGTACATTTCTATTTGGAATGTCATCACAAACTTATGCGCAACAAGCTTTCACAGGCAGTGTAACAACTAGTGAATCACCCTCTCTTAAATTAGAGGACAACAGTGATGCACTATGGCAACAGCGGATAGATAGATCCGAAGGATTTAGAGCAAAAATGCTATCTACACATCACGGACTTAACCTTTTTGCCGAATATAAAAAAGCATATATGAGGAACAGAATAGAACATTCTGTTGACTGTCGCCTTGCACAAAGGAAATCAAACAAAGAAGGTCTCTTTTCTGTTTCCGCTCGTTGTTATAGAACAAGCTTGCTTATGGAAAGGGAATTCTGGCAAAAGCACAGCCAACAAATAGAAAGCATTCCTGGGGTAAGCAATAAGATTAGGGGGAAAGCAATCAGTGCTATAACTGAAATGATTGATGCGATTGATGCGATTATCCTTGGAATAGATAGTTCAGTTTACAAATCACTTGATGGGCTGCTAGAAGCTAAACAAAATCTTCATAAAAAATACAGAGCACCTGTTTCACTTTCAATTTCTCATGTTAGAGCAGATAGAACACTATCTTGGATAGCACATTTTATGACAAGCATGCTTTCGATAATCGAGACAGAGGACATATCAGAAGAAACATTCTCTGAGCTAATGAAAGCTTCATATTGTCTAGAAATGGGAGAGCTATTTATGAAAGAAATACTGATTCAGGAAGATAATTCGCAAGCTAGCCTGATTTTAAGCCAATCTCTTGTTCACCTTCAGTCTTGTGAACAATATTTTAAGCAAGCATACGATTCTAATCAAAAACTAGACATATAAGCTGTTTTGATCATGTTTAAGTAATAGTGATAGAAAATCTCGGTCTTGGGTAAAAGCAGATGTATACTTCATGCTCCCCATGCAAAATTCCCCTGCATATAAACGCCGGGTAGAGAGGACTAAAAACAAGCACTCTCGTGCCGTATACCAAAACGGGACAATAGTAATTCGCCTAGCTAAAGGCCTTTCTATAATGGAGGAGCAAAATCACATAGAGAGCTTATATCGCACAATGATTGGAAAATTGCTGGAAGAAGAGCGAACAAAAATTTTGATCGACCCCTTCAGATTTCTATTAGATGGAAGTGAAAAAACTACAATCACACTAGCAACTGGAAAACGTTATACATTTACATTAAAACCTGGAAATAAGCTTAAATCTGAACGAACACCACGCGGATGGCGCATTACTATTGCCCCAGGAGTAAGACGTGGTTCTTTGCATCGTTTCTTGTGGAAAATAATCGCAGAAGAAGAGAAAGAGCGTATAAAACACCTTGTTACAAGTATTAACGAAGAATCGCTCGGAGTAGGCATAAGCGATGTAAGGCTAAACTTTGCAACAACTCAATGGGGCAGCTGTAGTCCCCGAGGTATCATCATGATTAACGCAGCATTGCTCTTTGTGCCTCCTTCTCTGCTCAAATACGTAATAGTACATGAATTAGCACACAGAAGACGCTGTGACCACTCACCGAGCTTCTGGAGATGGGTAGAGCTTGGGATGCCAAGGTACAAAAAAGCTAAAAATCTACTTAAAGGTTATAGATTACCAAATCTTTAAATAAATGATTCGATCGTAAGCCCTGCATCATTCAGGATTTTGCCAAATTCAAATATAGGTAGACCAACTACTCCAGTAAAGTTCCCTTCAATTCTCTCTATCATTATTTGTCCTTTCCCTTCTATTTGAAAAGCACCAGATCGGTTTTCCCACTCCCCTGTTTTTATCCACCAATCTATAGTTTCTTCACCCAGATCTGAAAAAGTTACAGAAGAAGAGTTTGTTATTTCTAACACTTTAGAAGATGGCAATAATAAACATAGAGACGAATGAACTAAGGATGTATTACCACTATGCATTCTTAACATAGATCTAGCCTCTGATTCATTAGCAGGTTTTTCTAGGAGTGTTCCATCAGACGAAACAACTAATGTATCTGCTCCTAGTACACATGCATCTGGGTTCTTATCAAATACATCCTGTGCTTTCATTTTTGCCAAACTTACAGACCTATTTACTGGATCAGCCTCTTTACAAATAGATTCATCAACAGAGCTTGGAACAACAGAAAACTTAAGCCCTATTTCTTTTAATAACTTTTCCCTTTGTGGACTAGCCGATGCAAGTAGAAACCTAGACACACTATTCAGTGTATCAAATTTCTAAGTATTTACCTCTTATTCCTCAATAAAACCCATAGGTCGCACCGATGCTCTCTTGCTTTTAAGTCCACTAATAGCTTCATCAATCATTTGTAATCTTAGCTTTAGGGTAGATGGACCAACTCTATGTTTACTGCGAAGAAAAATATTATCATTCTGGATTCCAACTGGAGCAGCTTTCTCACTAGATCCTAAAATATCTTGGCATAAGTCATAAAGCATAATCCCTGCTGTTTTAGAACAGAATCCAGCACGAGTATAAGTACGCAACATCAGTCTTTGCTCTGTAGAAAGCTCGCGCTGATAAGATACGGAATTGTTTACGCGGTGTTCTACTTCTCCTGGAGTTGGCGCATCCCCTGCATCGTCTTGATCTTCTGGTGCAGCTGAATGTGCATCTAATGGGACATAAGTAGAAGTATCATTAAAATCTGGGCATTCAACATCTTCTCCATTTCGTAAACGATCTCTACATCTTTCTACTGCTCTAGAGTATGCACGGCGTTGCATATGAAATGTGTTTCTATAATCTTGTGCTAAAGCATGTATATCAATTGTCTCTTGAATAACTCTGCCTTCTTGGTCTATAGACCTATAAAGAGAAACCAATTCTGCTGTATGTAATCCGGAACTACTCATAAAGACCTGAGCAAGTAATGGCAGAGCCATAACTACAGCAAGCAGAATAATTACAGGACGTCTCGTAGATCTATTTTTTTTCATGTGTGTTTTTTTGTAAAGTTCCCTATATTCTATCAGAAATTGCCCTTTAACGCAATCCTACTGCTTTTTTAACTCTATCCATCGTAACTTCTGCGATGGATGAAGCGCTTACAGACCCGCTATCTAGTATTTCCTTAACGTCTGAATCAGATAGTGAATCTCTCTTCTTCCTCATAGAGGAGAATGTATCCATAAATGTTTCTAACAATTTATTTTTAGCATCTCCGTATCCCAGTCCCCCAGCCTTATACTGATCTGCTAAATCTTTTTGCTCTTTATCACTTAATAAAGGTGCATGCATTTGATACACAATGCATTCCTCTGGATTCTTTGGCTCCTCTACAGATTTGGAATCTGTAGTAATTCCCATAATCGCCTTTTTGATTACTGACTCATCTGCAAATAATGGGATTGTATTTCCATAACTCTTACTCATTTTTTGACCATCCGTTCCAGGTATTACAGCTACATCCTTTCGAATTCTAACATCTGGAACTACTAACGTTCCTTCTGCATATTGGTTATTGATTTTCTGAGCTATGTCTCTAGTAATTTCTATGTGCTGTTTTTGATCCTTACCAACAGGAACTATGTCTGTATCGTAAAGTAAAATATCTGCGGCTTGAAGTACTGGGTATGTAAATAGTCCAGCAGAAGCACTTAGGCCTTTTTCTACCTTCTCTTTATAACTAACAGCACGCTCCAATAGTCCCATTGGAGTAATGCAAGAGAGTATCCAAGAAAGCTCTGTGTGATAAGGGATATCCGATTGGAAAAACAGAATCCCCTTATTTGGATCAAAACCACATGCCAATATGTCTTTTGCCAAATCCCATCTAAAACGATTTAGCTCATCTGCGTCATGAACAGAGGTAAGTGCATGTAGATCTGCAATCATGTATAAATTTTCATCTTCACCAAGTAAATCAATATTTGGCTTAATAGAACCTAAGTAATTACCAAGGTGTGCATCGCCAGATGGTTGCATTCCAGAAAGAACTCTCATGTGCACAGTATGTAACAGAAATTAAGATAGTACAAATACAGTATTAAGTATTGAGCAATATTTTTTTATAGTAAACATAACAGCCCCTCTCCCCGACCCTCTCCCGAAGGGAGAGGGAGGTTTTATCCCCTCTCCCCCAAAAGGGGGAGAGGGTTAGGGAGAGGGGGTAAATTGATATTTAAATACTGTTACATTTAAATCTTCCCAATAAGCGCTTCAAAAGACTTCGGTATATCTGATTCAACCTTTATAACATCACCAGTAATTGGATGATTCATCGTTAATTTATGTGCATGAAGAAAGAATTTTCTAAAACCTGTTTCCTTTGAACATGCTTTATTTATTTTCTCATCTCCGTAAACACTATCTAGCAATAGAGGATGCTTGATAGATGCGAAGTGCCTCCTAATTTGGTGATGCCTACCTGTATTTATCTTGCAAGAAACATATGCGAATAAAGGGAACTGCTTAACGATGTAATATTTAGTTGAAGCATCTACCAAATCCTTTGAGCTACGTGCAGGCAATGGTCTATCGATCTCTCCACTCTTAGGAACCACACGACCAGATACTAATGCTTTGTATGTCTTTTCCCATGTAGAAATGGATTTCTTTGAATTTTCGAAAGCCTCTTTCGACTTAGCAAAAACTACAATTCCAGAAGTCTCAAAATCTAAACGATTAAGTGGCCTAAGACTGGGATAATCAATTTTCAGAAAATCAAGAAGAGGAAGTTTTTGCACCTTCCCTTTTCCTTTTACTACTAGCTCTCCACTCCTCTTATTTACAATAAGCAGATGATCATCTTCGTACAAAATTCTGTCAGCAGATATAGGCATATAAATTGTTAGAAACTAGGTTAATTATGCGTTCTTCTGCAAAAATACGCTAATAATGAAGCGATTTAATCTTAAATTATAGGCTATAAAACGCTCGTAGTACCCACTACTTTCTTCTTCTTGTACTCAGAATTAGTCATGAGCAAAAAGATAGCTGGGAATATTCCGATGGAATTAACCAACAAAAGTGGAATATACCAATATATCTTGCCCATACGAGCAGCACGCCACAGTGCCCATCCTTTCAAGGCAGCATCTACTAAAGAAAGAGCCATAAAAACACCAATCATTGGACCCAAGTTAAACGAATCCATTAGGAATGGTGCATTTTGCGATAAAATATCAAGTTTGTCAGTCATGCGCAGATTGTATCATCAATTTATGAATAAATCTCTATTGTTCTTTTTCTGTATTTGTTGATCTTGGCTTAATCAATGGTGTTGCTTTTAGTGCGGACCTTTCCCGTTCAAACTCAGCAATCATATTCCCTAAGAGCTTCCCCACAGGGGAAACATCATCTATTACTTTTTCATCAGCGGGAGGATTTTCATCCCCATCTGAAATATTATCTGGATTAGACATAATTATTATATAGAAATTTGTCTGATTATACACTTATTACAGAAATGTCAAGTATTGGATATATAAATCTTATAATAATGCTAATTTTTAATTTTTTGTTAAATAGAAAATCTGAACCTCAAGGTTAACCTCGAGGTTCAAATAGTAAACTAATTTGAATTTATGCTTAAAGCTTAAGTCTTATAGCTTAAAGCTATTTAAACTCTGGATCTAAGCTTAATCATTACTACGCTATGACTCGATTTTCAAATTGCCTGTTCCATCAAATTTTAACCTCTGATCTAAGCCAGCATTAGATATTTCATCATTTATCCACTGTTCAAATAATTCCCTCTGTTGTGGATTCATCTGTGAAAATACATTTTGTGCCTTGTCGATTGCTAAATCATATTTAACTGAATCAACATTGTCGTTTCTTAAAGCAGAAACTAAATCATCTGCTATTTTACGAGAATGATATCCATCTTCAAATTGATCAATTATAGCATCATCATTTGCATCAAATTCTTCATCCTTATATGTGTCTGTATATGTCCCCTTCTTTTCATCTAATTTAATATCTACTTCATCAAAAGTTTGATTTAAATTGATTTGCATTGGCTTAGTATCTGTAGACAACCTATTTGCTTCATTGATATTATTATTTACTAGTGTTTTAATTTGCCTATAACGATCATCTGATGGATCAATCTGTGACAATTCATCAATTAATGATATACCTTGTCTATCCATATTAGATAAACGATGTAGACAGTCATTTAATACACGAGATTGCATTTCCATGTCTCTACTCATTTGTGCATGAACATCTGAAAGACGATCATCTAATAAATCAACATGCTTGCTAACTGACGCTTCAGCCCAAGACTGTAACCTGCTCTGAAGCGCATCTTTTGATTCGAGTGTGTATTGTATATTTTTTGAAAAAACATCAATATTTTTAGATTGAATTTCCCTATTTCTTTTGTCTCGTTCTGTTAATCCATTTGCATTTTCAGAAGACGCTTCATCTTGCACTTGTTCTGTATCCGCATTCTCACTTTGTATTGATTCCTCGGTTGGTGGTAGATCAATATCTGGACCTAAATTTTCATTAGAATCTTCTTTTGGAATTTCTTTTTCTACCTCCTCTGGAGCAGAGGAATGCTCAAAGCCCTCAAAATGTATTAATCTTTGTTCAGAGAAAAGCCGAAGATATTTATTTAAATGATTCATTTTATTTTTTTAATATGTGTTTCTATTTGATTGCAGTCTTCGTCATCTTGGCCTTTTGAAAGATTTTCTAATGCTCCAATAACGAATGAATGTAATTCATGAGCTTTGTCATCTAGCTCAAGTGTCTTTACTTTTAGCATCTCATTAAATTTTTGAAATGCTTCATAATATCTCATCCCTCGCTCTTTTAAGCTTTTAGGAGATTCATCTTTATACTTCTCTTTTAATTTTGGCAATTCACCTAAAACAAGATCTGGTTCAATGTCGACCATGATCGAATCATAAAATTCATTTGCCCCTTTTGGGATTTGAAGTAGTGGTAGTTTTGTCATGTTTGTTTTTGTATTAATATTATACATTAAAATAAGTATTTATTCAATATTCTTCACTGTTTCACTGTTTTACTGCTTCACCCCGCGTTCGCGGGACTTCGCTGTTTTACTTATTTAAATTCTGGATCTAAACTCAATCTACTCTCCTCTGGCAAAACCTGATTCTGATATTTGCTGTTTGGCTTAGCATTGTATGGAGTTTGTGCTGCACTAGTCATAACCTCGAATGCTAACTGGCAAACACGCATCCCTGCATACAGAGCAACTGGCAAACGATTCAAATTACTGATTTCTAATGTGATTGTTCCACTAAAGCCAGGATCTACAAAACCAGCAGTGGAATGAATGATTATTCCGAGCCTACCAAGTGAACTACGACCCTCTACCCTAGCGACTAGATCATCTGGCAATGTAATAGTTTCTTGAGTCACACCTAATACAAACTCACCTGGCTGTACTATAAATGGCTCACCATCAGAGATTTCTATGGACCGCATATTATCCTTGAACGATTCTGGCTGTTTTGGGTCTAAGATAGCGAATTTACTATGCTCATATAGCTTAAAATGGTTACCAAGACGTAAATCCATGCTACTTGCATGTATGTGATTTGGGGTTTCGGAGTCTGAAGTAACTTTAATCCTTTCAGAGTCTATTGCTTCCCGAATATCTTTGTCTGACAGAATCATACAAAGACGAGGTTAACACAGAACAGAAAAAGACAAGAAGAAAATACTAAGAAGAGTACTTTTTAAGTATAATTTATTTACATGAACTCTGTTCAAGCTCTCACAGGAAATACGGTTGAGACTAATCTGGATACAGATGAAGATGCAAATCAAACACAGCAAAGCGAAAAAGATTTACACAATGAATGTCATGGAATTCAAATGCAGATTTTAGGGTTGTTATCCGAGGGTGTAAGTCAGCATTATTTAACAGACAAAGATCGATTAGACTATATGGGTGCGATCTCTTTAGAAAAGCTAGAAGAAGGGGGTGCAGTTAGCTGGGAGCAAAAGAAAAGATGGCTAGAAGATAATATGAGGAGTTATGTTCCACATTTTCTATCCGAAGCAAGGCACATGACAGATGAGTTCATGGGGGAAATCAGTAAGGCAAAGAAACAAAAATGGATATCTAGTTCTAGTGCAGAAAGATGGAGAGATAGACTCTTTCAAAGATCTACAAACTGGGCAGAAACAAAGTCATTTCTGATTCAATTTAAAAAAGGGTATATGGAAAATTGGAAGAAATTATCAGAAAAAAGAAAGACCATAGAAGGAAAGAAAAAAGAACTAAAAGTAACAGCAAAAGAAGTTCCCGAACTTAAATTGCTAGAAAAATCTGGTTTTGATGAGCTACACTTCTTTGAAAAAATGAGAATTGCAAGTGAGGCACTGGTTGCACTTAATATGTACAAAGAAACTAGTGAACATAAAAAGAAACTGTATGAACAGGCAAAGAAAATGATGAATGGGGCAATAAAAAGTCGGTTTATTAGGCAAGATAGAGCCATGAAATGGATTGAGGATTTATTCAGTTCTAAGCTCCCTGCAGAAAAGATTGAACAAAATATAAACGGGAAAATGACAAATTACATAGGCGAGTGGACAAAGGTTAAATACAGATACGATCGTATTTTAAGAAGAATGGAAAAAGGTGTTCCACCAGGAACAGAAAAATTGAATGAACAACAATTCTTAAATCTACTCTACAAAGAAAAAATGAGTTATGTAGAAGAAGCTGAACACGCACTCAATTTGATCGATACAGGATTTAGCTCCAGGGAGATCGATGGAATGAAACTGGAAATTCGAAGCTTGATGGCTCAAAAAGATTGGGAAGGGGCAAAAGAAGTACTTAAATCCGCTAAAGCAATTGCGCAAGGAGAAGATATATATGAACTAGATTCTATGGATAGATTTATAAAACAATTTTCTTCTGTAGAAGAGAAAGAAACAGCAAATGAATCAGCTGCAAATATAAACGAAGACATCCGTAGAGAATTAGGCAACGTACCTGCAAGTATACAAAAACTATATATTCAAGCGTTGCAGTATGGGCCACAAGTGTTTGCAAGTTTGTGCACTCTTGAATACAACAGAACTTGGTGTTGGAACAACGGATACTTAGATGCAGAAAAGGAAGATAATCTATATAACAAATCTTTTAAAGATACCGAAGAAATAGTAGAAAATGGACACAAGAAACGTGGTCTTGAAAATATAAATCTAGATATTATCGAGGATAACGAGAAGGATAAAGCAATGCGCCCTTACGAAAACACATGGGCACCAACAATCATCCATATGGATGCAAGTGATGGAGGATCATGTAATCGACTTCTAAATGAGTTGAAAGGGAAAGAAAGAGCCAGAGACTATTGGACATCCTTAATTGTAAAAAACATAACATACGAAAAACAAAGAGAATTAACCCTAGGCACAAATAGAAAAATGAAAAGCAGTATCAGAAAACTACATGCGAAAGGATTTGGATTTAGTTTGATAGGAGACCCAATCTCATTGAATTAAAAATGTCATATTTATACTTTTAATGTGCATACACAAAAGTACAATATATCACATGAATAAACTCACACTATTAATCCCAATTATCGCACTCGCAGGCTGTGCCAATTCACAAACTGATTCTATCAGTTTAGATAAATTGCTAGAAAATCCTCTATTCGCAGAAAGATACGCAGACGAAAAAGTAGATGCAATTGTAGAATTTAAAATTCAAAAAGACCCAATTATAGAAGACTCAAGCAAAGAAAAAATAATGGAGAAAGAAAGAAAGGAATGGCTAGCAGTAGCCAAAGACGCAACTGCTAAGCAAAGAGCAGGGACGAGAGGAAATCTGATAGAAATAACTGAATATGCAAACGGAGAAGCATTGTATTTGGAAGATAAATTATATTTTGGACCTGAGCTTGAAACAATTCCATCCGTAGAATTGCACGTTTATCTAACAACTGTTGTTGACCCAAGAGACATTGAATTCCCAGATGAGCAAGCTCTAGATCTAGGAGAACTACAAACCCCTTATGGAGCTCAAGTTTATAATGTTCCTCATCAAGAAGATCCACTGCTGTACAGAACAGTAGTTATTTGGGATGAAAAACTAGAAAAAATATGGAGCTTCGCCCAATTAAGTAAATAAGGAATCTATAAATTCTGAGTTAATCGTTCAAGCTCTGCATCAATTGCATCGCCTAATGTATCAAACCCTGTTTGAACTTGTTTTCCATTTACGTAAAACGTAGGAGTGCCACGCACATTTAGATCACGACCTTCTTGATAGTCTGATAATACAATATCCTTTTTACCCCCAGACTTAAGACAACTTTTATATAAATCCATATCTAGATTTAAAGACTCGCCCCATTCAATTAAAGCACTGCTGTTTAATGATTCTTGATTCTCGTATGCGATGTCTATAAATTCCCAAAACTTTCCTTGGTCTGCGGCACATTCACTTGCCTCTGATGCCTCTAATGCAAATCTATGAATAGACATAAGAGGAAAATGCTTAAAGTTAAGTGCAATATCATTTCCATATTTATCTATAATAGGCTTAACAACACGGAAATGTATAGATTTACAAGCAGGACACTGAATGTCTGAAAACTCAGATAATACAACAGCAGCATTAGGATTTCCTTTTGGCCCCCTACTGGACTGGGGAGTAGGACCTCCATCACATGAAACCAGAAATAGAACCGATAATATTAGAGCAAGTTGATATCGCATAGTGTAGCTATGTTCTCATGAATACATAAAAATCGCAATTACTGGGAAAGGAATAAGATTAATAATTCTTATGTTAATCTGAGTTCCCCGAAGTAAAAAAAGAGGGTACAATTCTTTTCCAAACTATGTCTCTATACCGAACATATCGGCCGTTATCATTTGCAGACGTTGTGGGGCAAGATCACATAGTAACTACATTAGAACAAGCTTCAGCACAAAATAAATTATCACATGCTTATTTATTTGCTGGAAGCAGAGGGACAGGCAAAACATCTGTTGCGCGCATACTTGCAAAAGCACTTATGACGAAGGAGATTGAAGATCAAGTAATGCAAAAACAAATTATTAAGAATATTGAAGAAGGAAACATTGTTGATCTATTAGAGATAGATGCAGCAAGTAATCGTGGGATTGATGATATTCGCGATTTAATCGAGAAAATTCAATTTTCACCTGTGGTAGCAAGTGCAAAGGTATACATAATTGATGAAGCTCACATGCTTACAAAAGAAGCATTTAATGCATTGCTAAAAACATTAGAAGAACCACCTGAATACGCATATTTTATTCTAGCTACGACTGAGCTAAACAAAATTCCAGTAACCATACAATCTAGGTGCCAGAGCTTTCCTTTTAGGAGGATAAGAGAAGAAGATATAATTAGAAGGCTACAATATATTGCAGATCAAGAACGAATAACCATAGAACGAGAAGCCCTGAGAGCTATCGCTAATCATGTAGATGGAGGATTGCGTGATGCAATTTCATTGCTAGATCAAATGAGATCCCTAGAAACAATAACACTAGAAGACATTGAAAATCGTGTAGGTAGTACAGGAATGCAATATGTTGAGGATGTATTGTCTGCTCTTTCTGAAAATGACAGTGAAAGCATTTTAAAGATTGTTAAAAGTATAGAAGAAACAGGGGTTCCTTTAGACGTTTTCCTAAGACAACTTCTAAAAATAATGAGAACAAAATTGCGAGAATCTGTAGAAAAGAAAGAATCTACAGACAACATAATTATTATTTTAGATACGCTGCTAGATGCTATTCGTAATTTGCGATTTTCACCAGTTCCAGGACTGGTATTAGAATCCGCTCTTCTGTCTATGTGTAATAGCAATAATGAAAAGAGTAATCGCGGAGATGTATTTAAAACGGCAGAAAAAGAAGAGAGTAAAAAAGAAAAGAAAGAAAAAGAACAAGAACCTAAAAAAGAGATAAAGAGTACTGAGAAAGAGGAAAAGAAAGAGGGAGAAGATAATCAGGAAAAAGAGGGAAAAGAGGAAATATCAGAAGCTCTAGTAGAAGCTCCTGAACTTAGTATTGAATCTATCAAGGAGCACTGGGAAGAGATTGTTAAACAGGCATCACCAGCATCCGTGAAGATGTCTTTAAAGAACGGGCGTGTAACTAAAATAGAAGATGGTAATATTTCTATTTCATTCTCCTCTGCATTCCACAAAGACACAGTATCTAAAACAGAGGCAAGCATATGCGTAGAAAAGGCTATAGAGAATGTATTTAAGCAAAATATTAGAATCAAATGTGTCTTAGAAAGTGATGAAAGCGTAGCAAATACTAAAACAAGTGAATCTGTAAATATGGCAGAAGCAGCAGCAGAAATATTCTAATTCTCATTTCTATTAATCATGAAAGCGCTAGAAGATAAGAGGCAAATAAGAGAAGAAGTTGAAAAGAATCTGCGCGAAAAAGACCCAGAAGAAATTAAGCATGAGAATGAAAGAATCTGCCGAATTATTCTAGAAAACATAAGAGAAGATGTTCGAATTGTTTGTGCTTACGTCGCCTTAGAAACAGAGGCAGATTTAACAACTGTTATAGATGTATTAAAAAAGAGAGGGGTTAAAGTTTTCTTACCTTGTAGCAACGATAGTGGCAATGGAATGACATTTAGAGAATTTGATAATTGGGAAGAGTTAAAAAGTGGAAAATTTGGAACAAAAGAACCCAAAGAAGATTCACCAACTCTTAAGCAAGGAGAAGCAGATATAGTACTAATCCCCGGCAGAGCATTCGATATAAATGGGGATAGAGTAGGCCGAGGAGGTGGCTCTTATGATACTTGGATAGAATCTGAAAGATCTTTAGATGAATCCAATAGCGAATATTGGGGAGTAGCACTAACTGATCAAGTTGTAGAATACATACCAGTAGAAGATCACGACCAGAAAATGGACGCGGTAATTACCCCTGATGAAATAGTAGTTACTAAAAAAGATGCATAGCAGCATAAATAAGATGTAAGATAAACTTGCTTGCCTCCTACCCACCAAATATACATGCCAATATATGATAATCTAGAAGTAGCAGACCCAGATATATATAACGCACTAATGGGAGAAATAAAAAGACAAAAAGAAGGAGTAGAACTAATACCATCTGAGAATTATATATCACCTGCCGTCATGGAAATTATGGGCAGTGTATTTAATAATAAATATTCAGAAGGTTACCCAGGTAGGCGTTATTATGGAGGGCAGGAATACACAGATTGTGTTGAGTCTTTAGCTATAGAAAGAGCCACAAAACTATTTAATTGTGAACATGCCAATGTGCAACCTCACGCAGGAGCACCAGCTAACCTAGCACTATACTTTGCACTACTGGAGCCCGGTGACACAGTACTTGGAATGGATTTAAGTCATGGAGGACATTTAACACATGGACACCCTGTAACTTACATCACAAAAGTATTCAATTTTGTAAGATATAAGATGAAAGACGTAGAAACAGGAGAAATTGATTACGATGAAATGAGAGAGGTAGCAATTAGAGAAAGGCCAAAAATTATACTGGCAGGGTTCTCTGCTTATCCAAGAGAATTGGATTACGCAAAAATGAAGGCTATCGCAGACGAGGTAGGCGCATACACAGTAGCTGATATGGCACATATTGCAGGCATGATCGCTGGGAAGGCCCTTAGGAACCCATTCGATGATGGGTTCGATGTTATAACAACTACAACCCACAAAAGCCTAAGAGGACCTAGGGGTGGAATGATTCTATGTAAGAATCTAGATCTTGGTAAAAAGATAGATAAATCTGTTTTCCCTGGTTTTCAGGGTGGACCAATCATGCAGATGGTTGCAGCTAAAGCAGTAGCCTTTAAAGAAGCTCTAAAGCCTGAGTTTAAAGATTATGCAGCTCAAATTATTACGAATGCAAAAAAGATGGCAGATGTATTTATGGATAATGGAGCAAAGCTAGTTACAAATGGAACAGATAATCATCTTATGATGGTTGACTGTGTAACCTCTTGGGGAATAACAGGGCAAGAGACAGAAACACTATTTGATCGCATTGGTGTAACACTAAATAAAAATATGATTCCAGATGATCCAAGAAAACCAATGGATCCATCTGGTATAAGATTTGGAACACCTGCAATCACAACTCGTGGTATGAAAGAGGCAGATGTAGAAATGATCGCAAAGTTTATGCTACAAGCAGTAGAAAAAAGAAACGACGATTCTGCAATAGAAAGACTGCATGATGAAGTAATAGACTTTTGTCTTAAGTTCCCTGTCCCAGGTATTAATGCTTAAAAATGTGATTATTAATAACAATCTGAGACCATGTAAATAGAAGATAGTTGCAAAGGAGGTGTACAAGTGTACACTCCTTTTGCATGACCCCTGTAGCAGCAATTCATAGGCAACCAAAGATCGTAGTGGATTGGTCTACAGCAGTAAAAAGCAATGATGTAGACAACGCAGATCGCCTAATTAACTGGATTAAAACATCTCCTCAAGCAAAAGAAATACATGTTTATTTGGGCTCTACACAACACAGACCAAACGGCAGACGATTACAAAACGCACTACTAGCTATGGGATGCATGGTCACAAAGAGGTCCCCTATGAGCTCTGTTTCTTCTTATCAATCAAGTCTTGCAGAGACTTGCTAATAGGAGGAACTCCTCCTCCCTTCTCTAGTTTTTGCTCTAGATCCTTCATCTGTTTCTTTTCATTATCATCAAGATTCGATTCTAGTAGGTCTCTTTTTCGTAGCATATTAAAATCGTTCATCCACATTTCTTTATCTCTCCATGCCCTGTATTCATCTAGCTTCATGCCTTTTTTTCGTGCCTTTTTACTCTCTTCATCAGCTTTATCCTTAGCCTTAGAAGCTGATACAGATTGAGTCCTAGCCGCTTTTGCGCTCTCTGCCCACTTAGAAATTTTATCCTCTACTATGCTGCGTTTTTCAGAATATCTTTCTCGTGATAGTTTTCGAATTGTTTTAAGCCTTCCATCATCTTGTTCAAAATCAGGAGGAGGTAAAGTGGATACAGAGAAAGGCTTACTTGGCATACCTTCTATCATAAGTCTTACATAAGCATGATACTTTGGCAGGCTTAGAATGTCTTTTGGCTCAACCATTTCTTCAAACTGCAAACTGAATACCTCTGCATCATCTGATCCTACTTGGAACGTGATTAGAGAACCTACATTTCCAAATACAGCGTCTTTTAGTGCAGTACTTTTATCCCCTATTAATAGCTGACCAACGTATTGGTTTGCCATAGTTAGTGATAAACGATACTTCCTAGCTTCACTTAGGATTGTAGCAAATGACTCAGTCGCAAAGTTCTGAAATTCATCAACATATAAGTAAAAGTCTTTTCTTTCATCCTCTGGAACATCTGCACGACTCATCGCGTCTATTTGAAACTTAGTTACGAGCATAGAACCTAGGAAAGCAGAAGTATCCTCACCTATTTTTCCCTTACTTAAGTTAACTAGAACAATCTTTCCAGAATCCATTGCATGACGAATATCTAGTGAGCTTTTTACCTGCCCTACAATATTTCTAATAAGAGGTGTAGATAGCAACTGACCAACTTTATTCTGAATAGCAGAAATAGCTTCTGTTCTATATTTCTCGCTCCAAACTGCATATTCATCTAGCCAGAAACTTTTTACTAAAGGATCACTTACCTTAGAAACTATCTTATTTCTATACTGGTCATCTGCATACATACGCATAATGCCAAGCATAGAAGTCCCCTCGTTTTCCAGTAGAGCCAAGAGAGTATTTCTTAAAATATGTTCCATACGTCCACTCCATACATCTGGCCATAGTTTTGTGAACACACTCATAATTCCAGATGCAACTAGCACTCGTTGATCCTTGCTCTTACAATCTAAAATATTAAATGAGATCGGATAATCTGTATCCGAAGGATCAAACAAAACTACATCGTTAGATCTGCTCTTTGGAATAAATCTTAAAATTGCTTCTATTAAATCTCCATGTGGATCTATAACACCAACTCCTTTGCCATCATGAATATCAGAGAACACCATGTTCTCTAATAGAGTAGATTTACCCATTCCAGTTTTTCCTATGCAATAGATATGTCTGCGACGATCATCTTGTTTTATACCAAACTGATTTCTGTTTCCTCTAAATACAGCATCACCAAGAACAGTTAGATCAGATGAAGTTGATTTATTATCTATAAGAGGTAAATCAATTGGTGGCTCTAGTTTTTTAGAAAAGACCCAATCAATATTAGGAGTCTTAACCATTAGTGTTGGCAAATGCCACAATGTAGCTATTTCTTCAGTAGAAAGAATATAGGGAGTCTTCTTGAAGCCGAGATTAATCTGATCACTAGAAGAGACTTTTCCACATTCAAATTCATTACTCTGAGGAAGAGAGAACTGCTGCAGGCTACCAACAATCTCTTTTAATTTTCTTTGTGCCTCAATTTTTTCACCCTTTGGAGCAATAACACTTATCCTTATATTAACTAAGAATAATTGATGACTAACCTTGTCTGCTGCTCCTGCAATACTGTCTTCTCTATCATGAGATCTCATGCTTGAACTATCAATATCATCTTCTGAATAAGAATCTGAAGTTACTTCCCCCGTGCTTAAAGAAATATTGCTAGAAAAAATCTTATTAAAACCTGGCCACGCTTTAAATCCACCAAGCAGAATTGCTAGTGGATAAAACGCTAAACGTCTAAACCCTCTAGATAACTGTGCTTTTGTAAATAAAATGGCATATAAAGGAAAATGCGATGATAAACCACTGTTTAACAAAGGAAGGAATCTACGTGCTCTCCTACGGAACTTACCTCCTATCGGCTTAATAATAACTTGCAAATGCCCACGCATCCCTGGGATTTTGTATCTAACTAGAGATGAAGTAATCCCTGCAATTGGATCAACATTAACTCTAGAAAGCATGTCATCAAATTGTGGGTGCCTTTTTATTGGGAAAACCTCTGGGCTACCAAGCGATATATCAACAGAGAAAACTTCTTCTTTATCAGAAGCTATAAATGGATCGCTTTGTATGTGGTCTATATCCACATCTGGATACTGTGCATACAACTGACTTTCACAAAGCCCTATTGCACCCTCATTTGCCCTCATAAACAGACTGATTTTTCCATCTACTAAGCCGATTTCTAGGTTTACTTGTTTCTCTGCTCCTTTTAAAGAATGCAAAGCAGATATAGCTGATTCCATATATAGCGGTCCACGCTCATTCTCTTGCCCTGCCCGAATTTTTAGTAAAATATTTTTATCCATAATATAAATAAGACGTTACTGGCGTCCGCTGTTAAGTAATTCTGTAATTAGCTCTAACACAACTGTATTATACGCATAATCCATTCTCATTGGACCCAAAATTCCTACTACCCCCCGTTCATCTCTAACACCATAAGAAGTAACAACCATACTGCAGCTCTGAAACTGAGGTAGAATGTGTTCTTCGCCTATGTAATAGCGAACCTGATCATCTGTTTCTACATTTTCTAAAATAGTATGTAAATGCTCTTCTAAAACTTCTGCCACTCCCATAGCTAGCTCTGGATTTGCCTGAAACTCTGGCTGCTTAAGAACATTTGCTAAGCCCATAAAATAAACTCTTTCTTTATAAGGGACAGATGCGAATGCTACATTTGGAACCATACTAGAAAGTAATGAGACTGCCTCATACACACGCTCCTGATCTTTCTTTTGAAAGTATTGCTCTTGTAGTGACGCGAATTTTTTTCTAACTTCCTTTTCCTGGGAAGAAGGCTCCATGAATTGTTTTACATACGCACGATATCCCTTGGCTGTAGGAATGCGTCCTGCAGATATATGTGGCTGCTGAAGAAACCCTTCATCTTCTAGATGAAACATCTCATTGCGGATGGTCGCAGATGAACAATCGAAATTAGATACTTCTAGAAGCTTCTTTGATCCAACCGGTAATGCTGTGTGTATGAACTGATCAATGATCGCAACCAGCAATCTACTTTGCCTTTCATTCATAATGTATATTTTAGCATTCTTATGAGAAGAGTGCCAGAAAACCGCTTAAGCTTGAACTTGGAATACTTTGTAGGATATTAATCTCTGGATGCAGCCATCCTTTTTCTGAATCGCTCAATTCTGCCTCCTTTTACCTCTGTTTGTTGTTTACCAGTGTAAGCAGGATGGCATAATCTGCATGATTCAACTGTTTGTTCCTCAATTAAGCTAGGAATCTCGAATACAGCATTACAAGACGAACAAGTCGTTTTTGCATTTTCTACTGCCTTTGGGTGGATTCCAGCTTTCATAGCCCGCAAATTCTATAGAGAATCACTCAATTTGCAAAGAAAAATCAGTTAGTTTTTCAGTTATTTCTTACTTAGATTAAGAAATTTCCAATTGCTAAAAGCTCAAAGCTTAAGTCTTAAAGCTATTTAATTACTTTTTCTTCACAATTTTAGCTGCTCTTTTCACTTTCCTCTCCTCTTTTTTTATAACCTCTACCTCCACTTCTCTTTGCTCTTCTGCTGCCTCTAGAGTTGCCTCTTTGCCTTCTTTGTCCTGCATTACGACACTCATAGTTGCAACTTTATCTTTTGCCTTTAGCCTCATTACAATAACTCCCTGAGTAGCTCTACCTCGTGAAGGAATATCACTCAAAAGCATTCGAATTGCTTGCCCTTGTTTACTAATACAAAGTAAATCACCATCTTCTCCATCCTTCAAAATACATCCACCTACTACTTCACCAGTTTTGGCTGTTAATTGAGCTGCCTTTACACCTGTTCCTCCGCGCCCTTGGAACCTATATTGGCTAACCGCAGTCATTTTACCGAGTCCGTTCTCCATAACTATAAGTAGTTTGCTAGTTTTAGGATCATCTATAACTCCTGCCTCTACTACTCTGTCTCCTGCTGAAAGACGAATACCACGAACTCCTGCTGCACTTCGACCCATTACTCTTACATCTTCTTCTTTAAATCTAATTGCTTTTCCTTTTTTAGACAGAAGCATTACTTCGTTTGTTCCATTTGTAGCAACAACCCATCGTAGCTCATCTCCCTTTGGAACCTTTTGAGCAATTAATCCATTTCTTCTTATGTTTTCAAATTGAGTAATCTCTGTTCGTTTTACAGTTCCATTTCTAGTCACCATAAATAGATATTTATTATCTTCTGGATCTGCCTTCAATATAGCTGCAACAAATTCCTCTGGTTGTAACTGAAGCAAATTAACTATGGCCTGCCCCTTTGCTACTCTGCTTCCTTGTGGCAATTCAAAGGCTGGGACCTTGAATACACGACCTGTATTAGTAAAGAATAGTAAGTCATCGTGATTCATTACATGAAGGATAGAAGCCAATTCATCGTCTTCTTTTGTAGTCATACCACGGACACCCTTTCCACCACGATGCTGAGCTCTAAATTGCATTGGACTAAGCCTCTTTACATAACCACCCTGTGTTAATGCAACAATCATAGGAGCATTTGGAATAGTGTCTTTTGCACTAAACTCTCCAACTGCATTCTTCACAATTGTAGTTCTACGCTTGTTTGCATATGTTTTTTTAATATCTTCAAGCTCTTCTTTGATAATGCTATCCATCTTTGATTGGCTAGAAAGCAATGCCTCACACTCTGCAATAAACTTTTTCTTTTCTTTAAGTTCATCCTCTATCTTCTGCTGCTCTAGTCCAGCTAGTGTTTGCAAACGCATTTGCAAAATAGCATCTGCTTGTAAATCGCTTAACTTAAATTTCTTTACCAAGTTATCTTTTGCAATCTCTTTTGTACTACTCTTTTTAATAGTTTCAATTACTTTATCAATATCATGCAAAGCAATCACGAGGCCTTCCAATATATGCTCGCGCTCTTTGGCTTTGTTTCTATCAAACTCAATACGGTTACGTACAACATTTCTGCGATGATCTATAAAAATCTGCAAAAACTCCTGCAAATTTAGGAGCCTAGGCTGAATACCATCTGCCAATGCAATAGTATTGTATCCAAAGCTATTTTGAAGATCTGTATGCTTAAATAGTTGATTCAAAACCTTTTGTGGATACGAATCTTTCTTTAATTCAATAATAATCCTAATCCCCTCCCTATCTGACTCATCTCTAATATCAGATATTCCCTGAATAACTTTATCTTGTACTAGCCTTGCCATCTTTTCGATCATGGAAGACTTGTTAACCTGATAAGGGATTTCACTTACACGAATAAAGTATCTTCCAGTCTTTCCTTCTTCTATAACTGCTGTACCTCTAACTACAACAGACCCTCTACCAGTTAGGTAAGCCTGCTTCAATGTTTCCATGTTGTATACGATTCCACCTGTTGGGAAATCTGGACCATGAACAAACTCAAGTAGATCTTCTACAGTAGAATCTGGTGAATCAATTAAATGGGTTGTTGCATCTACCAATTCTCCTAAATTATGAGGAGGAATATTAGTTGCCATTCCAACAGCAATACCGACTGTTCCATTTAATAGTAAGTGAGGCAATTTTGCAGGTAATACAACTGGCTCTTTCCTAGAGCCATCATAACTTGGCCTAAAATCAACAGTGTTCTTATCTATATCCTGCAACATTTCTTCTGCAATCTTCTCCATTTTTGCCTCTGTGTACCTATAAGCAGCTGCGCTGTCCCCGTCTATCGAACCATAGTTACCCTGACCATTCACAAGTGGATGACGCATAGAAAAGTCTTGAGCCATTCGCACCATAGAATCATATACAGCAGTATCACCATGTGGATGATACTTACCAAGTACTTCACCAACTACATTTGCAGACTTTCTAAAACGAGCAGAGCTCCTTAAGCCTAATTCATGCATAACATATAAGATTCTTCTATGAACAGGTTTTAGTCCGTCTCTAGCATCTGGTAAGGCACGTGAAACAATAACGCTCATAGCGTAACTTAAATAACTTTCCTCCATCTCGTTAACAATTGGCCTCGGTTTAATATCACCTATTAAAGAGAGTGCTTTTTCAGACATTACTTTCTTTTTAGGATCTTCAACTTCTATTTCTCCTTCTGAAAACATTTCTTCTTGAGGAGAATCGGCATTGTTATCTTTTGGGTCTTTTTTGCTTGGCATACTAAAATAGGAAGGTTATTTCTAAAGAATAATAGCAGAGAAGTATCAATGCGAAAGAGGATGAGGCGAAAAAGGTTGGGTAAGTTTGTTTTATAATTGATTAATATTATGAGAGAATAATTACATCCTATCCATAGTCGCAACCCCCATCGGTAATCTTGGTGATATAACCATTAGAGCAATAGAAACTCTAAAGATATGTGATGCAATTATCTGCGAAGACACACGCAATACAGGTAATTTAATCAAAATGTTAGATCTGCCAAAGAAACCAATGATTTCTTTTCATGGATACAGCGATACAAAGAAAATCGAAGAAATAATTAAGAAATTAAAAAATGGAGAACATCTAGTACTAGTAAGTGATGCAGGTACTCCTGGTATTTCTGACCCTGGATATGCGCTCACATCTAAGCTAGCTGATCAAAAAATTGATACAGAGGTTATCCCTGGTGCTTCAGCATTTCTAGCTGCACTGAGTGTAAGTGGGCTACCAATAAATCATTTTATTTATCTAGGATTTCTACCATTAAAAAAGGGCAGACAAACAATGCTCAAATCATTTATAGATGAGGATAAAACAATCGTTTTTTATGAGTCTGTTCATAGAATAGAAAAGACACTACTCCAATTTGCAGAATTCTTTAAAGACCAGCCAAGTAGGAAAATTGTGATAGCTAGAGAGTTAACCAAAATGCATGAAGAAGTAATCAGGACTGAAGTATCTGAACTTAAATCAGTTGCTGAATCTATTACGAAAAAGGGTGAATTTGTAGTGGTACTGGGAGGAAGGCCTTAGTACCTAAACCCCTCTCCCCAGCCCTCTCCCCTCGGGAGAGGGAGACGAAATCCAATCCTCTTTTTGTGATACGTTTAATTCCATGCTTAAAGCTTACAGCTTAAAGCTCAAAGCTATTTAACTTTACTGATGCCCTTTAGGGCAGAACTGAAATAGGGTTTATATGTTTCCCATTTTGTATAACTTCAAAGTGAAGATGGGCGCCTGTTGTCATAGGCCCAGCTCCAACCGTACCAGGAGTTCCTCCGCTTAAACCTAACATCTGCCCCCTGCTAACATCCTGCCCAGCAACTACATTTATCTTTGATAAATGACCATAAAGCGTTGCGGTTCCACCCTGATGACCGATCAGTACATAAGAATATCCTTTGGCTCCACCATGGCGAGCTGCATAAACAACACCATCTGCAGCCACAGTAACAGGACTACCTTGTGGTACTGCTATATCTATTCCCTTATGAGGAAAACCAAAGAATTTCTGATAACCAGCGTCATAGTACCCTGCACTTATTCTGGCATATGCTGGCCAAGATATAGTCGCAGCTGATCCTACAATTTTACCTCCTGAATATTCCCCTTCTTTTGGCGATAGTAATCCCTTCTCTATTAGAACACGTTCTGCACGCCTACGAACTCTGGCATCTATTCTAGCTAGCTCAGATTGCATCTGAGAAATACGTGATTGAACCTCATAAACTGTTCTTTCAATTTCATTCTGTTTAGATGCACTGCTATGCAACCTTTGCTCAGCCAAATCATTTTTATCCTGCATTACAAAATATTCAACAAGCAAATCTTCATGCTGGTCTCTTAAAGTATCTAAAGTATCTGGTAACCCATGAGCTACTTTAAGTAGAGACAGTAGATCCTTTCTAGATTGTAATATCGCATTTAAACGGATTGATTTTTCTGTGCGTTCTGCAAGCGTATCTATGCCAGAAATTTGCCCAAGCATTGTTTGTAAAGCTACTACAGATTGAGACTCTTGAGCCAAATACAATGAACGGAGAAACCCATTAGAATCCTGTAATTCATCTTCAAATATATTCAAAACTGCATCCGAGTCATGTGGATCAATCCCATGCTCTAGAATTATTTTTTCATTTTTCAAGGCAGAAGAAAGCTGTAGTCGAATTGCCCTCTTCTCCCTAGCGAGCCTGCGCAATTCAACTTCTGTTTCATTAATATCTTTTTTACTATCACCTTTAATATTATTCATTTCAATTCCTTCAGCACTTTGCACAGATACTTCAAAAGATGCATTTAAAATATCTTCTTGTATTTTGTATCTGTCATCTGCCTCTGTTAGCGCAAGCGCTGTTGTAAAGGGCAGAGCTACCAATACACAGATGAATACGGCGAGTAATCTTTGTTCTAATCGCATTTCTTATTATTATACAATAATTTTTGTGTTTTGTGAATACCTATATTAAACGCTTACAAAGAGCGTAATGCAGCAGTAACCCTCTCTTCTGTAGATTTCAAATCAGGAGAAATCTCCTTCAATGCAGAAATGATAGTTGGGCTGTCATATCCCAGTACTTTTAAGGCATCCATAGCGTCTTTATCATATTGCGCTCCGAGATCCTTATTAGAATCAGTAAACGCACCTGGGATTAGTTCAAGTAAAGATTTAAGCTCCAAAAGTAGTTTTTCTGCTCTCTTTTTGCCAATTCCTTTAATACTAGTTAAAAGTTCACAATCCTGCTCAGAAATTGCTTTACCAAGCATATTTCTAGGAACAGAACAAAGTTCTAAGGCCAAACTTGGCCCAATGCCAGACATTTTAACTAAATGAGCAAAAAGCATACGACTAGACCAATCGATAAATCCGAAAAGTTCTAATCTATCCTCTCTTACATATGTGTACACAAAAAATGTTGCATCAATTTCATCTGTAGATCCATCCCACACATCAAGTGGAACATTTAATAAATAGCCAACATTAGATACATCTACCGATAATACTCCAGGTTTCAACTTTTTTACTGTTCCATGTAGATGAGAAATCATGAACGAAGTATAGCAGAATTGCTACCACACGCTGCCAGTTTATGTACAATAGATATCCTATGGTACACATCGACATCACAGGCGCTATGGCAAGCGCCATTACACCAACAAGAGGCATATCTGATCAAGAACTACAGAGTATTTCTACAGGACTAAAAAAATACGTAGAAGATTTTTTAGCAGAAAGAGAAAAAGGTGAGCACGCATGGTCTATGAATCCATATGATAAAAATATAATTCAGCAGGTAAAAGAAACTGCCGAAAGAGCAAAGTCAGAAAAAATTCAAACAGTAGTTTGGATAGGCATAGGAGGATCTGGTCTTGGACCAAAGGTATTACAAGAAATATTCGAAGGACCAAACACAATCGAATTCATACTTCTAGATACCATTGATCCAGCAGTCCTAAAACTATATACGAGCATAATAGACTGGAAGCAAACTCTAATAGTTGTTGCCAGTAAATCAGGCGGAACACTAGAGCCAATGAGTGTGTTCTCTCTTTGTTGGTCAAAACTTAAGAAAGCGAAGGGAGATAAAGCATCCGATAGAGTAATAGCACTTACAGATCCTAATACTGGAAATCTACGTAGCTTCTGTCTAGAACACGGAATTTCTATGTTACCAATTCCACCAAATGTTGGTGGTAGGTTCTCTATCTTCACACCTGTAGGACTGCTATCCCTAGCTCTACTAGGAGGTAACGTAGAAGCATTTGTAAAAGGAGCAAAAGAAATGGATACAGCATGCCAAAGCACAGACGTAGACAAAAATCCTGCAGCACAATTATCTAGGATTCAATATATGTTAGATACTAAAAGAGACTGCCCACTTAGAGTAATAATGCCGTACTCTCAACAACTTGAATCCATTTCACGCTGGGATCAACAATTAATTGCAGAGAGTCTAGGCAAAAACGAAACCAAAAATCCAATTCCATTTTCTGCAGTTGGAACACAAGATCAACATTCCCTTTTGCAACAGTGGATGGCAGGCCCAAGACAGATGTGGCACCTATTTATAAGAATAGAAGAACAACCACAAATTAATGTAACAGATGACATAGAAGAAAGTTTTTCCTACCTAATAGGAAAACCATTCGGAGACTTGCTAAATGCCTGTTACGAAGGGACTAGAAAAGCACTAGAAAGTGCCAATAGACCATCGGTAACAATAACATTACAAAGGCTAGACGAAGAAAACATAGGAAGACTCTTTTACCTATTCCTTGTAGAAGTAATTCTACTTGGAAAGCTATACAGAATTGATCCATATGGACAACCAGCTGTAGAAATAGGTAAAAAGATCACAAAGGAATTATTGCAAGAAAAGCCAAAGACTTAAAGTATAGAAATATGGCAAGCGCACTTGTTTGAGTGAGGAGCATTGCATAGTTTCTAGTGATACACGAACAGATGATTTATCTCTGTGAGATAAACTTATGTCTAGCAAATATGCGACGAACGAGTCTGCGCTTGCCTTGATCTTTTTTGGTTCGTTTTTTGTATCAAGACAAAAAATGAACATGCAGTGAAATTGTTTTAGAGGAAATAAATGATGTGCTTTGTTTTTTATGGTGATCACCCCCTCATCTCTTTCTTCTCCTTATGGGAGAAGAAGGTGCAAAGAAGCATTTGTGTTTAATTAGATGTTTTTATAATTGAAACTCATAACTCTGTCATATATTTGCTTTTCATCTCATCCAAAGTACAATTTAAGTAGTAGTTTTTCCCCACCTTTTTATATGGCAGCCGAAATCTCAGACAGTACATTCGAAGCAGAAGTTCTAAAAGCAGACACCCCTGTATTAGTTGATTTCTGGGCACCATGGTGTGGACCTTGTAAGCAAATGCTACCAATCGTAGACGAGCTAACAGCAGAGTATGACGGAAAGGTAAAAATCGTAAAATTAAGTGTAGATGACAATCCAGAAACATCTTCCAAATACGGTGTAATGAGCATTCCAACCTTTATTATCTTTAAAGGAGGCGAGGCAGTAAGCACTATCATTGGTGCCAAATCAAAGGAAGATATGAAGGCAGAATTAGACGCTGTTGCTTAAATTATAAATGAGTAATTTCTTAATTAGTTTAGCCGGGATTATATTATCTGTTTTGATGATAAAATATCGTGAACGTGTTGGTGATATGTTTGGCGAAGCCGATTGGATGCAAAAAGTAGGTGGAATTTATGGAATTATTTTTATCTCTGCTATTGCAATATTCTTTTTTAGTATTGCTAAAATGACAGGCACAACAGATATATTCCTAAGTCCATTAATCAATCTATTACCAGGGGGGCACAGCGTAGAGAATATGCCTAGTTTTTAGGTAGTTTGAGAGCAGTGGGTATCTCCCCTTCGTACTCCGTAACCATGGATTGAAAACAGTAATCAACTAAAAACAAACAACTATCTTTCATACCTTAAACTGCAATTACATATGTTCTGGGGCTACGCACTTTATTTCTCCCATCGCATCAACAATTTGATCAATAGTGATTATTTCTTTATAGCCAATAATACTAGAACCATATTCGACATAGGCGTCTCTATCCTCAGGATAAATGAGTTCCATAGGCATAACCTTTTCCTTTGGCAATAGACCCATTAAGTATAAGTCAATATCTGCATACCCCTCCTTTTGATTCATTTTCAATGAGGTGAATGTGCCATCTTTATTATCTTTCCAAGTAAATCCGCCTAGTACACTATTCCATGTATTAAATGTCTTGTTCCAGTGTGGACCATTGCGCAACAAATCGCTTCGCTTGCCTCTTGCATCTATAAAATCAATATAAACACCCCACTGATGAGAAGTTTCATGTAAAACGCCATTAACTGCTAATTCTATATCATCATCAAATCTTGGATCACTGTATAACATTCCCATCCAATTGATTCCTAATAACCTGCCATCGCTGTCATATAAACTCGAACCATCATGGGGCATTTTACCAATGCCATCTATACGATTTTGAGCTGTTTTATGATACATACTGTACATATTGCCAGAGGATAATTTTTTTGGATTTGTTTCGTAAGTTGTATAGAACGTAATAAAATCGAATTTATCTCCGTAATTCTCTATAAACTTTTTTGTAGCCTCTGTATCAATTGCCGATCTTTCTATATCAATTTCTGATTCGTCAAAAACCATTACAGCAACTTTATAACTTGTATCCATTTGTGCCAGTCCTCTGGTAGCCCAGAGGAATCGTTCTGAAGTCTTGCTCTTAATTAATTCCAATTTATTCAAATCACTTTCATTGTGTGGGCTTGCTTGTGTTTCCAGAAGCACAAATGCCATGGTAAAGCTTGTGCGACATTCTTCTGCCTGAAGCTTCCCATCCCCTTCCAATATTTTAATATCTGATGACTGTTTCTTGATATTATTCACAAAGTTTTCATCATTAACAACTGTTCCATTTTGTAGGGGCTGCTTTTCAATATTATTAACTTTTATATCTTTTAGACAACTTATTTTATTTATATCTCCTTGAACAAAATCACACAGCCTAGGATTACTTTGTTTATTAGCAAAGTAAGAATAGCAGTTGTCTATTCGATCATTTTTTGTTAGCCCATTAGTAAAATCATTACTATCTTCTTCTATAAAAGAACAGGCAGTAACATCCTGAGCTTCGTAATAATACGCGTAATAACACAATTTGTTCTTACCACATAAATTAGGATCATTCTCTGATATTGCTTTTATCAACAGAGAATGACTTGGTGTAGATCTATTACTTACATATAAGAAATAAATTTTATTTGCTATAAAATACCCAGATACTGTTAAAATTATTAAAACCATAACTATTTTTAATAAATACATTATTGGGAATTCATTATTTTTCGAATAGATAGCTCTATCAAAACAAAATCCAATGATTCCCAAAATGATTGAAAATATCAAACCTCCTACAGACAGAAAAATTAGTGCAAAAGAAGTCGCGATACTAATTTCGCTATTAGTAGGATCTATTTTTGATGACACAAATCCGTAAATTATTAATAATAATGCCCCAATCATGGTTAATAGAATTCCTACTTCTGGTAGAAGTACTTTAAATTTTCTATTTATTAATAAATCGTTACTCCTTATTAACTTCATTAACTTGGATCCAAAAAATAATGCAAGGGTAAGTGAAACTAATCCTGGTATTAGAGTCTCAATAAAGAAAGGCCAAAAATATCTTGTAAAATCTTTAGAATAAAGTGAAAAATCATCAATGAACAATAAAGAACCCGCCCCAAGAAACCATATTAATACGATTGAAACTATACAAAACAACGCCAAATAAAGATAAAACTTTTTCCTCATAAAAATCACATTAATCTTATTTAATATAGTTTCTCATTACAAGTAGATAAATTGAAACTAAGAAGACAAAAAAGTCCCCC
>JABGQH010000004.1:141145-200974 GCA_018648865.1 Candidatus Peregrinibacteria bacterium
ATAGTTTCTCATTACAAGTAGATAAATTGAAACTAAGAAGACAAAAAAGTCCCCCCTAGCACTTGGTTGGCTTGCCATGAGTGAGTCCCGCATGCGCGGGACGAATCGAATGGTGGAGCTGAGGAGACTCGAACTCCTGACCCCCTGCTTGCAAAGCAGGTGCTCTAGCCAACTGAGCTACAGCCCCACGGACGAATGAAATTATACAAAAGCTATTCAGAAACACAAATTAGTTACTTGATTTTTTACAACACCCCCTCTCCCCAACCCTCTCCCACTTGCCGAGTCGAAGCCTTGGCGAAGACTGGTCGGGAGAGGGAGACGAAATCTAATCTTCTTTTTGTGATATCTTGAACTTAATGAATAAGCAAAAAATTGCTCAAAGCTCAGAGCTTAAGTCTTAAAGCTTTTAAGTTATTACTTTTTCTACCCCGTCTGATTCCACTGCTAGGCGGAGTTCCATAGCAATACGTTCACCTACACTCATAGACTGACCATAAAGGTATCTACTGTATGGAGTAGCGAATGTTCCAGGGGAACCTGGGATACGGAAACTAACATCAAATATTACTATTTCTTCCCTTCCCTCCTCTGCAACTACTGCACCTTGTAATGCAAATGGTCCGATCATTCCTTTGCCAGATGGATCTAATTCCTTTGGTAATTTTTTACATTGAGCAACAAACTTTTCACCTAGATCAAATGCCTTTTCTAAAATTGATTCTTTTACAGTCACTGCAATATGACCATTTTCAATCATCTTGAGTGGCACATGTTTCATAGCCTTGCCCTGTTGATCTGCAGTCATTCGCAAGAATCCATCTAAATTAGTCTGCCTACGAGTATCTGTACCAAGTAGTTCAAGCTTATCTGTAAGTGGACTGTAGAAATAATTAAAATTAACAGGAGCACCTACTACAAACTCTTCTATTGTTGCTTCTCTCCAGTTGCTATTAACTTTCCCCTCCTTCTCCATTTGGGACCCAACAGATTCCCATTCTTCTTTGCTACCAGCTAAAAAGAAAGCACGCTCATATCCACGTTCTGCTTCTGCAGCTTTTATTAAACAGAGTCGATCGATATCGTCTGCACTCGCGAAGATTTTTGGAGTTCGAATCCCAGCATCTTGTAACAAATGATACTGATTATATGGCTGATCTCGCTCTTCTATTTTAAGCAAAGTTCGTGATCCAAAAATAGGGACATTAAAATCATTTTCTACTCTAGAAAAATCATCAAAATATACCCAGAAATATCTATTATGAACAAATATTATATTCATACTTCTTAGCTTCTCTTGGACATCTTCGTCTAGTACATCCTGAAAAGATGGCTTTGCAATAACTTCATCAATGCATCCGTTCTCCCCCTCTGTTTTAAAGTACTTACTATATGTTTTTTCTCTGCCTTCTCTTGCAACACAAACCGTATTAAATCCAAACTGTTTAGCACCATGGCAAACGTCTAATGCACTGTGTCCACCAAGCACTCCTACAGTGAGTGAAGATTGATCGTAATCCGAAAGTAGTGATGAAATATCCATGCATATATTGTAGCTATTACATTATCAAAAAGCCAAATATCAATAGCTATTAAAAAGAAGAGGTATGCGATATTAGAACTAAAAATCATTACATGTTCATTTTTTGTCTTAATACAAAAAACGAACCAAAAAAAATCAAGGCAAGCGCAGACTCGTTCGTCGCATACTTGCTAAACATAAGTTTGACTCACAGAGACAAGTCATCTGTTCGTGTATCACTAGAAACTATGCAATGCTCCTTACTCAAACAAGTGCGCTTGCCACTGTTTCACTGATTTTTTTCGCTTCCACCAAACGCCCTGGCGATGTGATCTTTATGATCGCACCATCAGGGAGACTGGCGGCATCCATGTAATCTGGAAAAGAGTGTACCTACTAATATACAAAATAAAATTAAGAACGCTCGACATAGAAAAAAACTGACGCGCTATTATCATGACAAGAAAACATTCCAATTTTGTTATCCTAAGATATCTTCCAATTTCCCCTGCTCAATTGCCATCTTTATGTCACGAGCAATCCTTCTACCCGTGCTCATTGGTTCTGAATATTTAAGTGCAGTGTATGGGGAGCCTTCTATAAATGGATTTGTTCCAGCAACTATTCGAGCACTAATTTCAAAACAATAGATCTCTAATTTTCTAGTAACAATGCACTCTAAACAGAATGGACCAAACAGTCCCCCTTTACCTGTTTCGGAATCTCCACATAGCTCCTGACTAACTTTTACTACGTTATCACCCATAGTAAAGAACTGATTTAACAAAGACTCACGTACAACAATAGGAATGTTTCCAACGATTGTATAACTTGTATGAATCTTGGCTGCTAGCTGATCCTCGGCCTTTATACGTCCGATGGAATCTGCATTACTTTCGTACCTCTTATCAAAACTCATAATCTCTAACTCCTTTGTAATAGGAGAATAAAAGTAATGTGCATAAAGTGGAACACCAACAATATATTCCTGAAGTGCAAAATCATTTTGATCAGGATACTTGCGATCTTTTACTTCATGGAACTGCTCAGGAGACTTAGCAATAAAGTATCCAAACCCACCTTGAGCTCCGTGGAATTTTACAATTACTGGCTTGTCTATTTCTTCTGGTGAATTTAAAACACGAGGCAGTTTAAGGCCAGATTTCTCTAACCACTGACGCTCTAGTGATCTGTCTGATTCCCATCTAAGGATATCTTTTGTTCCATAGTACATAGCCTTCATCTTCCTAACTCGTTCATGCCCCATATATGCAATAAATGAACCATGTGGAATAACTATCGCATTCTTTTTAATCAGTTGCTCTTCTAGTAAGTCATCCCAATTATCCCAGTCATCAACTGTAATAATTTCATCTGCAACACCATATGATTCATATGGACGTTCAGTCCCCTTTTTACAAATAGCAATACTGTGAAAACCTTCGTCTTTAGCACCTTTTAAGATCTGCAAAGCACTGTGACTACCAATTGTTGCGATGGCGTAATCAGAGGTGTTAGTAGATGCCGGTAATATTGGCTGAGGATTATTCATAATATTTCAAGAATTGTACCATATTCAGAATATTATTCAATACGTAAATATCATTAGTTTCCCTTCTATATTCCTTCTATATATGCATTAAAACTGATAATATCTGGCAACTATGAAACGTTTAACACTTTGGTTCGTCGCAGCACTTATACCAGTCGCAGTACTTGGACTCTTGTTTCCAAATAGATTATTCGAAGGACAAATTACATCTAGTACTGGTCCTGGGATATATCTAGAAGATATGAGTGCATCCATTGTTGTTTTTGCTCAAGAAGAATGCCCACATTGTGCAGACTTTAAAGCATTCGCAAATACTCAGGGATGGCGAATAAATTACAGAGACATAGGCAATCCTGATCCAAGAGAAGAATTTGCAAAGCTACAAGAGCATGTTCCTTTTTTGGAGCAGGGAGTACCAACCATTTATATAAATGGTCATGTAATACAAGGTTACGAAACAGACGAAACAACTGGAACACAAGTAAAAAAACTTTACGAAGAATACTCAGAAGAAAAAGGAGACTTTATTTCATTTGAATCTTTTCTAGATAGTGACGCAAAAGTAGAACTAGAAATTGCAGCACTTGGAATATGCGAAACAGATTGTGAAGAAGATTTTAATAAGCTTTCATTAAATCTTTGGCTTGTAGGAGAAACTGATTTAACACTTCTCTCTTTACCATCCTTAGCGCTATTACTTGGATTCTTAGATGGCTTTAATCCATGCGCAATGTGGGTGCTAATAACGTTGCTAACGTTATTAATAAACACACATGATATGAAAAAGGTATGGGCTATTGGTGGAACATTCCTTTTCGTAAGTGGAGCAATCTATTACCTATTTATTGCAGCGTGGTTAAACGTATTCCTTTTAATCGGATTAAATGCTGTAGTTCAAAAGATTATTGGAGTTGTAGCAGTGCTTGGTGGTGGGTTTTACCTGTATGAAGCATTCGGAAAAAACCCTAATGAATGCAAAGTTACAAATATGAGTGCCAGACAACGAACAATAAAGAAAATGAAATCTGTTATGGAGATTAGTAAGTGGCCAATAATGATTGCTGGAGTCGCAGTTCTAGCTGTGTCAGTAAATATGATTGAGCTAGTTTGCACAGCAGGTCTGCCAGCTATATTTACACAAATACTAGCATTTAATAATGTAAGTACTCTTGCTAGATACAGCCTGATCGGACTGTATATATTAATGTATATGATTGATGATTTTGTGATATTCGGAATCGCCGTTTACACATTGCATGCAACAGGACTCACGACTAAATACCGAGTATTTACTTTGATATTTGGCGGATTACTAATGTACGGACTAGGAATTTTGATGCTCTTTGCACCTGAACTTTTAACGTTCGCTTAACAGCCCCTCTCCCTAACCCTCTCCCGCCTGGAGAGGGAATACGAAATCCACATTATTTTTTGTAATACGTTTAATTTTATACTCATAACTCAAAGCTCAAGTCTTAAAGCTTAAAGCTTTTACCTATTTTGTCCTTCTTGATAGAAGATCTGATTATCACGTTGTTCAACGATACATTTTGATCTGCGTAAACCACTTAGTCTATCGCAACGAGCATAGTCTGGAACAAATGCTGGAGCAGCCTCTTTCAATTCTTCAGTAACTTTTACTTCTTCTTGCTCTTGCAATACCTCTTCTTTTACCTCGATACAATCCTCTATATATTTATCAAAAGTAGAACCAATAGCAGCTCTAACAAGTAAATCAATTGGACGACTAGGGATTAGTGATAGAACTGTTTCTCTTAACTCTTCTACAATCCTTACTTTTACTAAACATGAAACCTTTTCCTCTTCTGTTAATGCAGGCATAGCCACTGGTGCAGCCTCGTGCATTACTTCAACTGACCTTACTTGATCAACACTTCTTCTTGATCTGTTTTTTAAATACGCTTCCTCAAAAGTACTATCTCCATAAGAAACCATATTAGAGAGTAGACTACCCTCTAATACAGGAGACACATCCTGACTATAGGCAAAGGAACCTGCTCCAATTAGCAAGCCAACTACAACTCCAGAAAGACCAATACTTAGTTCTCTATTTTTCATGTTTGTTTTGGGAATTTACGTCTATTTGTATGTATATTATAGTATACTTTGGGTTTTTTTACAAATGAGGAAAATAAATGAGTAGCCCCGTAGTACACGATTGCAATGCTCACGTGACTACAGGACACTCACATTAGCGGTGCCACGAACCGGAGGCCGAATTTTCGCGTAGCGATCTTAATAAGTTTTTATAAAAGTTAGTACCCCCTCACATTGGCGGTGCCACGAACCGGAGGCCGAATTTTCGCGTAGCGAAAACACACCGCGCTTTACGCGGTGTTCGGTCGACTGGTTCGTGGAGGTGCCGGCGGGAATTGCACCCGCGAATGGAGGTTTTGCAGACCCCTGCCTTACTACTTGGCTACGGCACCATTGATATAAAACTTATTACAGGCAAAAGAGTAGCACACACGCAATACAGAGGAATAGAAAACCCAAGCAGAAAATATACACAAACCTTTGTATTACAATGTATTACAAAATACAGATCCTGTATTACAATGTATTACAAATTAAAGATTTGTGTGACAATGTATTACAATTTTTTAACCTACTTTTCCTCTTCTACTGCCTCTATAAAGGTAGATTGCATCAGAATAAGTTTTACCTGTGCTTCTACATCGTCTGATACTGAAACAGGTGTGGTAGAAGTGATGGTATAGCCAACCCCATCTGCAACAGTACTTAGCTGATAAAACCTACGTGCTGGTTCACTTTCAATTGGTTGAGAAGTGAAAACATGCAAAGTAACTGTCTGATCATCTATTTTTACATCCTTAGAATCTAGCTGAGAATAGTTTGGCAAAGACGTTACAGATCGAATGCTTGCATCACTGTATACCGAAGGATCTACCTGATTAGCTAGTGGTTCTCTGGTAACAGCAACTGTTGGGAACTGCCCAGAGGAAGCTACTTCACTCTGAAAAGCTACGAGTGTTTCTACTGGGACACCGCGCTGTCTAAGCGTTTCTGGCGAAACAATAACCCACTGATCAGGCAGGCAAGTTCCATATGTCCCATCCCAATAGTCCAAACTACAAGCGACCTCTGTTTTAGAGGGGCTACAACCAACGAGTAATAATCCAAATATTATAGATACGATAACGTGCTTCATGGAAAATATGGTACTGAATTGGAGGTAGATTGTCACGTGCAGATTAGAGTGTGATAGAAGTCAAAGGTCTGAAGGTCTGAAGGTCGAAGGTCTAGAAGACTTGGGACCTTTGACTTTCGACTTTCGACTTTTTGACATTAGGTACTAATTTCATACCTAGACTAATCGCCATTAGTAGCGCATAACGCTATTACAAGCATTGAGTAAAAGTGCAAAAAATGTTAAAATAATCTGATTTATGAAACAAAAACTCCTCATTGCCATGTTCGCTTTGTGGCTAGTACCCACTAGTGGATTCGCCATTTCTATCCAAGCTGATGATACTGTCGCAGGGCTTGGAACAGATATAGACATAACCGATATCTCTACAAGTGGAGAGATTAATCTAGTTACAACTCCCCCATTTGGTAATGAGATAATTACCGAAATACAATCAGATAGCATGGGCACCGCTCATGTACAAATATCTGGAATGGATACAGAAGTCGCAGGAATATACACTGTAATAGCAGAAAAGGATGGTAAACAAATTGGAGTCACATCTTCATTCGAAGTACTAGTTGATGGAATACACGAATCAAGTAGCTCTATAAGTAGCTCACCCAACTTCTTAAGCTCAGATGGAAAAGAATACGCAACTGTAACTATTGTATTGCGTGATAAGTATGGAAATCCTATTAAACGAAGACCATTACAATTAATCAGCACTAGATCATCTGATCGTATAGAAGCAGTTAATAACGAAACAGATGAAACAGGAGAACAGCAATTTAAAGTAAAAGCTTATGAACAAGGAGAAATGATTCTACGTGCTATAGATTTAATAAGTGGAAAAGTTCTAAACAGAGAAACAATTATAGATGTAGATACTGTGCAAGCAGTAGGTGGAACATATCAAGCTACAACTCCTATATCTACTTACGGACGTCAGTTATTCCGTCCAGGAACTAGTAACAATACTGGAACATCTTATAACTCAAATCTTAGAGCTCAGTTGCAATTTGAACAGATAGATCATTTTGTTATTACAGCTCCAGCTGAACTAAATGTTAATGAAGATACAACTCTAAGAATCGCTGCTGTAGATGTTAATGGAAATCTAGTAGAAGACTACACAGGAGTAGTGCTTCTATCTTCTACAGATCCTTCTGCTTTCTTGCCACTTAACGGAACAGTAACTTTCCGACCACAAGATCTAGGGGAGAAGCAGCTAACACTAGGACTTAGATTTAGGACTGCAGACAATCACATCCTGCATGCGCAGGACAGTGAAAGACCAGAAATAATAGGAGAGACAATTATTAAAGTAACAGGAGGACCAAACAATAATGCTGGAGCAAAGCTGATTCAGGTAACAGAGCCTGCAGATAATGCGTTGTTAAATAGCACCTCTATTACTGTAACTGGTGAGGCAGAACCATTTGTTAACCTAATAGTTACAGGAGGAACAGAACCTGTTAACGGAGAAACAGATATTTATGGAGAGTTCTCTATAGATATAGAATTAGATCCAGAAGTAACAGATCACGTACTTCGTGTAAGAGACGAAGCTGGATTACTTGATTCAGGAGATATCTCCTTTATGTTAGATACCACTGCTCCAGAAATTACTAGAGTGTCTTTGTCCCCAGAAAAACCAATAGAAGGAACAGATGCTTTATTAGTTATAGAATTGGAAGATGGTGTAGAAGAAATATCTGCAGAATTAGATGGAGAAATATTAATACTAGAAAAAGCATTAGGTGACGATAATAAATATCAACACTTATTTACTGCACCAGATTCTGGAATATACGATTTAGTAGTAACGATAGTAGATGAGGCTGGTAATTCAACAATTGAAACAACTCAAATAGAAATAGGAATGAAAGGGCTACCAAAAGTACAGAACGTAACGTCTAACACAGATGCAAATGCTGTAAATTTGCAATGGGATGCAGTAACAGAAGAACCAGTAGAAGCATACCGAGTATATGTAGGAGAAACTCCTACAGAGTTCTCGTTTAGTTTGGAAACAGGATACGCAACAACATCTGTTCAAATCGCTGGGCTACAACCAGGAATGGATTACTACTTTGCAATAACAGCATTAAAAGGAGAACGAGAGAGTGATGAGAAAAGTGATGTAATAAAAGCAACAATGTTGGGCTTAAGTCTAAAAACAACTGCACAAAAAGATGCACTTATGTTGGACTGGTCAAACATGCAGGTAGGGATTCCCCTTTCCTCTTTTGTTTTAGAGTATGGAATCGAACCAGAGGTATTTATTGAAAAGAGAATCCTAAATGGGGAACTAAGGAACTACACAATTCGTGATCTACTTAAAGAGGTAAAATACTTTGTAAGAATCACACCTGTAAGTGTTACAGGAGAACTAATGTCAGATCTAATTGCAGAAGGTGAAGGTATACCAATGAGTACAGGAGAAGGATTCGTAGCAACCTCTGGTGAACCAGTCCCATCTAATATTGATCTACAAGCTCAATTACAAAACCCAGGACCAATTAACCTGCATGGCAGCGCTCCAGCTACACCTGGAACAGGACTACCTAGCTTTGTATGGCTAACATCATTAATAACAGCAGCAGGGCTAATGTATATCAGATGGAAAAGGAAAAAATCACTGCAACGAACAGTTGCATTTCTACAAGACGTAGAAAAAAGGTACCATTCATAAAGCAATGCGAACTCGAACAATATCAATTGGTGGCGCTACCTATGACGTCTTCATTCAGCTTGATAAAGACACCGTAACATCTACGCAAAATGATGATGCTTTTACATTTCCTCTAGGATCAAAGATACATACTCAAAAAGTTATTGAGTCATGTGGTGGTGGTGCGTCTAATACATCTGTGGGGCTTTCTAGGCTCGGCTGCGATGCAGGATTCTGTGGAGTAGTAAGTGACGATCAATGGGGAGAGAAACTACTACAGAACCTTAAAAATGAAAAAGTAGATACAAGATGCGCAACTATAGTTGAAGAAGAAGTATCTAGTTTCTCTATCATCCTTACATCTGGCAGTGGCGATAGAGTTATTTTGTATGACCCAGGAGCAAACAAGCATCTGCATGATGCAATCTTTAACAAAGAGATGGTTTGCAATGCACAGTGGATGTATTTGAACCACATTCAAGAAAACAGCTGTGTTATACAAGATGACTTAATAGAAATAGTTACAATGAATAAAGATATGGGACTAACTTGGAACCCCGGTGGATGCCAAATAGAAGCAGGAATAAAACCTGAAAATAATAGAAAGCTTTTGTCTCACACAAATCTATTACTTTTAAATAAAGAAGAAGCGCTTAAATTCACAGAAAAGGAATCTGTAGATGAAGCAATCAAGGCACTACTGCAGGCTGGTGTAACTAACGTATGTATTACCTCTGGATCTGCAGGATCCAAAGCATCTGACGGAAAACAAGTATACGAATGCCCTATTATTAAAACCGAAAACATAACCGATACAACAGGTGCAGGAGACGCATTTGGGGTCGGTGCTAGTTGGGCTTTGATGCAAGGTAGAAACTTGCCAGAATCCATGCAAGCAGGTAGCATAAACGCAGCTAGCGTTGTTCAATATATCGGCGCTCAGGATGGCCTGCTCACAGAAATAGAAATGAATGAACAAATGAAAAATACACAACTTGATGTGAAGGCCAGACCACTCTAAACAATTACACACTTTCTAACATGTCCGAAGACAATCTAATAAATATACAGGAGCTAATTGAGTCAGCTGAATCTTCTTTGAAGACTGCTCAAGCAATGTTGCGTTCTATGACAGGAGTTCGCGATACAGGAAAAGAAAAGTTCTCTATGAAAGCAGAAACAATGGGAGCAAGTGTATCTGTTGGATCAGAAGGAAAAGTAGTAGAAGGAGTATTTGATGGTCAAAACATGGTAGACACAGAAGGTCAGACCTATCCAGTGCCTGCAAACTATGCAAGTAAGAGTAAATTAGTAGAAGGAGACGGAATGAAGCTAACAATCACAGATGAAGGCAAATTTATTTACAAGCAGATATTGCCTGTAAACAGAAAAATGATCGTTGGAACTCTGATTCAAGAAGATGGTCAATATAAAGTACTAGGCAAAGGAAAAACATTTAGAGTACTACTTGCCTCTGTAACTTTTTATAGAGCAGAGGTTGGTGATCAAGTAACAATTCTATTACCAGAGGAAGGAGAAGGAATATGGGGAGCAATAGAAGCAGTAATTCCAAAACACTTGGCAGAAGCTGCTGCAAAAAATACAATAGAAGCGCAATCAACTTCAGAAGAGGATGGTGAAATGAATCCAACTGTAGAGATTGCAGATTCAGAAGAATAGAATTTTTTATCTTCCTCATTAAATGAAACTACAGGTACGTATCATCGCTCCCGTTGTATTAGCAATTATCTGTGCAGGAACACTGGCTACATTTCTTTGGTGGCAGTTGTCTCAATCAACACTTTTGTTACAAAGAAGTGCTTCTGAACAAGAGGTCACAATAGATACAAATTCCGATGTTATAAGTACAACAGTCTTAACTGACCCAAGAGACCAAGCGCTATTCCACCTAAGGCAAGGTGACATGTTAGCCGTTAGAAACGAATGGGCAGGTGCCGCAGCACAGTATGAACAGGCTGTAGAAGCAGGTGGAGGATTACCAGCACTTAGGAAGATGGCACAAGCACAGTTGCAACGCCGTGACATGAAAGGAGTGCAAGAGACTATAAAGAAAATGAAAAAGGAAGGTGCAAGAGCAGAAGATCTTCTGCTTCTTGAAAGTATTGTTGCTCTTAGAAAAGGAGAACTAGTACAAACTAAATCACTACTAGAAAATGCAGATGATTCACCTCAAAAAGAATATGGACTCTCTCTTCTTTCTATAATAGAAGGTAATCACACTGCAGCCAGAGAGCATTTAGACAATGTGATAAACGGATGGGAGCCGGTGCTTAGAACATATGCCAGAACATTGGTTGCTGCGTATCAGGAATTTGAATTATTTTCAGAGAGCCAAAACATTCATTTAGTTACTCTGCTTTCTAGAGCACTAGCTCAAGTACAAGAATGCGAACTTGCTTTGCCACTCCTAATTCAAGTAACTCAAACAAAAGGAGATTACAGAGACGCTTGGATAGTTCAGGGTTACTGTGAACTAAGTACAGAACGACCAGAGCAAGCACTCGCCTCTTTGGAACAGGCATATAACATTGATCCTCAAAAACCAGAAGTTCAATACTTCCTAGGTCGCGCATACGAAGAAACGGGAGACCTAGCTAACGCAAATACATTCTTTCGATATGCACTCGCAAATGGGTTCCGCCCAGAGTCTGAAATACGTAGAAGCATTGCAAAGATAGAATATTCAATCGGCAATGTTTCAGAAGCACTACAACAATACGAAGTTCTAACTAGCCTACCAGACGCATCCTTGGAATCGTTCCACGGATATATAACTACCAGTGTAGAAGCAGGTAAAACAGAAGAAGCATTCTATATGGCACAAAAAGCAGTAGAAAAGTACCCAGATGATCCATCTGCGTATGAACTACTTGGATGGGCTGCAATGGAGGCAGATAAGATTGAAGAAGCAAGAGAAGCCCTAGAAACAGCATTAGAAATGAGTCCTTTCCTAGAAGGCGCAAAAGACAAATTGAAACAATTAGACGATTAACAAAAAAGACCAGAATTAACCTCTGGCCTTCCTTGTAATTTTTTGATGCTCTCTTTCTCGGACTATCAATAGTTTACCGAAGTGACTACTGAGCCGTTTTGTTGAAAGATTGCTTAAGGGGAAGCACCCTCGACCCTCTACCTTGCTGAGGTCTCTTGTTTTTTCTCGTGACCCTACGAGATCCCCTTACGAGTTCTTTTAAACTCAGCATTCGCCAAGAGAACATGGGGATAGGTGTGTGCATGACTGCCAAGCAACTTCACATCGGCGACACGACATCACAGAGCAGAGAGGAGCGTGTACACAAACTAGGTTTATATACACGGTTCTCCCTGCGAGAGAATTTCTATGGAATTAATGATCTGGGTATTTATTTTTTGTGATTCGTTTAATTACTTTTTTATTAAACAAATCAGATTATTGTACTAAATTTTGCCCAAAAAGGCAATAGCAATATGGGGGATGCTGGTTAAAAGTGGTTTAATTAATACATTTAACTGAATTATTGACAGATATACTTTTCATAATATAGTTAGCTTATGGAAATTACATTGGTCTCTGGCAATAAAACTCCAATATCACCTGATTCATTAGATGAGTCAGCAATTGCCGAACTTAATGAGTTGGTAGGAAAAATGAAATTTGTCGCTTTAGAAGTAGAAATTGAATCAGTCAGGACAAACATAGCAATAATATTTAGTAGTGGAATTGAACATAGTAGTGTTCTCTCTTCTCACATTAAATCTGAAGACCAATTTCTAGGAGCAGGCTTTGTAAAAGGAGATGGTAGTATTATTTTTGATTCTAACTCATGTAGAGAATGGCTAGGAAGAGATGCCCCAGTAGATGAAGAGGATAAGGAATCACTGAAATCAGCAATTGAAGATAAAACTATTCCTCTAATTAAATACTTAATTGAAAATAAGCCAAAGTGGCCACTTGAATAATTTATAATGTTTATTTAACTAATATGGAATTACCTGAACTAGAAAATAAAGCGCATTCATTATCAATAAGAATGACTCCATTGTATGGAGATAACTCTACAGAGGAACTTGAGGTGATTGATGATTATTTTATATCTGAACTAGCAAGAAGTGTTGCTGAGGAGGTACGTGGAGTTTTATTCGATGCACTAATGAAAATTCCTAGGTTAAATACAGGAACAAGATTGACCTATGTATCAACTGAAAAAGTCATTTGCGCTCTAAAAGAGGCTCTTGGATAAAACTTATTTACTTAAGTTAATACTGTAAAACAAACAATACATTTGGTATATTCAACTTGAAATGATCGAATCTAATAAAGGATCGGGATTTGAACTCTTAGGGAGAAGATTAAGTGCTGTTAGCACGGATGTTATTATTGAAGGAGAAGCAGGTGGAACTTCGGAGGAAATCGCTAAAGCATTGTCCCAAAGGGGAATTGGTGTATCAGCTATAGATGGCATTGATGATGAGGACATGCGAGAACTTATAGCATGTATGAGAGATGGCATTTGATATAGATATATGTTTTTGCACACACTCAAATTCATAACTGTTTCACTGCTTTATTGATCCCCTGCTACACCTAACTTCGCCCTTTGGGCTTCGCTAGGCGCGCTGTTATACTGAATACGATGCATATGCACTGTAATAAAGTTTTAGGCATGATGATTGCGATAATTGTGAGTGTTGCATTGTTAGCAGTTTTAATTCTGTTCACAGGAACAGTAACAATACTTTCTAGTAGTAAAGACTATCAACAAATAGATACTAATCTATACTAGAAAAAGAAGTGAACCATTTATTATTATATTACTATGATTATACCGCGACTAAACACGAATCAAAAAATTGCATTTATTAATGTTTCTGATTCACCTGCAAAAATAACAAATAAGAATATTGAATCAGGAATATCACGAATCAAAAATCTTGGTTTTGAAGTTGAATTTAGTCAAGATTCAATACTTACAAGAATGGATAGCAAAAAACAGGCATTCGAGTTTAATAAACTTGTAAAAAGAGAGGAAATTGGATGCATTATTTGTACGAGCGGTGGGACTAATTGCATATCTATACTTCCATATATAGATTACAACTTGCTAACAAATAATCCAAAAGTAGTTATGGGTACAAGTGATTGCTCACATTTGCTTCAAGCAATAACTCACAAGACAAATGTGGTTACTATTGATGGCCCTGTTGTGAATAGGCTTGGTGAATGGTCCCAAATAGGGGAAGCAGCTTTTGTTGATTATTGTATTCAAGACAAAAACATTATTTATAATAAACCTGAAGAATGGCATATATTTTCTGAGGGAAGTGCAAAGGGTATTTCTTTGTCTGGGAATATAATAACGACTCTATCGATGCTTTTTCTTCTTAATAAAAACACTCTAGATAATACAATCCTATTTATTGAAGACCACTCAAATGAGAATGAAGAAATGATTCAATACTGGTTTTCAGTATTGCAAGAAAAAGGTGTATTTGAATCTATAAAAGGAGTGGTATTTGGGACTTTTTCTACTTGCTCAACTTTAGGAATAACACAAATACTATATAACAAATTTTTTAAGGATCTAAATATTCCTGTTATACAGACTGATTTATTCGGTATTAAGAATTATTGCCCAATTCCTATTGGAGCAAATTGTTCCATTGATACAACACAAGAAACAATTACTTTTTACTGTGCATAATTGCAGAAAGTTCATTTCTAAGAAGCTCAAGGTTATTCTTATGAAGGCTTGCGTCCCCACCTGGCTCGCATACTAAATAAACATCTTGCTCAAACTCAGACATTGTCCTAACTATATTAGAAAGTACATTCCTTAAAAGATTAATATCAGGAAACTCTTGTTCCTTAGCCGCAAATACCTTTCCATGAACATCAAAAGGCCTATTGGCTGTGAGACTTGCTAGATGAAAGTATTTTGCTCTTTGTGCTTTTTTGAGCATTTGCACCAAAAAAGCATTATCTGATTGTGTACTTGCATATAAATGCCCAGTATCCAATAATGGATTTTCTGTTTGAAATTCATATGGTTCAGTATTGTAAACTTCTCCTTTCCACATTAAAGAAGGAGGCACATTTTCAATAAATACATTTCTACCAAGTGATGATATCCAATTAATTGCATCTTGCAATTCTATATGTCCTCCTTTGCCAAATAGCTTTCGTTTTGTTGAAAAATTCCATGAAGTTGGTGTATGTAAAATCCAACCTTTTGGACTAAACTTACCATTAATTTTATCTATTATATCACCAATAATAACTCGAGATCTTATTCTAATTGCTCTATTGGCTGATGCAATATTCAACAATATTTTATCATCTTCATCATCAAATGATGTTGGAAGATGACCAAACCACGGTAGCCCCATACTTTCTAATTTTACAATGGCACTATCTTGAACATCATTATCTTCTTGCTTAACAATAAGCTCAAAAAAATCAGGATTTGCATCAACTTTCTCATGCCAATCAGCCATTGAAGCCTTAATTCCAGTATAAATCATGATAGAATTGAAATTTTAAATCCTAACGATCTCATTTTTTCAAAAATATCTGAATATCCCCTTTGCATATAATGCGCATTTCTTATAATAACAGGTTGTTGAAAATACGATGCTGTTAGCAAAGCGCTAATAGCACAGCGAAGATTTTGCGCCTCTAGCTCATAAACAGAATTACCATTCTTACGACTTATCGGAGATTGAACATCAGCTCTATCCCCAACTCTTTTTACAGAGACATTATATGCCTTAAAATGCTCAAGATGCGAAAATCGATCAGAAAATCTATGATCGATAATCCGAAATCTATCGGCCATGTGAAGCAATAGTGCAGATAGAATAGGTTGACTATCTGATCCAATTTTAGGGTATGGTCCTGTTTCAAGGGTTACCATATCGTGTCTTTCATTTTGAGGGAATGGATTCTGCTCAAGCCATTGTCCCTTATGATTAAATGAGTCTCCAGCAATCTCTTTTATAAAATCTATTTCCTCAAAAGAGTATGGACTGGAGAATCTGACTTTTAAATTTGAATCAGTCAAATAGCCTAATGAAATATAGGTTAAGGCCTCTTCAATATCACTGCGAACAATTCTAATAACTCTTCCAACATCTTGACTCTCTACATTATTTACAATTATTTTCTCATTCTCTACAGCAATATTACATCCACATTGGTTCATAAAAGAAATTAACTCAAGCACCTCTGTTCGCAAATGAGCATTCTCAATTATTGTTTCAGATTTACAATTAGATGCTAGAATCATTGCATTTTCAGTTCCTGTTGTAGTTTGACAGGGGAAAGCCACAATAGATTTAGATTGAATATTTTCACTCTTTACAATGCTAATATGTCTTTGAGTTTCATTTACATCACATCCAAGAGATCGGAATGCATCTAAATGATAATCAAACTTCCTTGTACCAATTTTGCATCCTCCTACCTCAGTGGGAAAAAGAACACTACCGAATTTTGCCAATAATACTGACATTAGCAGAACTGATATTCTGGTTTTATGTATAAGGTCATCAGGAATTTGATTGCATGTAATGCCTCGAGTAATACTTAATTTCCCAACCTCCCTATCAAATGAATACTCTCCACCCATTGCTTCCAATAAATCCAACGTTGATTGCACATCTGCAATATTCGGAATATTTTCTAGAGTTATATCACATTTATCATGAATAAAAGAATACATAATCATAGGCAATGCAGCATTCTTTGCCCCCCTAGTTTCAATTATTCCATCTGTTTCATATGGAAATTGGGAAATGTGCATATCACAATGGTCTACAAAATCTGATCTAGGAGTTTCCATTTTTCAAAAGTGAAGTGGCAATGCGTCGTGCAAGGGCATTGTTTATTGCGTGCCCAGTTCTAAAGAGTTTAATTGTAATACGAGGAGACAGCTCAATATTTAATACATTTAAATCACCTAAGAAATCTAATATTTTATGCCTTGCAACCTCATTTTCATGTCGAGTTTTATCCGTATTCCAAGAAGAGTAAATATTAACATTTTTATTTTCTCCAGTAAAAATTGCACCTTTTAACCGAGACTTTGTTTCTTCAATTACTTCTTCTGATTCGATGGTAAATGGAAATGATGTTCTAGCATTTGCAATTTCCCTTCTATAATCTTCTAAACAACTAAATTTAAATATATATTCTTGTTTCAGTATTCTACTATCAGGGTAGGAAACAGTTGATTGGATGGTCATAACATCAGAATCGGATGGTTCTATCTGAACAAATCTACTAGAATCACCTTGCGCTACTTGTCTAACTGTCTCTGTTACCTCAAGAACATCAACTTCTCTCCGTATTAATTCAATTTCAGACTCAATAAGTTGCATATAGCCTTCAGCAGAACCATCAAGAATTGGAACCTCATTGCCTTCTTCGAATACGATATTAAGATTCCGAATATTCAATGCATGTAATGCAGAAAGTAAATGTTCTATAGTCATTGCAATAATTTGATCACCTTCAACAATTGAAGTTGTTCTTTGCTCTGTAGAAACAGCAAAAGGATCAATCTTGTATCTCTTTCCCTCTTGAACTACATATAGTCCATCATTTTCAATATTATCTTCAACTATAATCACATTTCTTTTGCCAGAATGAAATCCAATACCATCAAGGATAACAGGAGTTTTTAAAATGTACTCATCAGACATCTGTTTTGAAACTGAAAAACTCATAATAATTTGGTGGGCAAAGATAATTCTGCAAAACCGGTTTTTAATCTTTGTTTGTATTTCTTTGCTACATCCTTTGATATTACGCCAAGTACTCCTATGGCTAATCCATCAGGAGATAATATTTCAAAGCCTCCACTATCAAATCGATCATCAGAACCATGAGACAAAGAAATTTCTTGATTATATGTAACGCCAATTGAATGATGTAATCCAAAATATAAATCATTAATATCAAGCCCTTGATCTACAACCATTAAAGCTAAATTCATGTAAAAGCCTTCCTTTTTTGACACTGACCCTACTTCAAAAATTCTGTGAGGTAACCTTATGTGCTGTCTCCCCTTCTCATAGGCTATCAATGAGTGAAATAGCGATTGTCTAAAGGCAAGGCTTGGATTTCCTCGTTTGTCATTTGCTGAAATTCCAATTGACAATGGATCAGATATTTTTCTACAAGACAGTAAGTTGGGTAATCTTACCTCTTTGTATCCTTGCAATGTAAATCTATTCTTTAATTCAAGATCCTTCGTTCCATCAGGTTCTAGATCTGATTTATGTTTAGGCAATAGTAAAGTACTATTTGATCTAATTTTGCTAATGAAAAAATTAAAAATGTCCTCAAGAACGTCACTTGATGATGTAACATCAATTCTGAAAAATGGAGAATTAACTAAAATTGTTGAATCTAATAAGCGGATATCTGTATATCCATATGATTTTAACGCTTTAATAATATCATCGTCTTCTAATTCAATTCCAAGTAAATTCCCTATTGAACTTCTAGTCAATACAAGTGGTTTTGGATATTCATTAACATTACGCATTACCTCATCAGATGTTTCAATATTCACTTGAGACAATGGTTGTTCATCAAAGAGATCGGAAATAATTACTCTTAATAACGCGGCAGTTAGAAATGGTTCATCGGAATCAACTATCACATGCTCCTTTTCAAGCTTAATCCTAATTTTACTACTGAAATAGTGTAGAACATTCGCAATAAACTCATTGGTTATTAATTCAGAAAAGTTAATTTCTTCCGGCGAAGATATTGATGCACTTGATATACTTAAATCACCTTCTAATTTTGTCATTGTAATTGGTTGAAAATCAGGTGATTCTATATCTTGATTAAGAAGATTTAATTGCCTACGAATTCCGATAATAGAAAATAGATCTACGCGAGCAACATCTAGTAATTCAATCGTGTTACCACTTTTATTTCGGCACTTTAGCTGATCTTTATAATCAATTAGAGAATCTCTAAGCTTTGTATCTGGAATTGAAATCAGTGGCATAATAATATTCGCAAAGATAAAGGTTATTTATTGTAAACAAAGCCAAAAAATAAGTAAATAAAACTTACCTTTAGTTTATTAACAATTTAATTGCTATTCTTGTCATTATTGATAATAATTCTATACAATGTCTGAATCTAATTTATTAAATGCAAATATTGTACCTAGGCCACCTTGTGAGTATGGAATTCATCCAGAAACTGCCTTAGAGGAAGATATAACCAAGATTATGCGAGGCTTTGGCATAAAGAGGGTCTTTTCTAATAGTTTAATGACAGAGCATCAAGTTTTTGACATGCTACAATTTCCACAACATTCACCAGTTAGAAACAATACTAATGTTGTATATGCCAATGTAGAACAAAACAGTGAACAACATTTAATGGGAAGCTGTGATGAGGTATCTCTTTTACATGAAAAACGATTTGGCTACAAAAGGGATCTTGAAAAAGCTAAAAGGGTTATGTTTGTGAGTCATACAACTGCAATTACTATTGAGCACTTAATGCAAAAAGTAGAAACAATTTATACAATATCAAAAACATACAGAAATAAAAAAGAGCGACGTGAGAAGACACATGTTGAGCTTGTTCTAATTGATCAATCATTACCTGAAATAATTACATTTATGCAAACACTCTATTCCTTGTTGTTGCAACAAATGGTAGAGCTTGGAATTACTTCAGACTTTTACTATTTTTGCGAGCCTTCATTTAGTTTTCATATGTCTCAGGGAGGAAGGGATTTGCCAATGGGGTCTGGAGGATATGTAAGAGAAGAACTATTTCAAATTATTACAAGAAATACTTTAGTTAAGCCAAATTCTATTGCATTAATTGTTTTGCCGTTTCAGAAAATACTAAATATGAGAATAGGAGAAGATCCATTAGATTATGATCTAGATTATAATTCAATTTAATAACTTTACATCATGAAACCACAAAATGATTTCAGGCTTTACACTGAGAACCTAACTCGCGCAAGGGAAGCAATTTTCCAAGGACAGAAAGGTTTGCCAATACAAGAATACCGTACCATGTTACAGAATGCTTATTCTGGTAGACCAATAAGCTTTGAAAAGGATTGTGAAATTTTTAATTTTCAAGAATCAGCAGCTTTAACTGACGTGTTTCATTTGGCTGAGCAGCATTATCAGCTATGTCAAAATATTAGTGATACAAGATTAGATACAATAGAAAAGGCATCACTAATCATAGGATGTGGACAAGGAAGATTATTAGATGTACAAGTTGCACTTTGTAAAATGCTAGGGATAAAAGAAATACATCTTAATGAGCTATCAGCCGAAAATATGTCTATAGCAAAAAGAAAAGCTGATGATATTGATACCTCTGATTGTAATTTACAGTTCCATACAGGAGATTTTCAGACACAAGAATTTGACAAAATATTTTCAGTTATCTTATCGTTTCGATCTGTTACATCAGAAATATTTGACCCCACAAGTTCAGATCATTATTTAGAATCTAGATATAATCTTTATAAAAGAATATCGCAACTACTCTCTCCTGATGGAGTTTTTATTGAAGATGTTCCTGATTGTGATGCGCCAGGGTTTTATCACATACTTAACACAAGAACTAGAGAAATGTTAAAACAAAAAGGAATACTATCTGCAATTAATGATAGATTGTTACTCACGGTATCATGTCACTTAGGAAATCAGAAAATGAAATTTCCATATCAATTAAGAGTAGCAAATCCTATAGGTATTGATTTATTAGAAAAGAAAAAAGTTGGATTAAGTCCTATGTATTCTACAACCAGAATTGTTCCTGAAAAATCCCAGCTATCATTGTCAGACGCTGCTCATATACTTAATAACTCAGATAGCATTCAACAAGCTAGAAAGGTATTTGCGCAAAGACTTGCATCGGGTCAAGTTGAATTCTGTGGTGATTTTTCTGATAAGAATCAATACAGAAGAATGACTTGCTATTCCAAAGATTCTCAATAGTCAGGAGGCAATAATCTTAATATTCATTGTCATAATCTGCTCAACTTATTTGCATATTGTATGCAGTACCAAAAAGTTGGGGGAAGTGAATTTGTACTTGCCATTAGAATATAAGCAAAAAATAACGGAGATACATTAAACCCACAATAAATAATATTTGGTTCTAACCTCAAATTTGCTTATCCTTTTATTTGGCTTGTATAAGCCGTAAAGTTTATGGCTCCCCATCCAAGAATAGAACCACAATCGCTACAATAGATTAATACACCAATTATTCCTGATTTGTTCCCAAGTGCTACACTTAACACGATGAATCTGCATATTAATAAGGTATTTGGCTTAATCTTAGCAGTCGCAGGAAGCATAGCCCTGCTAACTATTCTAATTCTGTTCACAGGAACAGTAACAATACTTTCTAGACACCCTGCTGATTTTTTACCTGCTGCAGAAACAGTTCTATTTATGCAGAATGTAAATAGTGATGATGTTGTTAAATATTCAGATGTGTTTGATGGTTTAATTAAAATTGAGGAAACGGAACCGTTCTATTTATCATTAATTAATACGAATGACGAACAGGAATTGTTTTGGTTTAGTAAGTCTAAGGCAAAACCACAGCTCTCTAATCATTGGCCGTACCAAGTTAATTCATTTTCTGGGGCTGCATTGCCAGAAATAAATAAGGTAGATCGGCTGTCTAATCAAAATGCTTATCGAGTTTTTCAAAAATATATTCATCCAAATCAAAAATGGATATATGCCAAACGTAGCATGGTTCCAAATAGGGATTTACTAGAGCTTGCGGCAATTGATCAATTATTATTAAGGGATGCATCAGATATTGGAATTACTGAAAATGAGCCAAATAAAGCGGTATTTCAGCTATTTTCTGATGCTCAATACAAATCTAATATCAAAAATCCTCCAAAGGTAAATGGGGACACAGCAATTAGTTTATCTATATTTAATTTAAGCAAGAGGCTAAATGAATTAAGAAAAAATATGTCTACCAATCAAAGTGATTTCTTGTTTTCTCTACTTCGCAAAAAGACATTTGATATGTTTGGATCCTCTGTAAGTTTTGAATACGACATTATGCCACTGATGCAAAACGAGATGGCATTTTTGCTAGAGCAGAATGGATCTGGGGGAACATTGTTTTGTATTTCTGGGAATGGTGAAAGGTCATCAACTGTAGAGCGCACGTTGCAAAGAATGACTAAGGGTAGGTATTCAGAATTATCTTCTAATGAATTAATAGATATTCAATTAAGTAACAGATTTAGAATCAAAACGCTTAAGAGTATTCCATACGACTTAGAGAGTGATGAAAGTGAATACAAAGGGTGGCAGATTAAATCTTTACAGGGATCTACTGAAATGAGTGGGTTATTTGCTGCTCAAAAAGACAAGAAATACGTTTTATCTAATAGTAAAATTAAGTTGATAGAAGCAATTGATAAAGAAGATGAGAACGCGATGTTTATAACGAAAGATAGCGAGATTATAGGTGGCAAAACGCTATCTGCGGGGTGGATAAGCTTATCTAAGCTATCCTCTGTTATTAATAATGAAGAGCTAGAATGGAGAAAAGGACTACTTTATTTCTTAAATCAGGAGGCAAAAGAGCTAGAATGGAAAGAGGAAGCCAGAGGAAATATAAGAAGAGTTGAAATAGAAGCTAAATAGAGAACTCCCTTATTTACTTTCCTTCCTGAATGTCTTTTAGTACTCTCTCTTCATAAACATATGAATCTACTACGCCCAGCAAAGTTATTCCTAAGCATTTCTGCAGTTCTTGTTGTTACAAGCATTGTGTTGTTAGTTGTTCCTGGACCAAAAATCAGTATAGATTTTACAGGTGGAACATTGGTAGAGGTGCAGATGCCAGAAGGAAAAACAAAAGAAGACCTAAGGCTTACTATAGATGAGGTGGCTTTAGAGGTACCACTTGGTAATGTAATGCTTTCTGCAACCAAAGGAGGAAGCGTATTAATGAGGATGAGAGGCTTATCTAATGAAGAGCATCTTTCCTTGATTGATCAAATAGAAGCAAGCGTTGGAGTAGTAACCGAGAAACAGTTCACAACAATAGGACCAACAGTTGGAGCTACATTAAAGAAACGTGCGATATTAGCGATTCTAATAGCTGCGGCTGCAATCATTTTGTATATCGCATTCGCATTTAGAAAGGTTCCTAAACAACTTAGCCCTTGGAGGTTTGGAGTAATTGCAGTTATTACACTATTCCATGATGTGATTATTACTGTTGGAGTATTTGTAATTATCAGTCAATTCACATCATTTGAGTTCGATACTCTGTTTATTACAGCTTTGCTTACCATTTTGGGATATTCAGTTAATGACACGATAGTTATATTTGATCGCATAAGAGACAATCTATCTACTCAACAGAGAAAGGAGCCATTTATAGATATAGCTTCAAAGAGTTTAAATCAAAGCATTCAACGATCTATTAATACAAGTGTATCTACACTAATCATGCTTTCTACGCTGTTTATACTAGGATCAGAAAGTATTAAATGGTTTGTGCTTACATTGATAGTAGGAGCAATAATCGGAACATACTCTTCTATCTTCTTGGCTACTCCTCTACTGGTTATTTGGAGGAAGAGACTGGGGATGAAATAGAGATTTAGATAAAGGAGCATAGAAATATTGCGAAATGATTTTATTGCGCCGTAAATTTCATGTAGGGTGCACGAACTATGACTACTGACGAAAACACCACAATACCCGTAAAAAGAGAAAAGAACGGCAGCGTACATTGCACCGTTACGTTTACAGAGGAACAAGTAAAGGCTTCTGAAGAAAAGGCTATAAAAACCATGGGCGAAAAAGTTAAGATAGATGGTTTTAGACCAGGAAAAGCTCCTGCTGAATCTATTAGGCAAAAACTTGATCCAGAACAATTAATAAATGAAACAATTAGAGGGCTGTTACCAGAGACCATAGAGAAAGTAGTAACAGAGAATAAGATCTTCCCTATTACTCCACCAAAGATAGATGTGGAAAGTATGGTACCTATGAAGATAAAGATTACGTTCTTTGAGAAGCCAGAAGTTAAATTAAAGAACCAAGACAAGATTACTGTTAAAACAGAAGAGCCAAAGATCGAAGAAAAAGACATCGATCAGCTAGTTCAATATGTACTTAAGCAACATCAAAAAAGTGAGGACAAAGATGGAGCTGCAGAAAAAGGAGACAGAGTAACAATGGACTTCTGGGGCGAAACTCTAGATGGGAAAGAGGTTGAAGCTATTCGTACCACAAATCATCAAGCAGTTATTGGTAGCAAGGTTTTACTACCAGGGTTTGAGGATGAACTAATCGGACTAAAAGCAGGAGACAAGAAAGATTTCACAATTACGTTCCCAGAAAAGCATCAAGCAGAAGAGCTACAAGGTAAGCCTGTGTCTTTCCATGTCACAGTTCTAAAAATAGAGACAGTAACTGTGCCAGAACTAACAGATGATTTTGTAAAACAGAACATGCAAACTCCATCTGTAGATGAATTTAGGAAGCAGGTTAAGGAATCTATGGTTGCTCAAGAAGTACAAAGTGCCAAAAGAAAATACGAAGAAGAAGCACTAGAAAAAATAAGAGAAGCAACTCAAGTAAATCTAGCAGAGGAATTGATTGATGATGAGCTAGAAGCACTAACTAAAGACTTGGATCAACAACTAAAGAAGCAAAACCTATCATTCGATGAATGGGCTAAGCAAAGCGGAAAGAACGAGGAAGAAATGCACAAAGAACTAAGAGTACAAGCAGAAAAACGCCTAACACTTAGGTTAGGATTAGCTAAGATTGTAGAAGAAAGAAATATCGAAGTATCAGACGAGGAAATGAAGAAGACAATCGAAAGCTTTTTGCAAAGTGTTCCAGAAGAGCAAAGAAAAGAAGTCGCCAAAGCTTACGAAAAAGGAAAGCAAGGATACGATCAAGTTCTATGGCAAAAGAAAGTAGAAAAAGTATTCGATCAGATTATTAAGTAATTATCTGGTTATTACTCTTTCCACCATGCCTTTACTTGGCGTTCTGGATTAGAATTGCGCAGCATTCCGCATGCACTGCGGTGAACAACCACTTCCCCTGTTCTGTTAACTACACCTTTTAAAGAAGGTGAGATTCTTTCATTTGGCTTACAACATTTAGCGAACCTCATAGGCATTGGCACGCCACCTTCTAATACAATTTCTTTTTGCTTAGATAGATTAGTAAAATGCTTTTTTGCAGTTTTGGTCTTTTCTTTTTTATTTTCAGATATCTTTAAAGCATCAACTCTGGATAGTAATGACGATACCCTCTCTGATCCTTGGCCGATCTTTACGAGGACATCCTCTCTATCTTGCATAGATAGAACATTTCCATCACAAATACGAAGTAACGAATACGATGTATCTAATTTATGAAACCCATGCTTAATGAGTACCTCATTAACAAGCTCACGCCCCCTAACAAGTAACTCTGGTCTGTTCTGAGAATTAAGGTAGTTCTTTAGCTTGGATCTAGCAGATGCAACACGAAGTAACTGTAGCCATTTAGGGGAAGGACGAGGAACTTTGAACTTAATTATTTCTACTATGTCTCCATTCTCTAATTGATAATCCAGTGGGACAGCAGAACCATTTACTCTGGCACAACGGAAAGATAAGCCTAGATCAGTGTGGATTATAAATGCAAAATCCAAAGGTGTTGCACCCTCAGGTAACTCAATTACATCTCCTCTTGGGGAAAGTACAAATATATGATCGGCGAGCTCTCCTCTATCTACTATCTCTCCCTGAGAAGCCAAAACATCTTTTAGGTGAGACTTGATATTCACCTTATTAGATCTGCCAGGTTCTTTGTACATCCAGTGAGCTGCTAAACCATAGTTAGCATTATCATCCATTTCTTTTGTACGGATTTGGATTTCTACAAGAGTCGCATTCGTAGTTCCCGATAAATTTGCCAAAGTAGTATGCAAGCTCTGGTATCCATTTGGCTTGGGGAAAGATATGTAGTCTTTAAACCTATACGCTATTGGACGACCAGCTTTATGAATTAATCCAAGAACTTGATAGCACTCTTCTAAAGAATCAAGCGTTACACGCATCGCATAATAATCATATAAATCCATTACATGAGAAACACTCTTTTTCTCCATTTTTCGAAATATACTATATGGATGCTTTTCTCTTCCTTCTATCTTTGCAGAGATCCCCTCTTTTTGTAAAAAGTCTTTAAGATAGAGCGCAGTCTTGTCTATATAATCAATATTCCTAGCCTGTACGTGCTGAACCTGCTCTGCAATTCTTTCTGCATCCTGTGGATAAGAAATTGGGAATGCCTCGGATTCTAGTGCATGCTTTAGTTTATAAATACCAAGCCTAGCAGCAACCGGAGCAAATAATTGCAATACATCTCTGCTTAATGCCCTTGCATCTTCTTTGGATAAACTATCTGATTCCTTTAATAGGGCTAAACGATCACAAAGAATAATAACAATCGTTCTAATATCCTCTGTAACTGTTAGTAACATTATCCTTAAATCATCTGTAGGAATACGACGATCTTTCAAAGTAATGTGAGACAGCAAGTGAACACCACTAACTAGTTCTCTTATCTTTGTTCCGAAGTTTTGTTCCAGTTCGTCTACAGTCCAATATCCACATTCCAATACATGATGAAGCAAACATGTAATTATACTGTCTTCATCTGGATGAAAAGGCATCACCTCATTTAACATCGATAGGATGTGATCCATAGTATCAACACCAGAGCAATGGTCTTGCCCTGCATATGCTTTTTCTGCAATTTCCCACGCAAGCAGTACACGCTCAGAACCATAATTTTTTTGTAGATCCTTTGCGCTTATTTTGTGCCCTCTTTTCTTTAATGTAGTAGTACTCATAAAGGAAAGTAAATCCTACCAGTTAAGGTGAAAAAACAACAGTTCATCTAAGTATTTTACAGAGTATTTCTATGTCGTATTTGTGTCCAAAATTAGTGTTACTGGACCGCTATTTACAATACTTACGTCCATCATTGCTCCAAATTTACCCATCTTTACTGACTCAACACCTAATTGCTTTAATTGGTCAGCAAAAAACATGTATAAAGGCTGCGCATCTATAGGATCTGCTGCAGCTACAAATGATGGTCGATTTCCCTTTTTTGTGTCCCCTGCAAGCGTGAATTGAGATACAACTAATATCTCTCCTTTTATATCTAATATAGATAGATCATTGATCTTTCCATTATCATTAGAGAATAAACGAAGTTTAACTATTTTTTGAGCAAGAGATAGCGCTTCTTCCTGAGTGTCTCCTTTTAAAACAGCAATTAGAAGTAGGTATCCTTCGCTGATTTCTGATATTAGTGATGAATTTGAGTCCACTTGCTCAAAAACAGATGCCGAAGAGACTTTTTGTAAAACAACTTTCATAAGTACAAGATTAACAGATATCTAGCTAAAATGAAGTTTCTTGATGGAATTGTTGACATAAAACATCAATTGAATAGAATTACATTAACGTCCGAAGACCGAGGGCATTAGGCTGATGGCCGAAGTTAAGCCCCTCCGAGGTATACAGCATCGCTCGCTCGGCTCCCGCTTGGTTAGTCGTGTCGTGTGCCTCGCTGGTCTCCCGGACGCAAGAAACGGAGACCTTTTTTATACTCTAAATTACTTATGGCTATCTCACGATCCAAGAAAGAAGAACAAGTAAAAGATCTGACTAAAAAAATGTCAGATGCATCATCTGTTATATTTGCTAACTACATAGGTTTAGATGTTTCTGAAATTAGTGACCTACGTAAAAAATTAAGAGAAGGTGGATCTGAAATGAAAGTAACAAAGAAAACTCTTTTGCAAATTGCAGCCAGAGAAGCAAAGTTACCTGATCTAGAAAATGCAAACCTAGAAGGACCAATATCTATAATCTTTAGTTACGACGATGCTTTGAGCGGAGCTCAAATTGCATTCAAATTTAGTAAAGATCACGATCAAGTTTCACTTGTTGGTGGTGTTTATGATGGAAAGATACTATCTAAAACAGAAGCAATGGAACTAGCTAAGATGCCAAATAGAGAGCAGTTACTCTCAATATTCGTTGGTATGATTCAATCACCTATGAATTCATTTGCTAGAATGTGTAATTCACCATTAACTGGATTTGCACGTGCAGTAAGTGAAGTATCAAAACAAGGAGGATGTAATCCTAGCGAAGAGAAATAGTCATTAAGTCTTTTATTTTTTATTACTTATTTATTTTTACCCCCACATTCTGATGTCAGATGAAGCAACAAGCGCAGAGAAGGTCGAACTCTCTAAAGAGGAGAAGGCCGTCATCGACGCTCTAGAAAAACTAAACGTAGTACAACTAAACAACGTCGTAAAATTCATGGAAAGTGAATACGGCATTTCCGCAGCTGCTCCAGCAGCAGCAGCCGCAGCTCCAGCAGCAGGTGGCGAAGGAGGTGCAGAAGAAAAAGATGAATTTGATGTTGAGCTAGCAGAAGTAGGTGGACAAAAGATCGCAGTGATCAAAGTAGTTAGAGAGATCACAGGTCTAGGTCTTGCAGATGCTAAAGCAGCTGTAGACAGTGCACCAAAGGTTGTTAAAGAAGGAGCTAAGAAAGACGAAGCAGAAGAGATCAAAAAGAAGCTTGAGGAAGCAGGAGCAACTGTAAAGCTTATATAATTAGCCTTTCATTAAAGAAGCAGTGAACCTTGTAATGAGGTCACTGTTTCTTTGTAAATATGTACAAAGTGAATGCAAAAAATATTAAATCATATACAATTATATGTGCATGAAAGCATTATTTAAGTCCCCTTGGCTCACCATAAGTTTAATTATAGTAATCTTAATAATTGGATATAGCTTTATTCTTTATAGGAATGGAGATCTAACCGTATCTATTGTTGAATGTTTTGCAGAAGAACATAAATAAAACATAGTCTAAAGTCTGAAAGGCAAAGGTCTAAACGTCTTTCGACCTTCGACCTTCGACCTTCTTGCCATGAGCGAAGTCGAATGGCGACCTTCGACCTTCGACTGCTATACTCTCAAACATGGATATCAGATTCTTAAAAAGCTTAACGTTCTGGAAATGGTTTGTAGTTGCTGCTGTATTAACCAGCACATTATTTATGTGGGAACTTGGATTTGTGAGTTTTCTACCATCTCCACCTAGACCCGCCCCCTATAGAACTGAATTTATTTTCACATTAATCCTAATAATATTTATTTCTTTAAATTCTGGATTAATTATGTGGAATAAAAGAAATGGAATATGCCCGGTTGGAACTAAACGAGCAACTGGCCTTGCTGGAGCGATAGGCGCTATTGGCCTGCTTTGCCCTGTATGCTTTTTGTTTCCATTGGGAATATTCGGTTTAAGCCTGAGTCTTTCATTTTTGGGGCCATATATACCAATACTTAGAATAATTGCTCTAATTCTGCTTACTGTAAGCACACTATTGCTATGGCCAAAGAACGTATCCTAGAAATAGATGCGCTAAGAACAGTAGCCATTGTTATGATGGTGATCTATCACCTTGCATTCGACCTACAATCGTTTGTAGGCATTAATATAGATGTATTACACGGAGGATGGATGCTATTTGCTAGGGCAACTGCAATTACCTTTCTAATTGTCTCTGGAATAACGACAGAAATCACTTGGATTAAGTTAAATGACAAAAATAAATATAAGAAGAAGATACAAAACCAAGCATTAAGAATTTTTTATGCAGCTTTACTGGTATCAATCGCAACATTTTTATTCGATAGAGATACATATGTAAGATTTGGAATCTTGCATTGCATAGCAATTAGCATTTTCCTTTCATCCTTTTTGCCAAGACACTCATACAAAAAAGTAATCATAGGAATTTCTATTATTATTCTGGGATACTCCGTTACATTATTTGGGAATATAGAAACCGAACTACTGCTTCCATTTGGAATATATAGCTCGCAATTTTCTTCTTTAGATTACTTCCCTCTTTTCCCATGGATGGGTGTTCTTTTAATTGGACAGGTGATAGGAGGAATATCGCTTAAATACATGCATTCGTATGCAAATAATAGCTTTAGATGGTATGCATTTTGGCCTGGCCGCCATGCATTATTTATATATTTAATTCACCAACCATTGCTTATTGGGATTATTAAACTATTCATGATGAAGAGATAGATAATCTTAATTTATAATTTCAAATTTATAGAAATAATAAAATATCCCCTCTCCCCAACCCTCTCCCCCCGGGAGAGGGAGACGAAATCCAATCTCCTTTTTGTAATATCATCAATTCTATGCTTATTATGTAAATAAACTCATAACTCATAACTCATAACTCAAAGCTTAAAGCTTAAAGCTTTATTTTACTCCTTTCATATCACAAACAATCTTATCTACTTTTACGACATGCTCAGGCTGATCACCTTTTAAGAACTGATCAATAGATGTGAAACAATCATCATACATATTGTTCATACTCTCCTCTGCATAAAAAGCGATATGAGGCGTTGTAACAGCATTTGGCTCTGCTATTAGGTCTTTGTTCTCTTCAAAGTTTCTTTCGTGCTCTAGTACATCTAGTAGAGCATATTTCATCTTTCCACTTTGCAATGCCTCTAGTATTGCATCACTGTCGATAAGCTCTCCACGCGCTGTATTTATTAGTATAACTCCATCTTTCATGGTCTTAATCGCCTTCTTATCAATCATATGATAAGTCTCTTCAAGTGAGGGGATATGTAATGTAATAATGTCGCTATTTGCTATCAAATCATCCATTTCGGTGTAATTAACACCAAGTAGATCTTCCATTTCCGGTGCTCTACACCTATCTACTGCCAAAATCTTCATTCCAAACCCATGAGCTATTTGAGCAACTTTACGACCAATTTTACCTGTGCCAATTATTCCAATTGTTTTATTTCTAAGTGTAATTCCTCTTAACCCATGGTAATCAAACATTCCTGATTCAACGCGAGCGTCCCCCTCTGGTATATGACGAATAGTAGATAATAAGAGAGCAAAAACATGCTCAGCAATTACATGAGATCCATAGTCCGGAACATTGCAAACAGTAACACCATTCTTTGCGCATGCTTCTAAATCAATATGATTAAATCCAACACTACGAGTGCAAAGCAGTTTTAGATCAGGTAACTGATTTAAAACGTCTGCAGTGAACTTGGTATATACAAAACCAGAAACGACTTCTGCACCTTTACAAGCGGAAACAAGCTGTTCACCCTCTGGTACACCCTCGTGTATTACTGCATCTGGAAACCTATCTGAAACACTAGATGCGTCTTCTTTATCTACGGCAACGAAAACAATTGGATTATTCATACTGGAATGGTAGCGCATACCAAGAAAAAGAAAAGAAACAATCGTACACCAAAGCCACATAATATGAATAATAATGTAAAATCATGCTCTATATTTTAATGACAAAGACAATACTTTGTCGTACTCTATTTGGGATGTCATTTCACGTTAGACAGTTGCAACAGGAAAAGCGATCACGCTTAAAACCTTTATATAGGTTTCTTGCCGCTTCGCTAACAATGGCAAAACCAATACATGGTTGGTATTTACTTTGGTCAAAAAGAAATGCTCACCAAAAAACACGAAAGAAAAGAGTAGTAATGCTTAAAAAAATGTTACTGATATTAATATCCGTTCTTACTGTTTGCATACTAATAGCTGCAACTGTTAGAGGCATGGTATCTATGGGCCTACTTAACATTGGGACCGTAACATCTATAGCTGGTGCAGAGTTACCAAGGGACCAATATAACCAATTTAATGTTTTATTACTTGGCCAAGGAGACGCCGATCATGATGGAAAAGATCTAACAGACACAATAATCATTGCAAGCCTAGATCCAGATATATCAAAAAGTGCAGTACTTGTATCTTTACCAAGAGATACATACTTTTTGCATACAGAAAAAATGGCTAAAGGTAAGTTAAATAGTTTTTACCGAGACTATAAAAGCCACTTAATTTACCAAGAAGGAATAGACCCAGAAGATGCACCTGCAGAAGCACTAAAAGAAATAGGAAACGAAATAGGTAGAAAACTAGGTATAGAAATTCATCACACAGTTAATGTAAATTTCTCTGCCTTTATAGAAGCAGTAGATGCTGTAGATGGAATAAATATAGATGTTCCATATGACATAAAAGATACGCAATATCCAGATAATGAATATGGATTCGAAACATTTGAACTATTAAAAGGAGAGCAAAAACTAGATGGGATAACTGCACTTAAATATGCAAGAAGCAGACATACAACTAGCGATTTTTCTAGGTCTGCAAGACAGCAGCAACTTATAGGTGCAATGGCTAAAAAAGTAAAAGAAGAAGGGCATATAACGGATACTAGTTTTATAGCTTCTATGCTACAAAACCTATCTAAAAATATGGAATCCACAATGAGCTTAAGGGAAATGATAGGGCTAGCATCACTTGCAAAAAATATTGATAGAAACAGAATTATTACAATGCAATTTAATGATAGAAATGCTTTGTATGATGGTTTTATAGAACCAGGTGGGTTCTTGTATGCACCACCAAGAAACCTGTTCAATGGAACAGCTGTGCTACTTCCAGTTTCAATACCTGAGTTCCCCGTAACATGGGAACAACCTAAAGCATTTATAAAACTCTTAACTAACGCTAGAAAAGTATATTTAAATCGTCCAGTACTAAATATCTTAAACAATGGTGCAGCCCCAGGATCTGCTAGAAAACTAGCAACTGAATTAATAAGATATGGGTTCTCTATAAACGATATTGCAAATGCAGACTTAGAATCTAAACAAGACAAATCAATATTATTTGGAAACAATGAAAGCAAAGAAATACTAGAAGAGTTCTTTAAATCTATTCTGAATATAGAGAATGGTTTGCCTCCTGAAGGTCTTCCTATTGAACAGCAAGAAGATATTACTATTATCTTAGGTAAAGATTTTAACTATCAACCTATTAAATCTCTTCTGTAAGTAGATATGAAACCACGAGATATAATTGCAAAATCCTGGGCACTTACAAGAAAAGAAAGTCAGTTAAGAAGATGGGGATTCATACACGCATTTCTACGAACACTTCTTAATTCAAAACTATTCTTTTACCAAGGATGGTTAGCTTATTCTTATTTTGTACTTGGTGATCCAATCGGATTTGGAAAGATTGAATCAGTATTATGGAACAACTTACCTCATTGGATTGTTATATGTCTTCTTGTGCTTTTTATTCTTTTACTTATTTCAGAATTCCTTTTCCCTCATATGGCCAAGGGTGCAGTAATAGGATTAGCTGCAAAATCGTATAACAAAGAAGAGGTAAAAGGAGGTTTGGTACTGGCGATTTATAACTTCTTTCCTATCTTTGCCTTACATGAAATATTGATACTAAGTAGTTTTACTACAACAGTAACCTTGTGTTCTTTGTCTCTTAGATATGGAGGAGGAGCTGGACCAATCTTTTGTGTGCTACTAGCAATGGTATGGTTTGCTAGCAATATAATGGAGTTCTTCTGGATATTTAGTGAAGAAGCAATTGTAGTTAAAAAACTAGGTATTAGAGCTGCAATAAGACAAAGTTTCAAATTGGTAATTAGCCACTTAGGACATGTCGTTTTCTTGTCACTTCTATTACTAGTAATAGTGCTGAGGATAATTGCTAACTTGCTAATGATTATTTTGATACCTGGAATTATATTTGGACTTGGATTCTTACTGGCTACACTATTGCCTCCAGTATTAAGTTACAGCCTATCTGCTGTTATAGGCATAATTATTATTATGCTTGCAAGTTATTTCTTTGCTTACCTAGAAGTGTTCAGGCAAACAGTCTGGACAATAACCTATATGGAATTAAGTAGGCTAAAAGAACTAGATGTAATAGAAGCAGAATAAAAAACAAAAGTAGTAAGAAGAAATTTTCGCAGTTGAACGCAAGTCGTCTTACTGGAAAAGTTCTTGACCGTGGACAGACGTACACCTACTATGGTGGACGGTTGTTCTCTTCCCAAAATTTGTGCCATGTCACTTACTCCACATCAAAGAACCGTCTTAAATTATATTGGTGAATTCCAGCACAAAAGAGGATACAGTCCTTCCCTCTCTGATCTTGCAATGGCATTTAATGTTCGTAGTAAAAATGCCGTAGCTAAAGTTGTTAATGCACTTGTAAGAGAAAAATATTTAGAAAAAGATCCGAAGGGTCGTATTAAGATTATTGATATAAACGAACCATCAGAAGAAAAGTACCAAGCAATGGTTCTGCCTCTGTTTGGACCAATATCTGCAGGTTTTGCCGCCCCTGTAGAAGAACAAGCAGAAGAGCTAGTAACACTAGATAACTATCTAGTTAATAATAGAAACAAGACATTCTTGTTACGTGTAAAAGGAGACAGCATGATTGATGCAGGTATTTTTGAAGGAGATTTAGTAATAGTAGAAAGAGACAGAGAACCAAAACCAGAAGAAATTGTAGTAGCAATTTTAGATGGAGAATTCACATTGAAACGACTAAAGAGACAAAAAGGTAAATACTACTTACAAGCAGAGAACCCTAATTATCCAGATATGTACGCATTAGAAGAGCTGAAGGTTGCTGGAGTAGTTACCAGTACGATTCGTAAGTATTGAAAGAAGCTATAAGCTGTAAGCTTTAAGACATGAGCCAAGCTCAAAGCTTAAGTCTCAAAGCTCAAAGCTTTATATTAATACCTAATACCCATATGTTCGCCCATATTGATGCTGATGCATTCTTTACATCTGTACTACAAAGAAAGAATCCTAGCTTAAAAGGAAAGGCAGTCTTGGCTACAGGAATGGGTGGTGGATGTGTGATAGCTGCAAGTTACCCAGCAAAAGCATATGGTGTAAAAACAGGGATGCGTGTTACAGAAGCCAAGAAACTAGTACCAAAAGCTATTGTTTTACCATCTGATTTTTTAGAAGCATGTGTAGCGTCTGAACAATTGCAGAGCATAATCCAAGAAAACGCGTCATTAACAGAAAGATATTCTGTAGATGAATGGTTTTTGGATCTAAATACTAAAACAGGAGGATGCCCAAAGAATCTAAAAGTGTGGGCACAAAAACTGCAATCACAAATGCTTTATTCAACAGATATATCTGTATCTTTTGGCATCGCACCTAGTAAATTACTAGCGAAGATGGCAAGTGATTACAGAAAGCCCGCAGGTATAACCGTATTATTTCAAACTGACATAGAAGCATTCTTAAAAGATAGATCTGCAGAAGCTATACCCGGAATAGGTAGAAGGAGAGCTCTGCACGCGCAAGCACACAGATGGAATACAGCATGGGACGTCGCGAATGCGAATTTAGAAGTCGTACAAAGGCTATTTGGTAAGCCGGGGCTATCTATGCAACAGGAGCTCCTCGGCAAAAGCATAGAGCCAATATGTGCCATACCAGCGCCTCCCAAATCTATTTCTAGGTGCCGTAGCTTTCGTCCAACAGGAAACCAAGAGGATTTGTGTAGCCAATTGTTTTCTCACTTAACACGAACAGTATTAAAAATGCGGTTGCAGAATCTGGCATGCCAAAGGGTAACAGTATGGTTACGAGATAAAGATTACAAAAATCACATAGGACACGACTGTAAATTGCCACAATCAATAGATACGGAAGAAGAACTACTCCCATACGTAAAGAGCTGTTTCTCTAAATGTTTTAACAAAGGGAATACATACACACAGGTGGGTCTTGGGCTGATGGATATGAAACCAAAATCATTCCCTCAATATTCATTATTCCAAAATCCAAAACAATTAGAGGGATGTGAAAAAATTCAAAAAGCATTAGATAAAGTGCATCAAAAATATGGCCGTGATGCAGTACTTAGGGGCAGTGCTATCTATACACATACAAGGAGACCAAGCCAAAATCAGCCAACAATGTATGGAGAGATACTTTCGTGCAGATAATTTAAGCCATTGCACTTAATCTTTCGCTTATCTTTTTTAATTTTCCTTCTGCTGTTTCTTTTTTTGCTTTTTCTTTTTCTAAAACTTCTGCTGGAGCATTATCTACAAATTTCTTGTTATTAAGCTTAGCCATAACCCCTTTCAAAAATCCTTCTAATTGTTTTTGTTCTTTTTCTAACTTTTCTCTTTCTTTGTCCAAGTCTATTAACCCCTCTAAAGGAATACATATTTCAATATCCTTAGAAATTGCAGTAACAGAATTCTTTTTCTCTAATTCTTTGGTAGATCCGACTATTGAGATTTCACATTTTGCAAGCCTCTGAATACTAGAAGCTTCAGAAGAAATAATCTTAGAGAATTTTTTTGTAAATATTTGTACCTGCACAGTTTTGCCAGGTTCAATGCTCTGCTCACTCCTAAGTTTTCTAACTGAGCTTATGCAATCAACAACTACCTGTAATGCATTAAATGAATCTTGATCTCTTAAAGAATCATCAGAAACAGGCCACACATCAGAAATAAGCATACTTGCATCTAATGGCTTAAACTGGGACCAAAGCTCTTCTGTAACAAATGGACAATATGGATGTAGTAATTTGAGGATCGTTCTAATTGTATGGATAAGAACTGCATGGTTTGCCTGCCCTTTAGAAATCTCCAAATACCAATCACAGAAATAATCCCATGTGAAGCTATACAATTTCTCTCCCGTCTCACTCAACCTGTATTTGTTCATTCCTTTAGCACAATCATCAATCAAATCCTGTAATGCACTAAGTAGTGCACGATCAGCTAGTGATAAATCACCAAAAGAATCTACAGGATTATGTGGATCAACACCTGCATCCTCACATTGCATTAATACAAAACGAGATGCGTTCCAAAGTTTATTAATAAAGTTTCTGTATCCTGCGATTTTCTCTTCAAATAGCTTTTGATCATTCCCAGGGCTTTGACCAACAATCATGGACATGCGCAAAGCATCTGCTCCATACTTTGGAATAATTTCTAATGGATCAATACAAGTTTCTGGATGAGATTTACTCATTTTCTTCCCGTCTCTTGTGCGAATCATTCCATGCAAATAAACAGTTTCAAATGGAATCTGACCAGTTGCATACGTAGTCATAAGGATCATACGTGCGACCCAGAAAAACAGAATATCGTATCCTGTTTCCATAACAGAAGTAGGATGAAACTTTTGAAAGTCTGGGCTTTGATCGAGCAGATCTTGCAAACTTAAACTCATATCCTGTGCTTTGTCTTTATCTATAAGAGTACTCCACGTCCAAATAGCAGAAGAAAACCAAGTATCTAACGTATCTGAGTCTTGTTCCCATCCATCACCATCAGGAGGCTGCACACCTACGTATTTTTCATCTCCTTTGTACCAAACAGGAATACGATGCCCCCACCAGATCTGTCTAGAGATACACCAATCACGTAGGTTATCTATCCAATGGAAGTATGTCTTCTCAAATCTCTCTGGGACTATTGTAATATTTTTTTCACGGATAACTTTTTGCATAACCTCTTTCAAAGAAAGAGTTTCTGAATTCCAAGGAATAGCTTTCCTATTAACATCAATAAACCACTGTTCACGAATTTGAGGTTCTATCTTTCCCTTGCCTCTACTATTAACAGCAATAGCATGCTCATAACTTTCATCTACTTTGATTATCAATCCTTTTTTATCCAGCTTCTGTATTACCTTTTCTCTAGCATCCTTTATATGCATCCCAGCAAATTCATAAGCACAATCAAGTAACTTGCCATCAAAATCTATTATTTGCTGTTTTTCTAGCCCATGACGCTCTGCAATCTCAAAATCTGTATGATCATGCCAAGGAGTGATAGTCATCACTCCTGAGCCAAATTCAGGATCAACAGCCTCATCTTTAATTACAGTTGCAACAACCTTTCCATTAATCCATTCACATTCGAATGTATCACCATGTTTGTATTCTTTATATCTCTCATCATCTGGGTGCATTACAACATACTTGTCTCCAAACTTTGTCTCTGGTCTAACTGTTCCAATTTGGAATGGACCATATTGGAACCAATAAAATGGATCTTTAACAGTTTCATACTCAACTTCATCGTCAGAAACATTTGTTTGCAAATTTGGATCCCAATTAACAATACGATGACCTCTATAAATTAATTCGTCTCCGTACATTTTATTAAACACCTCATTAACACAACGACTCAATGATGGATCCATTGTATATGCCTCACGTGACCAATCACATGAGCTACCCATCTTTCTAATTTGTGAACGGATAGTGCTTTGACTCCCCGAAACAAATTCTTGTATACGACGAAGAACTTCTTCCCTTCCTAGTTCTTCACGAGGGCGTTTAATACCTTCCTCTTTTTGTATCTTACTAATTACTACATTCTCTGTGGCAATTGCAGCATGGTCTGTACCTGGTACCCATAGTGCTTCTTTGCCCTGCATTCGTGCGTAACGAATAAATATATCTTCTAAGGCCAACATAACCGCATGCCCCAAATGAAGCTGCCCCGTAGCATTTGGTGGTGGCATAGATATGGTAAATGGTTCTTTATCTGTATTTGAATCTGCTTTAAACACACCATTTTCCTCCCACATCTTATAGATGTCATCTTCGGTATCCTGTGGATTATAAGCTTTAGGTAACATTTATTACAGTGGATAGAGCCTGCTCGTCCTCCGTAGCCTCTTGACAGGCATAGCTTTAGCGACGACTGTTGGCGAAGGAGGGCGGATCATAAGATTTAGGAAGCATATTACAAAAAGGATTGTAGCGAAGAAGAGGAAATAATTCTTTATATTTTCGTAAAGATTACAAAAAATGCCTATAACGAAAAAGACCCCCCTTAAGTAACCAATAGTTGGAAATCAAGTAGGGTCGCTTTTCGAAATGAAAGGAAAGATCGAAAGCCTTCGTAATGAGGCCGAGACTTTTTACAGGAGTAAATAAATCTATGCAAGTATTTTTGACAATACATTATTGAAAAATATGTAAAAAAGATCATACTATTAATTCAATATGACTACTCGACTAGAAGCCATTGGCACTATCTACAAAGAACAGAAACATCTGGGGGGTCCTGTTGTAGATATTGCAGCAAATACGTATGAAGCTGTTGACCAAGCAATTAGAGGATTACTAGCACCAAGAAGTGAAGTAAATGTAGGGCGTAGAGAAAATGCTTTTAGTGCGACTAGTGCAGCTGTAGGAGACACAATAAATTCACTTAGACATGGTAAGTTGTTACGCCTACTTGGTGATGTGATAATTGGAATCCCAGGAGGCATGATAAAAGACGCTACAGATGCAACACTCGCAAAAGATAACAGTAGCTCAGTAATTATTAGGCATGCAGCATAAGGCTTAATAAAGCTTGATTACATTAATTGACATATCTAGTTTTGAGCATAGGATATCCATACTGTTGTTTATTTGTAAGTTGGCACCCTAACCAAGAAAGGGAACATCATGAAACGCTTAATCGCGCTAATGAAGTTCGTAATAGTCAGCCAATGAATACGCCGGAGACCTCTAAGTGCACTTGTATCTTACCTAGGGCTCACCTGTGAAAGTTAAAAACTGGATAAAGAGCTAGCCCAGAAGCTCTGCAGATGTGTCCTAAAAATCATAAACAGCAAATACACAGAGTCTGCTGGTGCCAGACTCTTTTTTTATATTAAACAAAATAGTTCATTATATTTCAGGCTATATCTATTTGCATACTTGCGCAAATACGCAAATGATAATTAGTCGAAGGACTTGTGACTTTCGACCTTTGACTTTCGACAAAATCCTCAAAACCATAACTTTTCTATTAAATCCCCTCTCCCCAGCCCTCTCCCCCCGGGAGAGGAAGACGAAATCCACATTACTTTTTGAAATACACTTAGTCTTATACTCAAAACTCCAACCTACGCCAAGGCTTCGGTTGGCAGGCATAACTCATAACCCATCACTTATTAAATTAATTTAATACTTAAAGCTCAAAGCTTATAGCTAATAGCTTTTAATTAACTGCTATACTTCTTCCGTGCCTACATTCGATTTTTCATGTAAAGATTGCGGCCATGTGTTCGAATTCTCTCGCCCATTTGGGGACAAAGTAATTCCTCCATGCCCAAAGTGTGGGAGCATGAATGTTGTTAAATTAATAGCTCCACCATCTATACAATTTGTTGGGGAAGGTTTTTATAAAACAGACAGTGCACCGAAACAAAATAGTGATAAAGCAGAGGAAAAACCAAAAGACTCAAATATTGATAAAAAAGATAACAAACCAGCTAAAACTGAACCAAAACCAGAGAAATCAATCAAAAAGGATGAAAATCGCTAAATAAACACCAATTAATGGGTGTATCACGCGGATAGAGCGTATTTAGATACTATGCATTTATTGTATAATATGTTATAATAATACATTGTTTCTCCTATGAAACCTACAACCCATCAATCATTGCTGGTAAGGAGTCTAGAAAAACTAACTAGTCTCACGTATATACAGCTCTTTTTGCTGTGGACATTCTTGGTTCTATTGTTTGCTTTTGGATACTTCTCTTTCGCAAGTATTGGAGACATAGCACATCACGGACCAAGTGAAATGGTTGGTATAAACAACCCTTGGGTTAGATTCTTTAATGGTCTTTATTACAGCATAATTACTGCAACTTCTACGGGATATGGAGACATAACTCCCAGAGGATTTTCTAAAGCGCTTGCGAGCATACAAAGCATAAGTGCGCTGTTTGTTTTTGCAGTATTTGTTACTAAGCTTGTAGCACACAGACAAGAAGTTGCTCTACATCAAGTACACAGACTTACGTTCGAAGATGTCTTTCATAATATTAGAGAGGGACTATTTATTATTAGAAAAGATTTCGATGGACTAATTGAAAGAGCAAATAATCATAATAAACTAGATGAGGAAGATTGGGACACACTTGTAATTGCATACAAACAAGCACAAAGCCTGATTAACGAAATACCAGATTTTTATAACGAAGATAATAATCTTTATACATTGGATGCCAGACGAGAACAGTTACTACATGAGGCAGTTCACAGAACTCTACACAGAATAAATATATTACTAGACACACTAAGTAGAAATAATATTCAGTGGCAGGAACACGATATAAGTATGGAAGAATTAGCAACTCTAATCCGAGTTGTAGAAAAAACTACACCAAAATGGCAAGAGAGTTCTCCATATCATCAAAAAGAAGCATTTATAGATATATTGGAGGCTAAAGAGAAAGTTGCAATGAGGATTGCAAACACACTGTAAATCAGTGTAACAGTGAATCAGTAAAGCAGTGTAGCAATATGCACTGCTACACTGTTAAACTGTTATGTTGCTTTACTGATATATTATCTTCTTGGTGGCCCACTACGATGAGGTGGCCTAGAAGGACGCTCTGGCATTCCTTCTGGACGCTCAGTAGTTTGCTTTATAGATAAACGAGTCTTGCCATCTGATGCATTGTATTCAACACATTTGGCTTTAACTTGGTCCCCTACTTTTACAATGTCTTCTACATTTTCTGTACGTTTCCATTGGAGCTCAGAAATATGAATCATTGCATCTTTGCCACCTAGGAATTCTACAATTGCACCAATGCCATCAATTATTCGAACAACATTACAATCGTATACAACTCCTACTTCTGGCTTGGCAACAATCTTTTGAATCCATTCACTAGCTTTTTGCATTGAGTCTCCATCTGGAGCAGTTACAAATACTAGTCCACTATCTTCTATATCAATCTCTACACCTAGATCACCTGTAATCTTTTGGATTGTTTCTCCTCCTTTACCAATTACCAAACGAATATCCTCTGGATTGATTTGAATAGATTCAATTCTTGGTGCTCTAGGACTTAAGCTTCCTCTAACCTCTGGGATAACTGCAAGCATGGCATCCATAATTTCTAAACGCCCAATACGTGCACGCTCTAGAGCTTCTTCGAATACTGAATCAGGTAATCCTTTGATCTTAATATCCATTTGGATAGCTGTAATACCTGTCTTGGTACCAGTTACTTTAAAGTCCATATCTCCACCAAAGTCTTCTTCGTCCTGTAGATCAGACAGAATAATGTACTTACCTTTTTCTTCGTCTGACATTAGACCCATAGCAATTCCAGATACAGGAGACGAGATAGGTACTCCGGCAGCCATAAGTGCAAGTGTAGAACCACAAGTAGCAGCCATAGAGGATGATCCATTACTTTCTAGGATCTCTGTAACTGTTCTAATGGTGTATGGGAAATCTTCTGCAGAAGGTAACACTGGCTCCAAAGCTTTTTGTGCCAAATTACCGTGACCAATTTCACGATTACCGACAAATAGTCTGTTACTAGTTTCACCAACAGAGAAAGGTGGGAAGTTGTAGTGATGCATGTAGTGCAATTCTTTTTCGCCTTCCATTCCTTCTACTAACTGCTTGTCTCCTGGTGAACCCAAAGTACATGTAGTTAATCCTTGTGTTTCTCCTCTTTGGAATAGTGCACTTCCGTGAACAATGTCTGGGAGTACATCTACCATAGCTCCTAGTGGTCGTATTTCTTCTATCTTACGACTACCCATTCGAATACCTTCTTCTAAAATTAAGCGACGAACTTCGTTTTTAACAATCTTATCCATTAGATTGCCAGCCTCTTTATAAAGAACTTCTAACTCTTCGTTACCCTCAGCAGATCCATATTTTTCTTCTAATTTTTCTGCAGCGGAGTCCATTAAGTCTGTAAATATCTTTCTTCTACTTAGTTTATCAACTGGCTCTTTGATTGCCTTTTGAATAATTGGTAGAGAGTCTTTAGATAAAAACTCCATAGCTTCTTTGTTTTCTGTTGCAGCTACTTCTACCACTAGTTTTTCTTTACCTAATTCTTTTTGTATATCCCCAATGAATACAGAGATCTTCTGTGCCCACTTCTTACCAAATTCAATTGCTCTAAGCATATCTGCTTCAGACAATTCATTTGCGGCAGCATCTATCATTACAATTCTGTTTCCAGAAGATGTAACAAACAAATCAAGTGAACTACTCTTTCTAACTTCTACAGAAGGATTAAGTACTAACTCTCCGTCTACCATTCCAACACGAACAGAGCCAAGTGCTCCCTCGGATGGTGCAGTAGAAAGTGCGATAGCTAAGTTAGCTGCATTTGCGGATGTAACATCATGACAATTTACTGAGTCATAAGAAAGCACAGTACAAAAGACCTGAATGTCATTGTGAAAATGCTTTGGGAATGTTGGTCTTAGGCCACGATCTATAATACGTCCCATAAGAACGTAATCATCTGCTGGTCGACCTTCTCTTTTTCTATAACGGCCACCACCGATTCTACCACCGGCGTAATACTTTTCTTGATACACCACTTGAAGTGGTAAAAATGTAACACCATCACGAGCTCTGCCACTCAATGTGACATTACTCATAGAAACAGTATCACCCATTTGGCAAAGCACTGTTGCACTGGTTTGATTGGCGAGCATTCCAGTCTTAACTTTTAGTGACTGGTCGCCTAGTTCTAGCGTGTACTCCTTTTCAGGAGAGAACGCTTTTTCATTTGACATAAAAAATAAGGAAAGAAATTAATAAAATTCTTCCTCCAATGATTTCAATACCTTACTTGAATGGATTCACATCTCTGCTCACAAAATTAGTGTGAGGAGGAACGTAAACCCAGATGTAAGGGTGTAAGAAACTGTGGAGGAAAAGAACTGCGAAAAGTATACCCCTACGCAAATAAAATGCACGCAAATACATGATTCAATTAAATTTAATATAAAACTATATTATTCACATTGAGCATAATAATCTGGGTTTCTTGGCCCCAAATTCGCATGTTCAACAATAACCGTAAAAATACCATCAATAATACCCTCACTAATACCCAATATTTTCTTCTTTGGTCTTATTCCATCATCCTCAATGCATTCCATTATAAGAATACGAGTTTCATCTGATACCCCCATCCTCTCAATCAAATTATCCATAGAGGTCAAAGCTGTTGTTTCTATAAAGAATGGTTTTACTGATTCGCTATCATCACATTTAATATATAAACGCATTGGCATACCATCGTCCGAACAAACGTGTAGGCAGTCACTACTTGATAATGGCCCTATATGATGTTGAGTAAAAGTATTCATGTACCGATACATCATTACACACATGTAACAACAAATCCAAACAAATCCTTATATTTTATTTATATTTATTAAAGAAACTTTTTAAAACCACCACTCCCATATTTTAGCTGCCTAGAGCCACGTGTAACCTTGCTTATGCTTATACCAAGCTTGGTAGCTATGTCTCTTTGAGACATTCCCGAGTGGAGCAACTTAATAAGTTGCCACCTCTCAGACAAGCTCTCCTGCTCCTGTGGAGTAAGAATATCCAGCAGTAACAAACGAGCTTCTTCATCTGTTTTTACACTCGAAAAAAGCGAACACAATTCCCGAAAGTTGTTTAACTTAGACACAACAAGAATTGTACCTTATTTTTAGCTATCTCTTCAAATTATTAGATTCAAGTACCTTCTGATATTCAACAGGTAAATTCATCTTTAAGTAATTTAGGAGAGTTCTTCTTTTTGCAACTTTAGAAAGAAGTCCTTTTCTAGCAGAGAAATCCTTTGCATGCTCTTTTAAATGCTTGGTAAGCAAATCAATCTCTTTAGTTAGAATAGCAACTTGTACATGTGGGGAACCAGTATCCTTATCATGCATACGATGCTTAGTAATTAAGCGTTTCTTAGAAGTTTTCTTCATGACCATAAACAAAGGGGTGAAGTAATCTAGCCGGGCGGGGCAAAAGCCTCGCAGCAACGAGGACGGCAGCTTTAGCCACCGGTTCGTTACGTGCGGTCATTCTATGAACACTGCAGTAAATTCGCAAGAAAAAGGGGGAGATAATGGGTAATATGATCATAAAAGAATTAAGGAGTGGACACACGTTCACCCTGTGATATCATGTGCCACATGACACCTATATATGTACTACTGGGATCAATACTTGCAGTCACACTCTTTCAAGCCTTTAGGCAGATATTCTCTAAAAAGAATATAAATTCAGCAGATATACAAAATCTAGCTTCCACTAAAGCGCAATTAGAACAAATAACTGCAAAGAATGGTGAGATTAGCCAACAGCTTGCATCAGAAAAGTCTGAAAAGGATGAGATAAAAGGCAAAGCAACTGAGTTAAAGGAAAGTTATATCCATTTAAAGAGTGAAAATGGAGCTCTTATAAAAGATAAGGAAACTCTCCAGAAAACGATTAATAAATACGAAGCCGAACTAGAGAGGAAAGAAAAAGACCAAGAGAGAAAAATAAATGAGTTGGAATCCGCAAGGAACAGCTTGGCTCAAGAAAGAGCAAGAGTAATAAAAGAAGACGAAGATCGGCTAAAGAAAGAAAGTGAAGAAAGAGACAGGATGTGGGCTGAGCATGAGATCAAAGTTGTGTCTCATCTAACAGACCTATGCAATCAACCACAGTTTGCTTTTAGCTCATACGATAACAATAATTTGCCAGAAGGTTTTCATGGCTCTCTTAAGCCAGACTTTATGATAGATTTTTTGGATCAATACGTTGTATTTGATGCAAAGGTATCAGAGGCTAAAAACCTTCAAATATATATTAATGATCAAGTTAAAAAAACAGCAGCAAAGGTTAAAGGAAACAAAAAGATCTACACTTCTATCTTCTTAGTTGTACCAACTGTTGCAATAGGTGAGTTAAAGAAAAAATATTTCTACGAAGAAGGTTTCACATTCTTTGTAGTAGAGCCAGAATCAATTGCTTCAATACTTGCTCTATTTAAAAAGATAGAAAACTATGAATTTGCAGAAGCTATGGACCCACAGGAGAGGGAAAATATTGTTGACCTAGTTGCAGCATTTAATTATCACATCTCTGCACGTAACGCACATGAGCTTGGACTAATACTTCATGGCCTAGAAACATTAGACAGAGCAGAAAAGAATATGGACCCCAAGTTACTAGCAGAAGCCATGGCAAAAAAGACAAAGATGCGACACCTTAATTTGAATACTGCTGACACAAAAGAGCTGGTTGCAAATCCTGAAAAGGTAACACAGCAGCTACTGAACCTAGTAGAACCAAAAGCAAAAATTTCTAAGGAAGATTTACAAAAATAAATAAAAAGAAAGTATAATTACGCACATGCCTGTCACAGAATCTGCATTACTCAACGGTGTAAACGACGAACAAAGAAAAGTAGTTACACAAACACAAGGTCCATCTTTAATAATTGCAGGAGCAGGAAGTGGCAAGACTCGTGCCCTAACACATAGGATCGCCTATTTAATGGAACAAGGTGTTAAGCCATGGCAAATACTTGCTGTTACTTTTACAAACAAAGCAGCAAAAGAGATGAAGGAACGAATTGGAAATCTATTAGAAATTGAAGAGGAAAAAAATGTTAATCCTTTTTCATTCGGCAGTGGGAAAATGCCAACATCAGGAACATTCCACTCCATATGCGCCAGAATATTAAGGAGAGAAATAGAACACATAGGAATGGATTCTCATTTTGTTATTTACGATACAGAGGACCAAAGAAAACTGGTTAAAGAAATATTAAAAGAAATGCACATAGACGATAAAGAATTAAAACCACGTGCAGTATTAAGTTATATAAGCAGATTCAAATCAGAAGCACTGTTACCTACAGAGGCAGAGTCCCAAGCATCCGACAGTCATATGAAACAAGTGGTAGCTGTTTACAAGAAATACCAACATGCATTAAAACAATCAAATGCACTAGATTTTGATGATTTGATACTAGAAACAGTTCGATTATTTAATGAATGTCCAAATGTATTAAATAAATATCAAGAAACATGGAGGTACATCCACGTAGACGAGTATCAAGATACAAATCATTCACAATATCTATTTATTTCACTCCTTGCACAAAAGTATAGAAACCTATGTGTAATTGGAGACCCAGATCAATCAATATATTCATTTCGTGGTGCAGACATACGCAACATAATGGAGTTTGAAAAAGAATATCCAGATGCATTAAAAATTACATTGGAACAAAATTATCGATCACATCAGTTAATCTTAGATGCTGCAGATGCAGTAATATCTGTAAATCCAGACAGACCAAAAAAAAGTATGTGGTCAGAAAAAAAGGAAGGAGCTTTACCAATTCTTAATGAGGTAGAAAACGAGAAGAAAGAAGCCTCTGAGGCCATAAAAGCGGTTCAAGAATTCCACAGGAAACACGGACATTTTAAAAATCAAGTAATCCTATATAGAACAAACGCACAATCCAGATTGTTCGAAGAGGCATGTTTACGCTCAGGTATCCCCTATCGAATTGTAGGAGGAGTAAAGTTCTACGCTAGAAGAGAAGTAAAAGATGTGCTCGCCTACTTGCAAGTATTGCTTAATCCAAACGATGCTCTTTCGTTGTTAAGAATTATAAATGTACCTGCTAGAAAGATAGGCCTCACAACAATTGGTAAATTGCAGGAATACTCAAGTATAAATAAAATATCATTATGGAAAACATTGCATGACGTAGAAGAGATACAATCAATAAATCAACCTACAAAAGAACGACTATCCTCGTTTATAGAAATACTAGATAAACTAAAGATACAATCTGAAAAAGTTACTGTGTTAGAACTAGCAAATTCACTACTAGAAAAAATCGGAATGGAGAGTTGGTTACGGGACGAAACAGAAGAAGGAGAAGAGCGATGGAGAAATGTTCAAGAGTTGCTTTCTGTAATGCAGAAGTACAATGGATTAGACCCACTTATCTCATTAACTAGCTTTTTAGAAGAAGTTTCACTCATATCAGAAGTAGATTCATTAAATGAGGGATTAGATGATGCATTAACACTTATGACACTCCATTTGTGCAAAGGACTAGAGTTTAATCATGTAATTATTGCAGGATGCGAAGAGGGCATATTTCCGCACAGCAATTGCATGCTAAATAAAGAACAATTAGAAGAAGAAAGGAGGCTAATGTATGTGGGTATGACTCGTGGAAAAATGGAATTACATATGCTGTATGCAAGAACACGAATGCTATGGGGGCAAACACAAAGTAATGAACCAAGCAGATTCATTTATGACATACCAGATTCTTTGATCGAACGTAGAAGTGATAATGTATTAAGTGCTTTTGCTTGGGCAAGTGATAGTGGATTTAAAAAAGCAAAACAAGGAAAAGACATAGAGCCATTCCGTCAAAAGGCACATATTGATGCAGAGTTTAATCAAGATATGGATTTTGATGATGATATAAACCAAGATAGTGAAGCAGAGCTTGCTGCTGGAATGCGCATTAGACATCCATCATTTGGACTAGGAATAATTAAATCTATAAGAGGAGATATCGCAGAAATACAATTTGATTCGGGCGAATCAAAAACATTAGCATTAAGCATTGCCCCAATAGAAAGAGTTTAAATCAGTTGAAGGTCTAAAGGTCAAAGGTCACAAGTCTTTTGACGTTAGACATTCGACCTTTGACACTTAATAAAAGTAAACTCAATGAATTATTCAAAGCCTAGTATTTATTGAGTGAAATAAGTTCCTCTAGCTACAGGATTTGGTAAAGATACCCAATCAAATGTAGTTGTTCCGTCTGTCCAAATTACAGAACCAGGTGAACCAATACTCCCTGTTTGATTTAAAGTAAGTCGTAAAGATTTATTACCGATAGTTTGAGGAACAGATACGTCCCCATAAAGAGTTATTTCGCGATCTGAATCTTCTAAGGAGCCTAGAGCAGAAGAAATTCCATCACATATAACCTCTGTGGATGCTATAGAACAATCAAGGCGATCATTAGTGCCATCTGCACCCAATTGAACATTAGAAATAGATACACCTCCAGCAGATTCAATCTGAAAAGTTAGCTTAGAAATATCTATATCTGCATTACCATCTGTAATACGACCACCTAAAGTGAATGAGCCAATATTTTGGGATGACCCACTAATTAAAAACCCATTTTGATCGTCTGCATTAGCTGCAAATAAAATCACAGATCTAGATGTTTGAAATTCTGGGAAAGAATCCGTCAAAGTTTCTGAGTAAGGATTGTTACTCCACTCACCATCCCCTTCTACCTTAACGGAACTAACACTAAAGATTTCACCACTTACACCACCTGAATCATATGATTTAGCCCGACCGCGAACGTATATGGAAAAGCTCTCTCTTTTAGAGAGATTAATTGGATTAGTTCTAATTGATAAAACATACGTTTTGCCACCAGAAATTGAATAATCTAATGTTGCCCTACCAATGAACACACTATTTTCATCATAGACTAATAAACTATCTATTGAATTCACAGAATTGCTCAATATTATAGAAATTCTATCTACATTTATTGGCTCTGCATTACTAAAGATAGAAACAGAACCAAGGATAGAAGACACCTCTCCCAATAGAACAAAATTACGTGTTATATCTGTAGATTCATGGGTGTCATAAGTAACAGAAACAGAGCTACTAGATACAGAAGAGCTAGAAGACTGGATTGAAGAATTTACAGAAGATACAGATGATGAACTACTGGACTGCGTTTCTATGCCTCGTAAAAGATTTAGCTCTCCTCTGGAGCTTGCAAAATAGTTCGCAGTCAGCCTAGCCATTTGCCCTCTTGTAAGGCTATCACCTGGCTTGGCATCTTTTAAATCAATATCAAAATCTTCAGAAAGCCTTACATATTCATCATACCAATTTGTAGATGAATCTTCTTCTGCACCAGAGGAAAGCCCGTAAATATTAGTTAGTACTTTTAATGCCTCTTCGTACTGTACAGAACGGGATGGCTCAAATAACCAGCCCTCTGGGGGTAATTCTAGATCCTTGTTTCCACTCACAATACCAAGTGCCTTTGCCTCACAAACAGATGCGGCATACCAAATAAAAGGACGCACATCTGGAAAACACTCCAGATCAAATTGAATATCACTATCTTCCATCAGCCTCATAGCAATTGTTATAAATTCAGCTCTATTCAGGCTTGATCTAACATTAAACGTTCCATCTGGATTACCAAACAACACCTCTGCATTAGAAAGAACACTTATTGCAGTAGCCTCCTCTGCAGAAAACTGTGAACGATCAGAATAATTAAGAGATTGCGTATCGTAAGAAATTGCATAAGCAATAGGAGATACAACCAGAAAGCCGATAGTTAGGATTAAGTGATTTAAGCGCATGAAACAATTATACATTGTAATAAAAAGACACACAGATATTGCCAACTAATTTAGTGCTAAAATATGTTCAATGATTTCTATTATTTCACCTTCATTTAACGAAGAAAAAAATATTTCAGAGCATATACTCTCTGTATTACGTGTATTTGATGCAAATAATATTGATGGTGAACTAATTATTATTGATGATGTCAGCACAGATTCAACTAGAGATATTGTTAAAGAAGAGATGAGTAAAGATTCTAGAATTAGAGCATTTGTAATGAATAAAAATTCTAAAAGAGTAGGAACAACTGCGATTGGATTTAGTGAAGCTAAAGGAGAAATAATAATGACTATAGATTGCGACCTACAAGACAATCCAGAAGACATTCCAAGCCTACTAAAAGCAATGGATGAATGTGACGTAGTAATTGGTTGGAGGTCGAAAAGAAAAGATCCATTTAGTAAGCGAATCTCATCCAAGATTGGAAATATGCTAGCAAACATACTTTTTGGTACACATTTTCATGATATGAATGCGAGCATGCGCGCTTTTAAAAAAGAATCTGTAGCAGAAATTTCAAATGCTAGAGCACATAGGTTCCTACCACATATACTTAGCTCACGTGGATACAAAGTAAAAGAGATACACGTAAACCACAGAAAGAGATTAAATGGAAAATCTGAATTTCGTTTTTTTAATAGACTTCATACTATTGTTGATCTTTTTATAATTAGATTTAGCAAATTAAAAACTAAATCTATCCCTTTATACAAAACTATATAAAAATTAATTATCTCTCCTTACTACTATACAAGCAGTTTCACCACTCGGAAGTTTGTCTTCCCATAACAAAGTTTGCTCACCTAAAAGAATTTGCTTTCTTGCTACTGACATTTCTCTGTAATGTCTGCTACTTATTACTGATAAAGAAAAGCTATCAGAAGGCGAAACTCTTTCATTAAACCTAAGTGAAATTCTATTTTGATCTTTATACAAAATACTTGATCCATATCTATACTGCTGAATTCTGAATTCAGGTTCGTGTCTAACAGACACTACAGCATTTGAATCTATATTTTCATTAATAAACGAAGCAGCTTTCTGGTAACAGAAAAGTCTATCATCCCCCATAAAATGTTCAGTAACCTTCCATGGATAAAATGAAGGAATATACATATAGGAATATACGCCAAATCTAAAATACGAAAAAAATGAAATTAGAATAATACTGCAAGCCATTACTATTTGAATACGATGATTCACATCAATAAAACCAATACCTGCAACAATAGGGATTAAAGGGAATATAAATAAAACATGCCTTATCCCGTCATATAAATTTGGATGAAAAACAAGAATAGCCAACCAAGAAGAAAGCAATACAAAAATTAACCATCTTCTAAATGAAAGATTAATATTTATATTAAAAATAGGGATAACGATCGAAGAAATCTTATTTTTATCAAATATAAAAAATACTATGCCAATACAAGACAATACAAACCCAATAGGATGCATTAAAAATGGCATCCAGCTAAACGCATACCACCAAGGAAGATTAGTAGTAGTATATATCCTTCCATAAAATCTCTCTATTAAATTAACATGGAACTCAGAAAACATTTGATATTGATGTAGCCATCCGTTTATATCAAAAAATTCATACTTCCACATTTCTGGCGTAAAAATATATATTAGTAAAATACTAAAAAGCAAAGGGGTAGCTATTAAGAAAAACCTATATCTAAGAGACCATTTCTTTTGAAATATAGAAAATAGCAACAGAACTCCAAAAAACATTGCCACATGCAAGGCAACAGGGGGGCGAATTAAATATGGAAGTAAGCAAACAAATGTAACAGCTAGAATAGTACGCAAAGAAAAATGAAAATTCTTATCTTCTTTTTGGGAATCCTTAAATGATACCCAAAGATACAGAGTCGCAATTAAAAAAGCACATGCGGGAGGAAAATCTTTTGTAAACAGAGCATGCCCACCAAAGCGGATAGAACTAAATAACAATGCAATAGATAAAAAGGCTGTAGGAGCAGGGACTTCTGCGCGCCTAAGCAATCGATATGTTATATATAGAGTGATAGGAAATAGAGCTACAGTAAGCGCAATACGCACCCAATATGGATCATTGAGAAACGGAAATATAAATTCTGTATTTATCCCAAGGATAAAATCCCATATAGATCCATACCACTTTTGATGCTGAAGTAATCCAGGACGATCACCAATAAGATGGAACCTATAAAGAACCCACCTGCTAAAACGATACCTAGGTGGATCATCCATCCCACCAACACCTCCACTTGTTACTAAAAAACCAATAACCAGAGAAAGCATTACTACTCCTACAAACAAAAACTTACCTCTAAAGATTTTTAGAAAAACTTTCACCACCAAATTGTAGCGTAGTTTAACTAGTTCGAGCAGAGTGAATTGTATTCTGCAATAAGTTAAGAAGCTTGTTCCTAGGTCGCTTAGACATTTGCTCAAATAAATCTAAAAGCTCATCCCCAGATGAAACATTTCGATCTGCACAAATTCTATTTAGATGGAGGCTTCCACCACGCTGCTTAAGCAGGCCCGCAATAGTGCATCTAAATTCATGCACTGGACCTGTATCAAATGAAATTGGGATTGATTCGCTTTTATCTAATTGATGTATCTGGCTTGATTGTTCCATGGAAAAAGAAGATTAAAAATACAAAACACCTCCACTGCGTGAGGGAGGGTGTTGCATTTTTTTTGATTCTATTGCACGACACCGTCCCTCGCCATTGGCGGTACGGGGACAAAAGACGTGTTTGGAATTAATAGAATCATATCTAAACAGCAGTCTAAAGAGGTGATAATAATTGTCAATTAATAGATCAAATATGCCCTTCTAGATGCACAGTTAATCCATTTAACTGGACAATAGCACGAGCTCTTTGGACTGAACTCAATGAGTTGACTCTAGAAACACATTCTAACTCAGAAGAAAATACTTCTGATTGATTTGAAACCAGTAAAGTAGATGGGATAGATACATCATTATCATACGAGAATAAAAGATGAAGTCTTAGTCTTTCTGAACTAGACATGCCATCTACTTGCTCTAAGTCAGATACATTTATTGATGATCCCTCTTGATCAGAGGTAGAAACCTGAAGATCTTCTGCTTGTTTTATAGACATAATATTAGTTGGAATAATAATAAAAAACACCTCTCTGTCTGGGGGAGGTGCATATTTGCTTTTTAGAATGTACTACTTCATTCGCAAAGGCACCTGACCCCCATAAAATGAGAACCAAAAGTTGCCAAAGCTAAACTGTTGTAGATGCATCTGCCGCGTACGTTACTTTCTTTTTATATTAAGTCAATACCTCGTGTTACAATTTAAATACATGAACACCCTGCAAGAATTCTTACATACAAATGGCATCAAACTAAATACCGATTTAGGACAACACTTTTTGTCTGATGAAAAGGTATTGAGTGAAATATTAGAAGCAGCCAATGTAAGCAAAGAAGATACAGTGGTAGAAATAGGCCCAGGGGTTGGAGTACTGACTAAAGAACTACTTGAACTTGCAAAAAATGTAACAGCAATAGAATTGGATGCACGATTTATTCGATTGCTAAAGATCTATACAGGAAATAATCCCAATCTAAACGTAATACAGGGCAATGCGTTGAATGTTGATCTACCAAAAGAGCCATACAAAATAGTAGCCAACATCCCCTATCACATTACTTCCCCTTTGCTGCACCATGCATTTTTAGAATCAGAAGTGTATCCAAAAAGCATGACGTTGCTAATACAAAGAGAGGTTGCAGAAAAAATCTGTAACAAAAAGAATGCAGGCATACTTACAATTTTGGTAAACCTATTTGGAACCCCTAGGATTGTTACACATGTAGCACCAAAATCTTTTATTCCTCCGCCAAAGGTAAAGTCGAGCGTATTGCATATAGATTGTTTTGATAAACCACTAGTAGATAACGAGACAATAGAAAATATATTCCGACTTACAAAGATTGCATTCTCTCAAAAAAGAAAAAAAATAAGTAATGGTCTGGGCAAGCAACCAAACGCAACTGAGTACCTTGCTAAGGCAGGAATAGATTTAGATAGAAGGCCAGATACTATATCTACAGAAGAATGGATAGAATTGGGAAAGATTTGGAAGAATTAATAAATGTTCCGTGGCAATCTGGAACGCCTTTTTTGGCTTATTTAAAGGCAATATCATGAATACACACTTGAACGATATATATAACTATTAAAATGAAAGATGATTCGTAAGAGAATAGTTATATGCATAAATACAGATGTGTTATCACATTTTTAACGAGCTTTATTCTTTATTCATTTTTTCTGCAGTGGGAATCACTTCATCAAATGCTATGGGTACTAATTTTCATTTGGATACTGGTGTCCGTTCTATCCTTTTTTATATATAAAAAAGCTGGAGCACTAATATTATTTGCTACTGTCGGATGCTCAGTCGCGATAGTGAATGTTCATAGAAGTGAATATGTTCCTTCTGGAATTAATATAGATACTTATGCAAATGAACAGAAAATAACTGTGTATGGGGAAATAGATAAAGAGCCAGACAAAAGACCAATGCAAACCAAATACACAATAAGAGTCGAGCAGATTAAAACCTCATCAGGAGAAATAATATCTAATGTAGAGGGATTAATATTGGCGACAGATCATAATGGATATCCAGAGTATCATTATGGAGACAAGGTAAGGGCATATGGAAAGCTAGAAAAACCAGGAGAGATAGAAGGATTTAAATATGACAAATACTTAAGTAGATTTGGGATAACTGCAGTTATATATAGAACAAGTATTGATATAGAAGAAAAAACAAAATGGTCAGTGATGGGAACTCTGTTTAATATTAAAAATAGGTTTGAATCACAGATAAATCGTATTTATCCAGAACCACATGCATCATTTATGGCAGGGCTACTTACGGGATCTAGACGCGGTATACCAGCGCATTTAATGGAAGATTTTAACGCAACAGGGCTCACACACATTATCGCAATATCTGGTTACAACATTACGATAGTTATTACTGTAATTAGTGGATTGCTATTTTGGTTGCCGCTTCGACATAGGTTTCTACCATCAATAATTGCAATTGCATTGTTCACACTGTTTGTTGGAGCAAGTGCTGCAGTTGTGCGTGCTTCTATAATGGGGATTCTGGGTTTATTGGCATTACAAACCGGCAGACAATCAAATGTGAGGATAACCATCCTGTGGACACTTTTTGCAATGGTTCTTTGGAATCCAAAATCACTATGGTACGACGCAGGTTTTCAGCTTTCATTTTTAGCAGTAATTGGACTTACTGAGTTATCACCGCTTATAGAAAAATGGTTCATTAAAATCCCATCTGTACTTGGAATTCGAGAGGCATTACAAATGACTATTTCTGCTCAAATAAGCGCTGTACCATTGCTAATCCTATTATTCGGGCGATTGTCTATTAGCGCGCCACTAGCAAACCTTTTAGTCGCTCCATTTATACCACTGGCTATGATATTTGGATTTGTAGGAACAATACTTAGTTCAATTTGGTTCTTTGGCGGTCAACTGTTTGCCTACATAGGATTTGGATGCTTGGAATGGATAATTTTAGTTGCAAAAACTCTCGCAAGTATTCCGTTTAGCACTATTAATATTCCATTTATGAGCCCATTAATAATACTAGTCTACTATGTATTTTTAGTAATGTGGATATGGATAAAACGAGTAAACAATTGATCCAATTTACCAAACATACATACGCAATTTTCTGTTACCAGAAAGCCATGCGATATCCTCTTCTTTTACTGGCTCCTTATTTGGGAAAATAAAAGCATAAGATACAACCCTCGTGCCAGATTTTAGCTCTGCATCAAACTTTGTTTCTAGCTTAGCCATTAGATCAGGAAGCAGGTATACAAATATACAATCAGCATCAGATACATCTTTTTTTAATGCATTACCCAAAACCCAATTTATGTTTTCTTTAGAGAACCAAATTCTAATTCTACCAAGTAGCCAAACTGTAGACATAAATTCAACACCAATCGCATTAATTGTTGGATACAACTTTTTAGCAGCAATTAGCATTCTTCCGTCCCCTGCCCCTAGATCATAAATTGTCTCTGATTCTTTTATATCAGAGAATTTAAGAATCTGTTTAATGACTTTTTTTGGAGTAGGAATAAATGGAACAGGAATAAATATGTGCGACAAAAATGTCACAACAAGAAACAAGGTTAAGACGATGCAAAAAAGTAAAAGAAAATTATAAATAAATGTATCCATCAGAAGTATTTTACATCTTTAAAATGCTGTAGACTACTAATCATGAAATTAAGCAAATCACACGTACTAATTACAGGCGCAAGCACAGGAATTGGTAAAGCGATTGCAAAAGAACTAATTAAGAATGGTGCAGCTGTTACCTCTTTCGATCTAGAACCGTTAACAGAAAATATAGAAGGATGGGAATCTATACCTGCAGATATTACAGATAGTAAACAGATAGCTTATGCGCTAGATAAGATTGATAAACCAATAGATATTGTAATAAACAATGCAGGAGTACTACACAGAGGCAACATTACAGAAAATTCCGAACAGGAATACGACAGTATTATGGATGTTAATTTAAAAGGTGCGTGGCTAGTATTTACACTGGCTAGAAGCAAACTGAGTAAGAACGCTACTATTGTACAAATTTCTTCTAGGCATGGTTTTAACTTATCAATGGACCCTGCCCTATATGCCATTAGCAAAAATGCCCTAATGGATTTAGGTTCTATAATTGCTAAAACATTCCCAAATTATTCTGTAAAAACAATTAACCCCGGATCAATAGATACCAAGCTAGCAAGACAAGATGTTCCACCAGAAGAATTGGAAAATAAGATTAAGACAATGAAATCACCAGAAGAACTAGCTATTAAGGTGATAGAACTATTAGAATCTGACTCCATGCACAATCTAGTATTTGATGATGAAACCAGAAAATACAGGCTGGAATAATTTACCAAATCATCCTTAATAAATTATGAATTACAAAGCTAATAAATATTCAATTGCTCTATCTATATCTTTTTTATTTCTTCTTTCAGCATGTGGTACTTATCCAAGTATACAGCCAATAAAAACAGAAGATATTCATCTAGATACGCCAAGACCAAACGAATCTGTTGGGCAAAGAATATCTATTTTAGGGGAAGCAAAAGGAACATGGTTCTTTGAAGCATCTTTTCCTGTACATGTAGAAGACGACAGAGGAAACATAATTAAAGAACACTATGCAGAAACTCAGGACGAATGGATGACAGAAGAATTTGTACCATTCAAAGCAAACTTTGAATTAAATATCCCATACGTAGGATCGGGAACATTGGTGATCAAGAAAGCAAATCCATCTGATTCAGCAATAGGTGATCAAGAGATACGAGTACCAATATTAATAGAAAATAATATAGATGAATCATTAAGCGAAAAAGAGAAACAGGCAGCAGAAATATATATAAAAAATATGATTTCTGACCTATCACCAGAAAAAGAAGTTTTAGGAGGAACATTTTATGTTACTAATATTGAATGGGAAAATAGTAAAGTAACTGTTACATATGAGGACGGTCACATAGAGCTAGTAGCAAATGCAATTGTTAAGAGGACAGAAGACGGAGGAATATCTGTCCTAAACTTTGAAATTCTTAAATAAAACCCACTAATTGAAAGGGAAATTCGTTGACTGAGGCCTCAAAATAGCAGAGGATATCGCCAACATCCTTCGAAATGTACTGAAAACAGGACTCGAGAAGGAATGTACCATTTATTTTCCTTCTCATATACCATCATGGCTGATCAGGAGATCACCTGTCGCGATTGCGGCTCATCATTCACTTTCACAGAAGGTGAACAAGAATTCTACGCTCAGAAGGATCTGAGTGCACCTCAACGTTGTAAAGACTGCCGTCAGGCACGAAAAGGACAACGTATGAACCGAGAAATGCACGACGCAGTATGCGCCGAATGCAATGCAGATTGCCAAGTCCCATTTAAACCAAGTGGAGACAAGCCAGTTCTCTGCCGAGAGTGCTTCCAGGCACAACGCTCATAAGGCAAAAATTTAAAAAGTCCCCATTGCTAAAGTTAAAAGAATTAGCATTGGGGCTTTTTTGTAATCCATATTCCATTATAATATAAGTATCCTTTTATATCCCTTCTCCTTTTCCTATGTTCTTTGGTGACGAAGATTGCGGATGTGGCTGCGGATGAGCAGCTATCCTCAACTAAAAAATAAACCCGCCTAAACTGGCGGGTTTTTATATAAACAAATTTATCGTTTCCAAATCTCCATCCACATTATTTGTATCTTACGTGGCTTATTTGTATCTAAACTAGATAAGTAAGCAGACTCTTTTCTAAGCATAAAGAATGCATGAAAAAGTAGACCCAATACTACTAGTAATGCACCAACTACAATCTCTAGGCCAATTCCTTCTGCAGATGCAGGTATATATGAAGATGAATGCAATATTTCCTCTGTAGCGGGGATTAAAGATCTACTAGATACAATTTCTGAAAGTGAAGCAGTTACGTTTTCTACTGATGAATACATCAGTAAAAAGATTCCAGAAACAATTGTTAGGCCATGACAGAGTGATGAAGTATGTTTTGACATTTCTGCTATATATTATATCACAATACCCCCTTTTCTTAAAGAAGGCGTATGATCCAAATATCCCTACTTCCCCCTTTTCAAATGAATTTATCTATATATCTAGCTCAATTATTCGGACTTTTATACACAGTAATAGGAGTAGGAATGCTACTAAATGCAAAACAATACAAAAGACTCTTAGATGACATGGAGAAAAATACAACGCTAATATTTTTAGGAGGGGCATCTTCATTGGCTGTAGGATTCACTATCGCAACATTCCATAATCTATGGGTAGCAGACTGGAGAGTAATTGTTACAATACTCGGTTGGATGGCGCTAGTTAAAGGATTCCTACTACTTACAGCACCAAATGTTATCTTGCAACAATCAAGAATTAAAAAGAGCCAAATGCCAACAATTGGGATGTTCGTAGTATCTATGGGTCTAGTACTATCTTATTTCGGATTTGTTGCTTAGCTTGAATGCTTTCCATCTAAAAGCTTTTCCTTATCTACTCTTTTTAGCTTTTTAACCTGTGCCTCTCGTTTTAAAGCTTCAGAAAGTGTTGGAAACTCTTCGCTATAAACAAATTTGATAGGCAGCCTTGCACGAGTGTATTTAGCCCCTTTGCCTGAGTTATGCTTGTTCTCACGCTCTTCTAAATCATTACAAGCACCCGAGTAGAGTGAATCATCTGCGCATCGAGCAATGTAGAAATATGGCACAGCAAAAGTATACATGGTAGTTAAAATTTGATTTGAGTTAAGACAAACAAAAATATTGAGGGTACAATTTCTATATGCCTGTAGACACAGTAGATTATCAATTTAAGAAAGCGAATATTTATAAGGATTCCAGATCTGGATTTTTAAAAAAACTTAAACTCCCCTTTTGGGATAAATTCTGTACTAAGCCCCAGTCTGTCCGACAGTTAGGTAGTACTTAAGTGGGGGTAGAT
>JABGQH010000014.1 GCA_018648865.1 Candidatus Peregrinibacteria bacterium
CGTAGGCTTGCAGGTTGTTGGAGGCACTGGGGGCAGCAGTATGGATATTTTGAAACAACTCAAGATGCTCAGGCATTTGAAGATGAATTAAGTTTCATGTTGGTTCATCAAATGGCAGCTCCAAATAGTCCTCAATGGTTTAATACAGGATTAAATTATTCATATGGGATTTCTGGGCCTGCACAAGGGCATTATTACTGTGACCCAAAAACAGGTGATACTAAAAAAAGCCCAGACGCATATACACATCCACAACCACATGCATGTTTTATACAGTCAGTAAAAGACGACATGGTAAACGAAGGTGGGATAATGGATCTTTGGGTAAGGGAAGCAAGATTATTTAAATTTGGATCTGGAACAGGAACAAACTTTAGTGGAATAAGAGGAGAAGGCGAGCCTCTATCTGGAGGTGGTAATAGTTCTGGTTTAATGAGTTTCCTAAAAATAGGTGACAGAGCAGCTGGGGCAATCAAATCAGGAGGAACAACTAGAAGAGCTGCAAAAATGGTATGTTTAAATTTAGATCATCCAGATATTGAACAATTCATTAATTGGAAAGTAGAGGAAGAAAAGAAAGTAGCAGCACTAGCACAAGAAGGATATGACACTGATTTTAATGGAGAGGCGTATGGAACAGTATCAGGACAGAATTCAAATAACTCTGTTCGCATTCCTCATTCATTCTTTAAAGCATTAGAAAATGATAGTGATTGGAATTTGATATGGAGAACAGAACAGAAAAAAGCTGGCAAAGAAGGCAGAACACCAAGCCCATGTAAAACCATGAAGGCAAATAGTCTATGGGATCAGATTGGTTATGCAGCATGGTCTTGTGCTGATCCTGGAGTGCAATACGATACTACAATAAATGATTGGCATACTTGCCCTTTAGATGGGCCTATAAACGCTAGCAATCCTTGTAGCGAGTATATGTTCCTAGACAACACTGCGTGCAACCTAGCGTCTATAAATCTTCTTAAATTTATAAAAAATAATAAAGATACAAATGGAGAGATGGAATTTGATATTGAAAAATTCAAACATGCAGTACGCATCTGGACAATCGTACTAGAGATTTCTGTACTGATGGCTCAGTTCCCAAGTAAAGAAATAGCAAAACTAAGTTATCAATTTAGAACATTGGGTCTTGGTTATGCAAACCTTGGAGCAATGCTTATGCGCATGGGTATCGCTTATGATAGCGAAAATGGACGTGCAATCTGTGGTGCCATTAGTTCAATTCTTACAGGTGAGTCATATGCGACATCTGCAGAGATGTCTAAGTATCTAGGTTCATTTGAAGGGTACGAGAAGAATAAAGAGCATATGCTTCGTGTTATTCGTAATCATCGTAGAGCAGCATATAACGCTCCTGAGTCTGAGTATGAACAACTCAATGTTGTACCAGTCGGTATAGATCAAACAACCTGCCCGCAGAAGATGCTTGTATCTGCTAAAGAGTCTTGGGACCGTGCCTTGGCACAAGGAGAAAAACATGGATTTAGGAACGCTCAAACAACAGTTATTGCACCCACTGGAACAATTGGGTTACTTATGGATTGTGATACTACTGGTGTAGAGCCAGATTTTGCATTAGTTAAATTTAAAAAACTTGCAGGTGGTGGCTACATGAAAATTGCTAATAAGTCAGTTGAATCTGCATTACAAAATCTAGGCTATACAGATATTCAGGTTACAGAGATTATGCAGTATGTAATGGGTTCATTAAATTTAGAAAAATCCCCTCACATAAATCGTACTGCATTAAAAGAAAAAGGATTTACAGATGAAGATATATCTAAGATAGAAGCAAATATTCCACAAGTCTTCGAGATCCAATTTTCATTTAATAGATGGATTTTAGGCGATGAAACAATGAAGCGTCTTGGATTTACAGATGATCAAATGAACAGAGATGATTTTGATGTACTAAAGGAACTCGGATTCACTACAGAGCAAATCGATGAAGCAAATACATATATTTGTGGGCATATGACAATAGAGGGAGCCCCTCATATGAAGGATGGCCATCTATCTGTATTTGACTGTGCAAGTAAATGTGGAAAGCTAGGTACTCGTTATATTTCTTCAGAAGGGCACATAAGAATGATGGCTGCAGCTCAACCTTTTATATCTGGAGCTATTAGTAAAACTATTAATTTGCCAAACGAAGCAACCGAGCAAGATATTAAGGGCGCCTACTTTCTTAGCTGGAAACTTGGACTAAAGGCCAATGCTCTCTACAGAGATGGATGCAAGCTTAGCCAAGCTCTCAATACTAAATCAGACGATGATGAGGCCAAAGAGAAGGTAGCTGAGGTAGTAGAAAAGATAGTAATTAAAGAAGTACCAAGAAGAAGAAAGCTACCAGATGAAAGAATGTCTATAACTCATAAGTTTTCTATTGCTGGTCATGAGGGGTATTTGCATGTTGGACTTTATGAAAACGGTAAACCAGGAGAGATCTTTATTAAGATGAGTAAAGAAGGATCCACTCTATCTGGAGTAATGGATACATTGGCACTTAGTATTTCTATGAATCTTCAATACGGTGTACCTTTGGAGGTCTTGGTAGGCAAACTGGCCCACACAAGATTTGAACCAATGGGTATGACAACAAATAGAGAGATTCCAATGGTTAAGTCTATAATGGATTATCTAGGTAGGTGGCTCGCACTAAAGTTCTTATCAAAAGAAAAAGCTAAGCAGTTCCACAACAAAGATCTAGTAGACAAGGCATACAGAGAGGGGACAAAGAGTAAAGACGCATTTGCTATGAGATTACCTGTTGTTGATGAAGGATCAGTTTTAGAAGAGAGCACTATTAAATTAGAAGAAAAGAAAGAGGAGGCAGTGATAGAAATGAAAGAGCCTGTAGTAAAAGAAGGAGGAGAAAGAGACAAGGCAAAGCAGCAGGGGTTCACAGGTTCTATATGTGGAAGTTGTGGAAGTCTGCGAGTAAAGACAAATGGATCTTGTGAATTGTGCTTAGACTGTGGCGCTACATCAGGGTGTAGCTAATCAGTAAAACAGTGAATCACTGCTTCACCAAACTTCACCCTTTCGGGTTTCGCTAGGCTCGCTGATACAGTGCTTAACTGATACACTGATCAAGTGTCTTGGTTAGATAAACTTCCATCTACAGAGCAACAAAAAATACGCAAACGCATGCGAAGTCCAGAAGCATACGAAAGATTGCGAGAGCGAGTTAAAGGTCCAGAGGACTTAGAAAGAGAGATGGAAAAGAATTCTGAATTTGCAGAACTAAAGTTTGATTTAGAAACAGAGCCCAAGTTAAAAGACGAACTTAAAGAGTTAATAGAATCCGAAATCAAATCAAATGGTATAGAAGGATTATTACAGGTAGAAGAATTATCAGATGATGAACTTGATGCAATAAGCAGAGGTGACTTTGATATTAAAATGGAATCGAATGACGAAAACGACTATGAACAAATTGTAATTGTTATAGCAGAAGACTCAATTAATCATATTCCTCTGGATATATCTTTCTTGTCTAAACTTAAAAAGAAATAAAGAGAACGCCGAACGCACAGATCGCTAGGAAGAACTTCATAGTGGGCAAAGAGTAGTACTCCATGCACATATATATCAAGCATAATTTCTAAATAGCCCTTGCCAAAGAGAGAAAGTGTGAACAAATTAATATATCAATCTTTGCTGATTCCTTTAGATGAGAGCTCTGCAATTATGTCTGAATCATCATCTGGTGCTGTTAAATTACAGTTTTCTTTACCACATATTTCACATGTTTGAAGGATCATCCATCCTTTCTTTTTTCGGTACTCCATTCCAACTGGTTTCATCATTCCTTTACATTCAGATTCACGATCACCAGGTCCATTTTTATCGACATGTTTAGACCAAAGACATTTAGGGCAATGATTTCTATATGATCCATTATCTAAAACTGGAACGTCAAATGAACAATGCTCACATGTGAATGGTTCTTGGCGGGCTAAAAAAACCATTAAACATTAAATCGGAAATGCATAACATCACCATCTTGTACAACGTACTCCTTACCCTCTGCCCTCATTTTGCCTGCCTCTTTTGCTTTCTGCTCTCCATTCAGATTTACGAAGTCATCAAAATGAATTGTTTCAGCTCTAATAAAACCTTTTTCAAAATCTGTATGTATTACTCCAGCTGCTTGTGGGGCTGTCATTCCAACTTTTATATTCCATGCTCTTACCTCCATTTCTCCTGCTGTAAAATAGGTTATGTATCCAAGTGCAGCATAAGCCGCATGAATAAGCTTATCTAAGCCAGATGAAGTAATTCCAAGTTCAGTTAGGAACTCTTCAGCTTCTTCTGGTTTTAGATTTTGAAGATCCTCTTCAATTTTTGCACTTATTGAAATTATTTGTTCTGAATCAGAAATTTTAAGCTGGTCACGAATTGATTTCATATCAACAGACCCAATTGAATCTTCGGATACATTAAGTGCATAAATTAGTGGTTTATATGTAAGTAGATTCCATTGTTTTGCTATTAGGTCTTCTTCTTCATTAAATGAAATACTAGATGCTCGCCTTCCTTTTTGAATAACATCAAAGGTTTGTTTAAGTAGTGAAAGCTCTTTTATTTTTTCCTTATCACCAGATTTAGCGGCTCCTTCGGTTTTATCTATTCTATTTGTAATCGTATCGCAGTCTGCAAGTATTAATTCAGTTTCTATTGTTTCTAAATCTCTTTTTGGATCTATTTTTCCATCCACATGTGTTATTCCCCCATCCTCGAATGATCTAACAACGTGGCATATTGCATCAACCTCTCTAATGGCATGTAGAAACTGGTTTCCAAGCCCCTCTCCTTTGCTAGCTCCTTTTACAAGCCCAGCAATATCTACAAATTCTATAGCGGCAGGAATTATCTTTTTTGGGTTACAAATTGCAGCTAGCTTAGAGAGTCTCTCGTCTGGCACCTCTACTATCCCCACATTTGGTTCTATTGTACAAAATGGGTAATTAGCAGCCTCTGCTCCTTTGCTACGCGTTAAAGCATTAAAAAGGGTAGATTTACCCACATTTGGCAGACCAACGATTCCAATTTGTAGAGCCATTTTAGTTAAATAAGTAATAAATAATCTCTTATAGTGAGCATAACCTGTTTTCTATTTAAGTGGAACGAGAATTACGTGTATTAGAGCTAATTGTATGAACAAACATTGCTTGGTCTAACTTGACATAAACTGATAAAAATGTAAAATATCTATCCATTTTATGTGTAAACGCTTCTTTCTATTATTGGCATCTGCTCTGCTTATAGGTATCGGAACAAGAGCATTCGCTGCATCTACTACTTTGGTAGATATTAGTGGCACTTCTTACGAAACAGCATTCTCATTCCTGCAAAGCAGGGGAGTTGTTCAGGGGTATACAGATGGAACAGGTCGTCCTTATAACATGCTTAACAGAGCAGAGGCTTTAAAGGTAATAGCACTATCTGAAAAGAAGCTCTCGAAAAGAGTTGAATGGTATCAAGACAACATGCCGCCATTGCCTTTATTTTCAGATGTTAATCAGAACGATTGGTACGCTCCATATGTAGAAGCATTATTTGAAGCAGGGATCCTTCAGGGATATCCAGATGGTACTTTTAGAGGGTCTAGGCCTTTGTCTGTAGAAGAGGCAGTAACATTACTAATGCGTACGACAGAAGGGTTGGATGAAGGTAATTCAGCAAAACTTTCTCCATACATATCTAATCAGTCTAATGTTTGGTTTACTCCATTTATAAATACAGCAATACAAAGGAATCTAATAATGAAGCAGCAGATGTTGCGAATGGGTAATGCTATAACTCGTGGTCAGTTCTTTGATATTGTTTACAGACAAATGTTTATCAATGAGTCTGGTGATAAAATATTTGAAGAGACAGAACCTCCTGTAATCGTTTATCAGAACAATAGTTCTTCAAGTAGTAGTACTTCTACTAGCTCAAATGGAACTCCAATATATGTTCCTCAGCCTTCATCTACCCCTAGTACAAGTAACCCAAATGCTTCAGAGAAATATTTTGCAATTTCTATGCCAACTTTAGGAATACATGATTTAGCTGTTAATCATCCAGAGGATCCATTTTCTCAGCAGGGAGTGTTATCTCCTTTGCAACATGGTATTGGTCATTTATTCAGCTATCCAGGTGGCGGAGGAAAGATAATGATGTATGGCCACAGTAGTGGGTACCCTTGGGATGTTTCTGAATATACAAAGATATTTAGAAAGGTAAGTGAATTAAACAGAGGTGACAAAATATATATTACTTATAGCGGGGAGCTATATACTTACGAAGTTACTTTTGAGCAAACAATTGATGCCAAAGACACAAGCCCATTCAATGACAATGGTTCAGGTGAGGAATTGATTCTATATACCTGCTGGCCACCAGATTCAATTGCACAAAGATATTTAGTGCATGCACGAAAAATAGAAACGGTTGCACTGTCAGAATAAATAATGCTATCCAATCCTTCTAAGTATCTCTCTATCGACTCATTCGACCCATTCGAAAAGCTCAGGGTCTATATTAAATTGTAGTAAATATATCCTTTATCCTATTTTTCTAAGTATCTTACGCTCGGCAAGCTCAGAGTCTATATGTTATTTTCGATATATCTTCTTTTTCCTATCCTTCTAAGGATCTCTCGGTCGACTCATTCGACCCATTCGAAAAGCTCAGGGTCTATATTAAATTGTAGTAAATATATCCTTTATCCTATTTTTCTAAGTATCTTACGCTCGGCAAGCTCAGAGTCTATATGTTATTTTCGATATATCTTCTTTATCCTATCCTTCTAAGGATCTCTCGGTCGACAAATTCCTTTTGCCTTCCGTATGTTAGTCTAGACAGTTGCTTGAATGCTTCTGCTGCCTGTTCATCTTTTTGGTATGTTGTATCTAGCCAAGGACGTGGAACTTCTATTGTAAATGGTCTAGATGGTTGTCCATCTACACTTAGTTTCATAGATCCTTTGAAAGCATCTAAGTTAACTAGATCCTGTTCACTAAACACTGGTGCCATTTCTTTTGCACATGTTTCTGCATCCTGTGGGCCGATTTTGTAAAACATCATTGTTCCGACGTTTCCAAATACAGCTCCTTTCAAACTCACATTTCCGCTTAGCTTGCTATCCTTTTCTAACTGATCAATATATTGGTGAGCCAGAATTAAACCTAGGCGATATTTTCTAGCTTCAGACAAAATTGATTCTATAGATGGAGTAACAAAGTTTTGGAATTCATCAATATATAAGAAGAAGTCCTCTCGTTTTTCATTGCCTTGCCTTTGCCTGCGCATTGCGGCAACTTGGATTTTGCTTACTGCAATCATTCCAAGCAGCTGAGCGTTAATGTCTCCTATTAAACCTTTACTCAAATTCATAAGTAGAATCTTTCCATTATCCATACAGTCAGAAACATCAAAGGCACTCTTGGTTTGCCCAACAATATTTCGAATTAGAGAATTGGTATAGAACTGACCGAACTTAGCTGCAAAATATGGAATCATCTCTTGTTTCTCTCTTTGTCCTGTTTGTGCCATCTGCTTTTCCCAGAAGGATTTAACAATAGGATTATTAACTTTAGAAACTTTATACTTCTGCCATTCATCATCTGTAAATAGTTTAACAAGATCTGTAATTGATCCTCCTTCATCTTCGTCTGACATAAGTGTAAGACAGCCATTACGGAAGTAATCCTGAATTCGTGGTCCAAATATTTCTTCTCCAAACATTTTTACCATCATGTTCATGGCGTCTAGGGCTACTAGGTCTTTTTCTTCCTCTGTATCTGCTTCTAATATATTTAGCCCCATAGGTCGTTCTGTATCTACAGGATTAAAGTAAATAACGTCATCTGCACGTTCTCTAGGGATATAAGGCAATAGGTCTTCTATCAAAGATCCATGTGGGTCCACAACACAGAGGCCTTTTCCATTTTGGAAATCTTGCCTAGCCATAAGCTGAATTATGGATGACTTACCAGTACCGGTTTGTCCAATGATGTAGAAATGTCTAAATCTATCTTCGTTATTCATAAAGATTTTCCTTTTCTCTCCCCTATATGTATTTGTCCCTAAGTAAAGTCCATCATCTGGAATGTTCTTTGGTGATGGTGCCATTTTGTAGTTTAACCATTTAATTGTGTCTACTTTGTTATATTTGATATTTGGTAAATGAAACAAGCTAGTTAGCTCGCCACATCCAAGTAAAAGCTTTCTAGATGTTGCGCTTATCAGTAAGCCAATTCTAGGGCTTCTTCGTATAAACCCACGAATAATTGAATTCTTATTAAAGATTCTAGATTTCATAAAACTATTCCCTCTGCTTTCTCCAAATTGACCAAAGGAAGCGATTATCTCATCTAATATTGTATATGCTCTACTGCTTGAATTTGCAGAAGCTAAAAGACGAATACATCCTGTAAATCCAGGTGAACTTGCCTTCTCGTCTATTGCCTTGCTGTATTCCTCTGCCATCTGAGACACACGATCTCCTGTAGATGAGTTTTCTTTTTGTAAGTCTATAGCATCTTCTCCTCCTGTAAGAACACTTAATAATGTTCCAGGTAGAACAAGTGGGTTTAACCAATTTGTTTTCTTCTTCTTAGGATTAATTACAGTAGATGCCTCTTGTCTTAGTTTATTTTGCCATTTGTTATCCGAAGGACGAATAATAATTTGAATAGCAGCCCCCTCGGTAGATTTTAATTTAGAGAATGAATTTGTAATAGTGCTAAGTGGATCACTCTTAAGGGTTTGATAGGTTCTAAATACAGAAGTGAATTTCTTTGTTGGTACAAGAGCTCTAGCTACTACAGATGAAGTATCTGTGAATATATTATAATCTTCTACCTGATCTAGAACTGCATCTGGATAAAAGGAAGTAATTTGTTTTTCAACTAGATGAACAATAGATCTAGGGCATACAAGGAAAAATAAAATCTCATTGTCTAATGCGGCGTATTCAAAAGAAATAAATGGCTGACCTTTAAACCATCTATTAATACCTGTGACTCTTATGCCATGAAGAGATTGGTAGAAATGATCCATCATTCCTAGTACTTCTTTAAAATCTTGCCCAGATGAGTATCTCTCAGATTCTGTTTCTTTATCTTCTTTGCTTTCTTTCTTAGGCATCAATATTTGAAGAAAAACGAGATCGAGTTCTCGTCTTTTATCTGCGATTAATCGCAGCATCCAAAGTATTGCATGCATTACAGCAAATGCAGTTAAGGCAACGCCGACAATGGAGAATATTAATTGCACGTAGAGTATCGTACCATTGTACCACGAAATAAGCTCAGAGTGCAGTGTTTCTAGACTATGAAATGAGAAATTACTCTACTCAATTTGGTTTTCCATTTGCCCAATATTGCTTAGCTAGCATTAGCTTTTCTACCATTTCTAGCAGTTTTCGAATTGTCATTTCACTTTTTACAAAAAAATCATTAGCTCCTAGCTCTAATCCTTTTTCTTGATTCTTCTTGTCGCTAAAGTTGGTAAGCAAGATAACAGGAAACCTTCTTTGTTCCTTTGGATGCTTCTCCATTACAGCAAAACCATCAATTACAGGCATATTAATATCTAGTATAAGTAGATCTGGCTCATCATTTTCTATCATTTCAAGAGCCTCTTCACCATCTGCTGCGGTTCGAATTTGGTAGCCATTTACAGAAAACTTTTTTTGATAAATCCCTCGTAATACGGGGTCGTCTTCTGCGATTATGATTTTTCCTCTCTTCATAACTATACACTATAGCATATTCTTATCTATTTGTACATTTATCAATTTTGCTCATCGATAGTAGATTTGATAGTAGCCAATAATTCTTTAATTGTAATATTTTGTTTTTCTATAAAACGATCGGCTCCTAATTCTTTTGCTCTTTCAACATTAGCGCCATCATTGAAGTTACTTAACATGAATACAGGGAATGACCGATCTTTTGCAGGTAGTTTCTCTAGAACTTGAAAACCATCAATACCAGGCATATTTATATCCAATATTACTAATGCAGGATCATTGTTAGATATTAATTGAAGAGCTTCGTCTCCCGAAGAAGCTGTAAGAATGTCGTATCCTGCCAAGGAAAACTTTCTATCATATAAATGACGTAGCAAGTCGTCATCTTCTGCAACTATGACAAGTTTATTGGGCACGGGTAAAAGCATAGCACTAATACGTGCCTTTGAAAGATGATTTTAGGATTCTAGATAGGTAAGACCTTTATGATACTGCGATTCGAGCATATTCAGAAACAGTAGCGCCATCCAAATATTGTTGAACAGTTTTATCTGGTTCCTTAACAAAGGATTGGGTGATTAGCGCACTCTCTTCTCTAAATTTCTTTTCTTTGCCAATCATTATCTTGCCCATTATTTCTTCTGGCTTCCCTTCGTTACTAAGTTGCTCTGTCCAGATTGCTTTTTCGCTTTCAATAAGTTCTGCAGATACATCTTCTGGTGAAACATATTCTGGATTCATAGCTGCTGCATGCATAGCTACGTCTCTAGCCATTTCTTCTGTACCACCCTCTAGACCGATAATTACTCCAATCTTTGAGTTGCTGTGAAGGTATGTACCTAGCAATACACCAGATACAAGTCTCATATCTCCTACAGTTATATTCTCACCAAGTTTTTGCACTGCTGCAGGAACACCTGTTTCAGCAGAAGCTTTTGCTGCGTCTTCTCCTTCTTTGCAAAGAGTATTTACAAGATTTGTACCCAAAGAGATAAAGAAATCATCTCTTGCAACAAAATCAGTCTCACATCGCAAAAATACAATTGCGGCTTTCCCATCTTCTTGATGCATAAAGATACTTCCTTCTGATTGTGTACGTTCAGCTTTTTTCGCAGCTTGTGCAGATCCTTTCTTGCGAAGAATTTCTATAGCTTTTTCCTCGTCTCCATTTGTTTCTTCTAAAGCTTTTTTGCACTCTAGGATAGAAACTCCTGTTCGTGATCTAAGTGATGCAACTGCGGATGCGTTAATTTCTGACATTGGTAGGGTAGGGGAATTGTAATTTAAAAGATTTATTCTTTGCCGCCACTATTCATCTCATCCTTTATAGTAGAGATGATCATCATAAGAGATTTAACAGCGTCATCGTTTGCAGGAACAAATTCAGTAAAGTCGTTTGGATTAGAATTACTATCACATATTCCATATACAGGGATCTTTAATTTTCTTGCCTCTGCAATCGCAACATGGTCACGTATCGCATCTATTACAAATAATGCGTCTGGAACACGTTTCATATCAGAAACACCACCAAGAGCAGCATCTAATTTAGTTAGTTTCTTTCTTAATTCGGTTTGCTCTTTCTTAGTGTACTTCTCTATTTCTCCTGTTTTAAATGAATCTTGAAGATCTAGATAGTATTTAAGTCTTTCTTTAATTGTCTCCCAGTTGGTTAGTAACCCTGGCATCCATTTCTTTGTAACGATTGGTTGGTGTAAATCTCGTCCAATTTCTTCAATCAAAGGAATACTTTGTTGCTTTGTAGAAACAAAGATAATTGTTTTTCCTTCTTTTTGAAGTTTTCTAAGGGCTTCACACATCTTTTCTAGATGTACTTTTGTTTGAGCTAAGTCAAAGATATGTATTCCTTTTCGAGTTCCATATAGGTATGGAGCCATTTTTGGATTCCATTTGCTTTTTGGATGACCCAAGTGGCAAGCGGCATCTAGTAAATCTTTTTCGGTAGGCATAGACATAAAAACTGGTGGAAATAATTAGAATCAGTCTTTACAAGATGTGCTATCGCGCAAACGGTGAAGATGATCCTTGGGGCACCCTTTTAACGTCTTCTCACTTAGTTGCGGAGGATTCGTTTAGTAGTAATTAAATTACTAAATCGTCAGGACCGCAGTGATCAGTTAAAAGTGACGCAGGTTTTATAGAGGAATTATGCAATTAAGACAATTAAGTACTTAAGATTTATAACAAAGCTTGAACAAAAAATGTGTTCAATAAATCACTAATTACTATTCCCAGAGAAGATGAAAGGAATCACTTTCATTTGTTACCCTTGCCTGAAACAAGACATCTGTATTACTTTCTAGTGTTATTTCATCACCAATACTCCAATCAAATACATGTCCATCAAATGGAAACTCTGTTCTATCTGGATGTGATCCATTCGTGGTATCTGTAATAACAGCATTTTTTATAGATATTCGGACATCTACAATTTCTATCCCTTGAAAAAGAGGTAATCCTCCATAAGTAAAGAAGTACACAGACCCTTCTGATCGTTTTACAGCTACCCCAGCTGCTCCAAGCATAAAGCCATCATCTACGATTGGTATTCCTTTCTCTGTTAGAGGTATCCATATATTCTCCTGATAAAGTTCTCCAGATGACCCAACATGCACAGTGGGTTCTGCACTTCCGTCACCAGTATTCTTTATCCTTAAGAAAGATAACTTTATTGCAACTTCATCGTATTCGTTTTCTACTACAGAAATATCAAAAAATGAATCATGCACATCTATTGTTAGTTTGTCTCCATTTATAGCAGTTAATGAAATACTTCCTGTTTCACTAGGTTTTCCATACATAGCAGAGAAATTAACATCTTCTATCCCAGATACATGAATGTTTGGTGAGATTGGTGAGATTTCATCTAAGTTTAAATCTCTTTCTAAAAAAGAAGTTCCCTGATACAAAGTTCCAGTTCTAGGATAAACTCCCCAGTTCCCACGATTGCCACTCTGGGAAAGTATCTGAGCCTGTCTAAGTTTTTGCTTGGTTTGCTCTGCTGTTGTGTATAGATCTGATCTAATTAAAAAATTACGCAAAAGAGGAACTGTTACTCCTGCAATAGCAGTAACAAGGGCAATGAAAACAGCAACTTCAATTAAGGTAAATCCACGACGCATATTTACATTGTACTGCAATCAATACTTCTTTACGAAATTAAGTAGCATACGAACATTCCTGCCCGTTGCTTGCTTTTTACTTTCGTCAAAAGCTACGGATGCAATATCTAGATGGCACCAATTAATTTCTTTTGGAACAAAGTGTTGTAGGAAAAGCCCACCTTCTACTGTTCCAGCTTTTAATTTGCTGCAATTAACTATATCGGCGATTGGTGAATCTAGTTCTTTTTTATACCTTTCATGAAGTGGTAGTTCCCAAACGGGTTCGTCTACTTCTTTACCTGATTCAATAATCTTAGATATCAAATCATTATTGGTTCCAAGTGCTGCGGTAAAATCATTTCCTACTGCGTAGGCGCATGCTCCAGTAAGTGTAGCCATATCTATCATGGCTCGTGGATTATATTTTTTAGCTGTATAAGCCAGAGCATCTCCTAAAATAATACGACCCTCTGCGTCTGTATTTGTAACTTCTACAGTAACTCCGTTGTACATCTTTATTACATCATCTGGTCTATAAGCATGTGAATTAATGCTGTTTTCCACAGTAGGTATTACAGCAATCACGTTCTTTTTAACTCCAAGGGATGCAATAGCATAAAACCCACCAAGTGCTGTTGCCGCTCCGCCTAGATCCTGTTTCATTGATTCTAAATATTGTGATGGTTTTAAACTATATCCACCAGTATCAAATGTAACACCCTTACCAACCAGAGCGATTGGTGCTTTCTTGCCACCTCCTTTATATTCTAAAATTATTAATCGGGATTCTTCATGTGAACCTCTTCCAACTGCCAAAATTCCATTACATCCCATTTTTTTAAGTTCTTTTTCTTTAAAAACAGTTACTTTTACATCTTTCAATTGTCTAGCGATCTCTCTCGACTTCTTTTCTAGATAAGAAGGAGTTGCAGTTTTTGGAGGGCAGTTAATTAAATCTTTAGTTAGAGCTATAGACTTTTGTAATTGAAGGAGTCTTTTGGATTCTCCTGCAGTTTTGTTTCCAGTGAATGAAACACTTTTTAACGTAGTTTGTTTCTTTGCTTTCTCTTTATGTATTACGCCCTTCCAATCATTGTATTCATAACTTCCAATTACTATTCCTTCCCTCATTGCTCGTACCAATTCGTCATTCAAAGTTCCTGTTAGGATTGTTAATCCATCTATTTTATATTTTCTAGCTGCAGAGAATATCTGGGAACTGGTTTCTCTCACAGATCTTGTTTTTAATGATTTCTCTTTAGCAAGTAGCATTAAAAGTACAGTTGCATCACCACTGTAGACTGGTAGGAGTCCATCATCTGGTACTCCTTTTCTAAGTGCTGCACGGACTGCTTCTGTTTGTTTTTTGCTTAAACCGTTAAGTAATTTCTTTGGCACAGTTTTAATTTGATCTGAACAAACTGGCAAAAGCAAAGGAACTTTTTTATCTAATTTATTTGGAAATGAGAATTTAAACATTTTAATGGAGGGGTTAGGGGAGGGGATATTGTTAAGCTAATTCGTTGATGGATTATTTTTTCCAATATTCTGCAATCTTTTCACGTAACTCAGAAATATGAATTCTTTCTTGTACTAGAGTATCTCTGTCTCTAATGGTAACTGTGTCTTCTTCCCCTTGTTCTTTGTCATCTCCTATTGTTCCAAAGTCTACAGTTATTGCTAGCGGAGTACCTATCTCGTCTTGTCTCCTATACCTTTTTCCGATTGATCCTGTAACGTCAAAATCGATCACAAGATTAGTTTCGTTCATAAGCAAATCACGTACCTCGTTAGCTTTTTCTAGCAATGGCTCCTTTTTACTTAAAGGTAGAACAGCAATATCTACAGGGCTTAAATGCTTATCAAATTTCATTACTATTCGTGTGTCTCCATTGTCTAGCTCCTCTTCTGTGTATGCCTCTATCAAGAATGTAAGCACACTACGATCACAACCAAAGCTTGGCTCAATTACATAAGGAGTGAACTTATCTTTTGGATCGTGTGGATCTGTATAAAGCAATTTCTCTCCACTAAATTTTTCATGCTGCTTCAAATCATAATCTGTTCTATTCGCTAGTCCGAATAATTCACCCCATCCCCATGGGAACTTATATTCAATATCTATTGTTCCTGCACTGTAATGAGAGAGTTCATCTGGATCGTGCTCTCTTACCCTTAGATTCTTTTTATCTATTCCAAGTACAGTGAACCAATTCCAAACATCTTTTTGCCATGCATCAAATGCATCCTTGGCACCATCTGGTTTTACAAAATATTCAATTTCCATTTGCTCAAATTCTCTAGTCCTAAATGTAAAGTTACCTGGAGTTATTTCATTCCTAAAAGCTTTACCAATCTGTGCAACACCAAATGGCAATCGTGGCCTCATTGTTTGCAAGATATTAGCAAAGTTAACAAATATTCCTTGAGCTGTTTCTGGTCTTAAGTAAACCATCGCAGAAGTCTCTTCTACTACTCCTTGATGTGTCTTAAACATCAGATTGAATTCTTTTGGAGGAGTTAGTTCATTATTGTCTGGACTCTTTATCTTATTTTCTTGAATTAACTTCCACATTGCATCTGCATCTAAATTAGATGCTTTTATACCTTGCTCTTCTAGCAAGTGATCTGCTCGGTACCTCTTGTTAGTTTTAACATCTTCTACCAAGGGGTCACTAAATGTTTCTACATGTCCGCTTGCCTCCCATACTTTTGGATTCATTAAAATTGCAGAATCTAGCCCAACAATATCTGTCCTTCTGTGTACGAATGTATTCCACCAGTGTTGCTTAACACGATTCTTTAACTCCACACCCAATGGTCCGTAGTCCCATGTATTAGCTAGTCCTCCATAGATATCTGATCCAGGAAAGATAAATCCTCTACGTTTACAAAGGGATACGATGCTATCTAGTGACGGAGCTGGCACGGTTGTATTGGGGAAAGTGCCAATGAATGCTACCAGCCAATTGGTTTACTGGAAAGAATGTTATTCCTAATTAATATTTAATATATTACTTTTGGTAGTGAATTATATTCTTTAATAATTTCCTCAATTTTATTTTCTAAAGTAGTCATAATTTCATTTCTGCCAGATGCCTGTCTATCGTTGTATATACGAACGTATTCATTATAACGTAGTATAAATTGCCCTTCTAATATCACGAGTGTGTTATATGTAGAATGTTGAACATTCTGATCAACATAATCTCTAGCTAATTTGACCATTTCTTGATGTATGGAATCCCATCTATCGAATACAGATTGTGAAACTATTTTTTCTTCTGACTGCTTGTTTATTAAATTATCAATGCATTCGGTCGGAGAGCGAGTACTTGAAGGTTTTACAGAAAGGGGTTTTGTACATTCATGATTAACCAAAATGCAATCTCTATTTTGTTGCAATGAATCGTCGCATTCACTCCATGGTGTACAGTCCCAATCATTTCTTGTACATGCATGGCTTATTGATTTAATTATGATAGATGATTCTAAGCTTGAAGATGATGAAGATGAAACAACTTTAGGAACTTGGATCTTTGTAGTAGTTATTACTGGTTCACTATTTGGCATCTCCTCATTATTTTTTTGATACTTAATATTATTTTGGATTTCATCATATTTATCCTTTGATAGTTTTTGGGCTTCGATTATTTCTTGCTCTGTCATTTGTTCCATTACTGTTTCTAAAAGAATATCTGCATTCTCATGGCCACCTGCTTTAGATAGGCTAATCCAGATATATGCCTGAACTCGATTTATTGGTAACCCATCACCAGACAAGAACATCTGCCCAAGTGCTAATTGAGATTTTGAATCACCCAAATAAGCTGATTTTGCAAACCACTCCTTTGCTTCAGGTATATTTTTATCAAGGCCAACTCCATGGAAATACATTGAACCTAGTTTGAATTGTGATTCAAGATTGCCATCATTGGCATTTAACAAAATAGAACCAGAATCCATTAAAGTAGGCACAGGAATAATCTGATGTCCCTCTTGTTTACAGCCAGAAGATAAAGCAACAATTGACAATATAAATAATAGTTTCTTCATGTAAAACATTTTATACACTCCGTGGACTATCTGTCCATGATTTGTGGATATCTATACTATAAATATTACTCAAATATCACATTAGATTGTAAAATCAAGACATCAGAGTACAGTAAAACTCTTATTTAAGTATTTAATAAATTTATGAATAAAATTGTAATATTTATATTAATTGAATCGGTTACATTAATTTTATTATTTATAGTTAATTATATATTGATAAAATTTATAAAGACACATGAAAAAGGTGAGTTAATTGCAGAAAGAATGACTTTTTGGGGAACTTTTTTAGGATTTATTTCTATTGGTTCAGCGAGCGGGATTAATTTAAGTGGTAATGATGTATTGGTTGTTACCATTGCTAATGGTGGGTTATTTTCAATTGCAATGCTGTTTATTGGTCATCATATACGTGTAATAACACTCCAAGATAGGATATATCAGAATAGGAATAATATAACCTAAAGACTCTCACAAGCTGAATTATCATCATCTCTGTCTAGATCATGAACGTTTCTTTTCGATTTATTTCTTATTTTGGGTGGTAGAGTCATATGATTGATATCATATTGACTGCTTGACATATGTATACTATTATTATCATGTGAACTTGTGGACGCTAGTCCCAGACCAGCCAGTTTCTTGAGCCGGTCGCAAGTTCATTTTTAAAAATTAATCAATTTCTAAATCACCTGTTGATATATCAACAATTTTAATATCTTTGTAATATTTACTTTTCCAAATAGGAATAATTGACCAAAGATGTGGATTACCATTTCCAATTTTTCTAATTATAATTTTAATACGTATTTTGTCGTCTATTACAGCTATAAAGCCAAAATATGCTACTAGTTTATTTACTGTTTCATTTTTGCCATGGTGAGTTATTTGGATGGGCTCATGCCATTCCGAATACTCTTGATAGAACGCCATGCCATTTAAAATGCGTTTAATATAACCTGTTAAGTGGAAACGCTTAATGCTGTTTTTCCAATCACGTTTTTGCTTGTGTCTTTTATCTTTGTAGATCAAATGATTAAAGCCATCACTATTTAATCGTATTTCACCGATTGCAGGACAATTAATCTTTTTATTATTTTGGAAATAATTGTATGCAGCCTCTTTCGCCAGATTAAATTTCTCTTCATCAAAACTGCTCATACCAATATTATAACATTTTGTTAATTGATATGTATGAATTCTAATTCACTATTTCAAGCTCTCACAAGCTGAATTATCATCATCCTTATCTAAATCATGCACATCTTTTGCAGATGAATATGTTTTTTTACTTTTTCTTGCATCAGCCTCAGCTAGAAGTATTTTCCGTTCAGCTAGCATTGTCATTCCATTTTCTGTAAGAATATGGAAGGGGATTCCACCCTGTTTTGTAATTTGAACCAAATACATATTGATTGCTGTGCTCATATCTAAACCAAGTTCAGATAGCACTTTTTGAGCTTTCTTTTTGAGATTTTCTTGTGTGCGTATTTGGATAGTGGTCATAGTTAAATGATATATTACTGTAGTGACATTGTCAATACAATGTAATTACAAAGCTAAGCTAATAATTTACTTACTTATTTGACTAAAGCTTCAAATGATCTATAGTTCTAATAAGATCCCTACTGTGTGAATGCAATGGGATCTGTCTCATCTTTGAGATTCATACTGATTGAAGAACAATCGATCAGGAGGATCTCCGGCGGGTCATGCCAGTGACCCGCCCCTTTTTTAATCAATACAAAAAACCTTATTGCCAACAAAATTTAATAAGAATAGTGTTTTCTTAGCGAATATGTCTCCTCAACGTGACGTCTAAGTATTCGCTTGTGGGGGTCAACTTGTTGGCCCTCACTTTTTTTTAATTACGCACAAAAACCTTTTAACCTTTTAACTAAAACCCTTAAAGGTATAAATAATAACTATTAGTCTAAATTAAGCCAAATACTAGAATCATCTGTCCTAGAATCAAATATTATCTGGGTCTAACAAAATAAGCCAAATTATGTTATAATATAAGTCAGATGCAACAAATACCACTCATAGCGTTCTCTTTACTCCTGTTTGTCGCAGCGAGTGTAATTCTTGGTAGATTATGGGTAGGTATTGTTAATGCTACTTTTTCTCATACACAATCAATAAAATCCATAGAGAAAGGAAAGCCATACATACCGTCTGTAAAAGTAATTCTTGGAACAATATTCGGAACATTTATACTATTTTTCTTATCTGTAAGGAACGGATTGCATGCAGTATTTAGTACAGAAGCACAGATTGGGATCCCGATCCTAGCAATTATATGTATTGTGGCCGCAGCTATATTTCTAACATTTGAACAAAGATTCCACAGAGCTAGAGAGTATGTGTTCTCTATAATTATAGGTTCTGGATGCGCACTTATATTAATAGGTTTGTATAGAATGCTATTTTTGTATGATTATGTAGATCCATTTTTTGTTGCGCTTGCAGTGCTTTGCTCAGTTGTTGTGTGGAGGTTACTGTTCGGCCCTTGGGCTTTGCATGTAAAAACAACAGTGCTTGGAATGTTTACATTATGGGTAGTTGTATTTTTGCTTTGGAATGATACGTCTGACATTCGGTTTGCAAGACTACTGGCTGGTGTAGTTGCCAGTGTCCCTGCATTGCTTTGGTGTTTATTCTTTTTAAAGTACCACGTGCAGAGGATTAGTATGGTTTTGCTAATGTTCTTTGCGGGGATGCTTTCCACTGCTCCGATTCTTTTTTACGATAAGTTAGTTAGGAGTGGATCTGAAATGCAGTTCTTTTTCTTTCGCGTCGTTCCAGAGAATTTTAATGCAACATCTGGAGCATTCATTGGAGGGAATGTGGCAGGACTTGGTGGGGTTCAAACAACTCTAATTGCAACTTTTGTATCATTTATGTTGGTTGGTGTAGTAGAGGAGGCAAGCAAATTTTGGGTAATGAGAAAAAGCGGAAGGAGATTTTTCTCTAGCGTTGACGATGCAATGCAGCTTTCCATTATTGTTGCTATTGGGTTTGCGTTTGCAGAAAACATTATTAACCCTAGTTATTTCACAGGGTTTGTAAAAGCATATTTGGTTACAGGTGATCCACTTTGGGGAATGTTTATAGGTAATGTAATTGGCAGAGCAGTACTCACAAATATGGTTCATATTGTTTCTACAGGAGTTATGGGATACTTCTTTGGACTTGCTTTGTTTGCTGGCCCAGTACTAAGAGAAGCTCACGCAAAAGGAAAATTCTTTTTGGTAGCAGATGGTCTACATTCAATTCTGGGGTTACCAAGAAAAGCAGTATTCCGTAGACAGATGTTTCTAACGGGATTGTTCTTTGCAATTGTGTTGCATGGGTTATTCAATTTCCTTGTTACCTTCCCAGATCTATTACCAGGTAATCCAAAAACGATTGGTGCACTATTAGGGAAAGCAGATAGTTTTTATGGTGGGATTCCATTACTTTTACTCCCTTCATTATTTTATGTAGTAGGAGGATGTTGGTTGCTTACTGAGCTTTTCTATCATAAAGAGAACATGAAAGAGCGTGGGAGAATAGTTACAACAGATACATTTGTAAAAGAGAGTCTGGTTGCATAGCGCGGGCTGAAGGGTAGAATGCCAAAGCTCTTTTCCGTTTATTTTATGCGTTATTCAATATCTACATTTAATCGAAGTTTATTATCATTAACTGTTTTGGCAGTTTCAGTATTTACTTTTTTAAGTCCAGTCTCTGCTAAATCTACGAATGACTTACTAAATGTTCAGGCAAACCAGCCTGTTACAAGAGGGGACTTTTTGCGAGCAGCTGTAAAGGCTTTGGACTTAGATGAAAGAAATGTAGATGAAAGCGTTATATCTGAATATTTACGTGTGCCAAGGGGGTATCAAAACTCTGTTTCGCAAGCACACGAGAGAGACGCTTTAGGTATTTTTGGAAATGATCTAATGCTTGGACGTCCAATAAAAAGAGGAGAAGCAGTCAGATTAGTTTTAGAGCTAGGAGATTTTGATCCAGTTGTTCCAACTGTATCTTTACGAGATGTACGAAGTGGTTCATCTGTAGAGGGAGCTGTTGGAGTATCTATTAAGCTTGGATGGCTTGACCCTATAAGAGATGGGATATTTGGAGTTAGTCGTGTTTTGCAGGGTAAGGACGCTATACAGATAATTTCTACAATATTAGGAGAAGAAGCACCAACAGTCCGTGAGCAAAGAAAAATTCAAGAGAAAAAAGACTCACAGACTATTCGTCTAAATTTCCGTTCAGAATCCAATTCTTCTTTAGGTACATTTCCTAAAGGAGATATTTTGAATGCAGTTTGGCAATTAGTTAACAAGAACTATTTATATAAAGAAAAAGTAAATTCAAAAGAAGTAGGTTTCGCAGCTGCAGAGGCAATCATGAAATCTTTGGACGATCCATATTCTGTTTTTATGAGACCTGCATCTTCCAGAAGTTTTCAATCACAAATTCAAGGAAAGGTTTCTGGAATTGGCGCACAGGTTGAATGGAAAGATGAAATTCTAACAATTGTTTCACCTTTACCGGGGTCTCCTGCAGAGAAAGAAGGCCTAAAACCTGGTGATCAAATATTAGAGGCCTCTGGTATCAATTTGATTGGTATTGGTTTTATGGAAGCAGTAGAACATGTAAGGGGGAAAGAGGGGACAATAGTTGAATTAAAAATTAGAAGGAGCGGAGCAGAATTTATGAAGAGTGTTCAAAGGCAAACAGTAACTGTTCCAGAGATTGAAATTACATGGCAAGGAGAGATTGCAGTAGTAAAACTTCTGCAATTTGGGAATCTGACAGACAGAGAATTGCGTCCAGAAATGGAAAGGATACAAGAGCAGAATCCAAAAGGAATAATCTTGGATCTAAGAAGTAATCCAGGTGGCCTATTGCATGCAGCAAACAATGTTGTAAGTAACTTTGTTCCAAAAGGATCACCAGTTGCAAAGGTAGTTGCTATAGATGATGAAAGAACAGAATATACAGATATGGAGCCAACTATAGATATGTCTATTCCTGTTTATGTTTTGATGAACGGAGGATCTGCTAGTGCTTCTGAAATTGTTGCTGGTGCATTGCAAGATCACGAAAGAGCAACTGTAATAGGGGAAACATCCTTTGGGAAAGGAACAGTTCAACAAGTATTACAATTTAGTGATCAGTCGGGAGTTAAGATGACTGTTGCTGAATGGTTTACTCCAGATGGCAGAAAGATTGATGGCGTTGGCGTACAGCCAGACATCATGATAGAAACAGATCAGAGGGATAGGCAAATGCTAAAGGCTCTGGAACTACTAAGGTAACTATAAGCTATAAGCTATTTTATAATAAGCATAAAAATGAATACATTACAAAGAGTAATTAGTAGTTAAATTAAGAAGCTTAAAGCTCAAAGCTTAAGTCTTAAAGCTATTCCAAAGCTTAAGTCTAAAAGCTTCTTACATATTGCTGTAAAACTGCTGCTTTCTGTTCTTGGACCTGTATTCCTCTCTTTTTAAAGCACTATTCCTAATAATACGTTTATTAGCATTCTTTGTGTGCTTTGAGCGTTTGCGTAACATCTTTAGTAGGCCAGTCCTCTGAACTTGGCGTTTAAAACGTTGTTGCAATCCATCATTACTTTCGTTGCCGTTTTTATGTGCGTGAATAACCATAAGTGCGCTGCAGTGTAGTGTTACTATGATGGGTTATGCAAGTAAATTAAGAAAGTAAATCAAATAAGTTGAAGGTCAAAGGTCAAAGGTCAAAGGACATAGGAAATTTAAAGAAGACATTTAACCTTTGACATTTAGACTTTGGACATTAAATATTATTTAATCGTTTTTTCGTTATCTACTCCGTTGATTCTTTTGGTTACTATCACTACAATCTGGTAAGTATGCCAAAAAAAGAAGCTTATTCAGCAGAGAAAATCCAGGTGCTAGAGGGGCTGGAGCCCGTTAGAAAGCGCCCAGGAATGTATATCGGTTCCACAGACACACGTGGACTGCATCATTGCGTATACGAGATTGTTGATAACGCAATAGACGAAGCAATGGCCGGTGAATGTAACACAATCATTGTAATATTGAATGATGATGGGTCTGTAAGTGTAGAAGATAATGGCCGTGGAATTCCTGTGGACATTCATCCAAAATTAAAAAAACCAGCACTAGAAGTTGTATTAACAACACTCCATGCAGGAGGAAAGTTTGGAGGAGACGAAAGTGGATACAAAGTTTCTGGTGGTTTACATGGAGTTGGTTCTTCTGTTGTTAATGCATTGAGTACACATATGAAGGCAGAGGTTTATAGAGAAGGAAAGATTCATGTTCAGGAATACAAGCGAGGAATAACTGCAACAAAATTAAAAGTAGTAGGTGATACAGATAAAAGAGGAACAAAAATAACTTTTACGCCGGATCCAGTGATCTTTGATACGACTCAGTTCTATATGGATACATTGATGCAAAGATTAAGACAGCAGGCGTATTTAACTCGTGGTGTAACAATCGCTATAGAAGATGCAAGAGAAACAAGGCCAGAAGAAGACACAAAACATCCTCGTTTGTATAGATTCCAGTTTGAAGGTGGAATATCTGCATACGTAAAACATCTAAATGAATCAAAGGAAATGATTGGTAGACCAATATGGTTCGAAAAAGAGACGAAAGATGGAGTAGTAGAAGTTGCAATTCAATATACAAAAGCATTCCAAGAGAACGTAGTTAGTTTTGCAAATAACATTCATACGGCAGAGGGTGGTCACCACTTAACTGGATTTAAAGCTGCTCTTACTAGAACAATTAATTCTTATGCCAGATCACAAAGTATTTTAAAAGAGAAGGAAGACAACCTAAGTGCAGATGATGTAAGAGAAGGTCTAACTTCTGTTATTTCTGTTCGATTAAAAGAACCTCAGTTTGAAGGTCAAACAAAGGGAAAGCTAGGAAACGCAGAGATGAAAACAGCTGTAGAGAGTGTAGTTAACGAGAAACTTGCAGAGTATCTAGAAGAGCATCCAGCAGAAGCAAAAGAGATCATTGGTAAATGTATGCTGGCTGCCAGAGCGCGCTTGGCTGCTCGCGCCGCGCGCGATAGTGTTATCCGTAAAGGTGCATTAGAAGGAATGACATTGCCAGGCAAACTGGCGGATTGCTCTAGTAGAGATCCATCTGAATGTGAACTATTCATTGTAGAGGGTGATTCTGCTGGTGGTTCTGCTAAACAAGGTAGAAACAGAGACAACCAAGCAATATTGCCATTAAGAGGAAAGATCTTGAACGTAGAACAAGCAAGGTTAGATAGAATGCTCAACAATAACGAAATCAAAGCATTAATTATTGCAATGGGTATTGGTATCGGTGAGGTGAAAGATATGGAAAAACTAAGATACAACAGAATTGTAATAATGACAGATGCTGATGTTGATGGTGCTCATATCCGTACATTACTTCTTACTTTGTTCTTCCGTTATTTCCCAGAACTTATAGAAGGCGGTCATTTATTTGTTGCACAACCTCCTCTATTTAAATTATCTAAAGGAAAAGATTTACGATATGCATATACAGATGAAGAAAAGGCAATGATCTTTAAAGAATGGGGTATAACAGGAAAAGAAGAAGAGGAGGAAGAGGAAGCAGTAGAAGAATCAGAAGAAACTGATGAGTCAGCAGAAGAGACAGATGAGAAAAAGCCAAAGAAGCCTTCTAAAAAAGTAAATGAACAGAGGTATAAAGGTTTGGGAGAAATGAATCCAGACCAACTCTGGGATACCACAATGAATCCAGAAACTCGTTTGATGTTGCAGGTAACTATGGAGAATGCAGAACAAGCAGATAACGTGTTTACAACTCTTATGGGTTCAGAGGTAGCTCCACGTAGAAAGTTTATTCAAACACATGCCAAGACAGTAAAGGACTTAGACGTTTAATGAATCAGATCGAATGTCTAAAGTCTAAGGTCGAAGGTCTTTTTTATTATAAAAAAGCCCACCCTCCGCTTAAAGCAGAGAGTGAGCAAGCCGTGGGGTGATTCATGATGCTTTTTTCCAGAAGCCTGGTTCGGCTATTGCGTGGAAGAGCCAACATGCTGCTGGGAATGCAGTGCATAACCCAAAACAGAGGCCGGCAGTTCCTCCAAAGTTTTCGCCGACAAATGGGCAAAGAACAAGAAAGATTACAAGCAAAACCCCAGGTAGCAATTTGTCCATGACACTCTCCTTTCGGTGATTGTGACAGAACGAATCTGGCTATAGTAAATAACTCTGATTGATTAATGTAAAGGACTTTTGTCTTTGATAATTAAAACCCCCCGCGTGCTGTACAAAAACAGTGGCGGGGGTTACTTCAGACCGTCCAATCGACTCCGGGGTCTTCATCTGCTGGAGGAACGAAATCCTCCTGCGGGATGATTCTTTCCGCTGGAAGTTCTGCAGGCCATATCCTGTATAGGATAAGACCAACGATTAGAACAACTGTCAGGTACGCACCTAACAATGGTTGACCAATAACACATAGTGCAATGGCCAATACCCCTGTGATAATCGCCAAAGTAACTACTGTTTTCATCTTTTTCTCCTTTTAGATGAAAATTAAAAGAACTGAAGTGTGCATATTAAACAATAATATACTAAACATGTCAATAACTTAGGAAAAATACACTAAACATCAAATACTCGTCATAATTGCCTCTATTCACCCATATGATCTCTAAGAGTGTAGGTATCCAATTTATCTGGTCCTAGCAGCTTAATGATTTCTGGAACTGCTTTATCAAATGGGATCTTCTTCTGTTTACCGGCTTCCATATCCCTCAGGATAATTACGCCTTCTTTTACTTCCATTTGGCCAAGGATAAGTGAATATCTAGCTTTAAACTTGTCAGCTAATCTCATTTGGCTCTTTAAACTAGCCTCACCTAGAGCTCCAAGAGTATGTACTCCTTTGTCTCTTAGTTCAGATATTAGCGCTAAGCACATCTTTTTTGCATCTGGACCAAGTTGTGCAACAAACACATCAACATGATCTTTGTTTGGGGCTTGTACTCCTGCCTGTTTCATTTGCCATATGATTCGCTCCATTCCACCAGCAAAACCAAGACCCGGTGTTGGTTGGCCGCCTAGCATTTCCATTAGAGGATCGTATCTACCTCCTCCTCCTACAGCATTCTTGCCTTTTGTCTCTATATCCCAATACTCAAATACAGTTTGGTTATAGTAATCTAACCCACGAACCAGATTTGGATTCTGAACATATTCAGCACCAAGCTCGTCTAGGAATTCTAGTAATATATTGTGATATTCCTTACTTTCTTCTCCTATAAATTGATCTAATGTTGGGGCGCTCTTTAACAAGATTTGAGTGTCTTCTTCTTTTGAATCTAATAATCTGAGGGGATTAGTTTTAAGTCTTTTTCTGTCTAGTTCAGGTAGATTGCGCTCTTTTCCAATAAAGAAGTCTTTAAGAGCACTTGTGTATTCTTCTCTATTCTCTGCAGTACCAACATTGTTAATCTGCATTGTTAAACGATCACGAATTCGCACATCCTCAAAGATCTTGTTTAGCATGTGAATAAGCTGAGCATCTAAACTAGGGTCAGATAGTCCAATTACTTCTAGACTGAATTGATTAAATTGCCTATATCTACCTTTTTGAGGTCTATCGTGTCTAAAACAAGGTCCAATAGCATAAAGCTCCACTGGTTGTGGCAATTGTTGCATTCCATGTTCTATGTAAGAACGGCAAATACTTGCTGTGAATTCTGGCCTAAGAGCAAAGTCATCATCATCATCATTTTTATTATGGTGAGATTTAACCAAGAAGAGCTCTTTCTCTACAATATCTGTGTGTTCACCAATAGTTCTTTCAAAGATATCTTTCTTTTCAAAGATTGGTGTTTCAATTCTCTTAAAACCGGCTTGTCTGCACCTGTGACGCACTGCTTTCTTTAAATACGTCATATAAGTGTGATCATCCGGTAAGATGTCGTGAGTTCCTTTTGGTGTACGAAATTGTGCTTCTGCCATGATAAAACGGTGCTTAGTAAGTAATCCTTTCCACGCTAGCACATTTTTGCGTTTTCTAAAAGGCCAGAGCACCTTTAATTACAGCAAAACTGGTGATTTATGTTGATGTAAATTTTGCAGTGGGACGAGAGATGGACCGTCTACGCTCTTCGAGCTACGCCGAGTCTCATTACGGCGAAGTAGTCATCGTATATGACGTACGAAGACGAATGGGGCGAGAGATGGGTTTCGAACCCACGACCTTCCGGACCACAACCGGACGCTCTAACCAACTGAGCTACTCTCGCCATGATTTAATAGAGAACAATGAGAGTGTAACCAATTTCAGTGGTGCGAAGTTGGAAACTGCCTGCCGACCGAAGTGCCGCGTGAGCGGTACGAAGGTTGGAGCTACTCTCGCCATGCGTAAAAGCCGAACAAGTGTAACGTTCTCTGCATAATAAACTCAATACAAATTACCTTTTATTAGATGTTTTTATCTTCCTCTTTAGGGGGATTGTCTCCTGTGTTGGTTGTACTAGGTTCAATTGGCGTTTCATTATTTACAGATGCGGCTGGCTCTATGCTATCTGCACTCATTACAAATTGTACGTCACTATCATCTTCAGTTTCCTTCAACTTAGTCTCTGTAGCTATATCGCTTGGCTCTTCCTTTGCTATTGGTTCTGGTTTTACATCTTTAATTGGTTCAGATTTAGGTTCTGTAGCAACAACAGCTTCAGGTGTTTTAATTTCAGGTGGTTGTTCTGTTTCTGTAGTTTCCTTAGATGCTTCTAATTCTCTTCCCCTTTTATTAGTTTTGTATCTTTGACGCTTGCGTCTTTTTCTTTCGCGTTCCCAATCTTCTTTATTCATTGGTTGTTTTGGCTCTGTAGTTTTGATTTGATTTGGTTCCTCTATTTTAGGAGTAACAACTTCTTCTTTCTTTTCCTCTTTAACTTCAGATTTAGCTTCTTCTGTACCACTTAACCAGCTTGGGATTGCTGGGGTAGATGGTTCTGATGGTTTTTCTAATGGCTCAGGTGCAGGAGGAGCAACTGGTTCTTTTGGTACCACAGGAGGATTAATAGGCTCTTTGGAGACTGTAGGTGGCTCTATAATTGGAGTCGATTCTTTAGGAGTCTCTGGTGTACTTGGTTCAGTTTTAATAGTAGAAGAGACTGGAGTAACGACTTCTTTAGCTGGAAGCGTGTCGCCAGATTCTCCTGCTTTTAACCAATCTGGTATAGGTGCATCTCTTGGTGTTTCTGGTTCTTTGTTTGGTTCATTTGTTTCGATAGGGGCAGGAGTAGATCCTTGATCCTGTTTTACAGGAGGTTCATTAATTGGAGCTGCCTCCTTAACTGGTTCAGGCTTAGGTTCATTTACAGAATTTGATACTGGCTTAGGTGTATTAGAAGGAGCATGAGTAGGCGAACTATTTGGACGATGGGATGACGAGGCAACTTCGGGAGGTGATTTAACTGGTTGAGTTGATGGGTCTAGCCAGCTTGGGACTTTTGTATCAGAAACATTATCAATAGACTCATCAATTCTTTCAGGTACTGCAACATCTTCCTTTGGTGGTTCGGTTACTGGTTTTGGTTCCTCCTGCTTAGTTTCAACTGGCATATCCATTGATAGCGGTTTTACTGCTTCTATTTCAGATTCAGGTTCATTACTTGTTTCCTCTTTCTCTGATTTCTTTTTTAGTTTAGACAAAAAGAATATTCCAAGTATTCCAATAGCAACTGATACTAGTAAAATCAGGAATGCTTTTATTAGCAGCCCAAGAATCGAACCACCTCCTCCATTATTATTTGGCTCTGCAGGTTCTTCATCTTCAGGATCATTGTCTGGATCTGTTGGTAATATTGGAGTCTCTGTAATTGAAATAACAACATCTGATTTTACACTTGTTAATACTTCACTTGTTCTAAGTGATCTAACCTCGGCAGATACTTCATACGTGCCGCTTTCTGCGAAAGTGTGCTTTGGTGAATCTTGAATGCTTTGAGAACCATCTCCAAATTCCCATAAAACAATGCTTGGATCTGATTGCATTAATGAATCATCTCCTACTAAAGCAAATTGGATTGTTTCTTCTGAAATAGAAGTTGATTCGATCGATACATCTCCTTCTTCCACAATTACTTCTGTCACTCCTCCAAATGGAGTTACGATTATTTGCTGCGCAATTATGCTTTCATCATTTAATTTGGCTCCTATTAAAATAGTCTGTTCAGACTCAAGATTGGGAATCCATAGATACAGAGTACCTTTTCCATTTTTGAAAAAAGTATCGCTTAGTACATTGTCATTCATAGTATTCCCGTCAAGATTTAGATCTTGGTTTATATCTGCATCCATTAATAGTTGATCTATATCGTCTCTATTTATATCCAGCCTTATTAACTGCTGATTAGAGTTGAGCACAATATTGCTTTGGTCTTTGTTACCTCCTTCAACTAGTACAATAGGTTTATCTTTTAGGTCGGATTCAGTTTTAATTGGATCTGTTGCTGAGCTAGATACAGATAAATTAATTGAATGTTGGATAGAAGATGAATCTGATTTTTGAATTTCTGCAAGAAGAATAAATTCCTCTTCTTGCACTGGCCTAATAGAAAAAATAGAACTACGTTCTGCTTGAACAAATGAGCCATCCTTGGATAGAACCCAACTAGCAGTTGCATTAGAATCTGGCAGAACTGCAAGTATCTCTACGACTGATCCAGGCTTAACTTTTAAGACTTCACTTGTGGCACTTAACGCAGATACGCTTGATACCGTTCCCATTATTATGGGGATGGAAAGCCAGCATAGTAACCTTCGATTAGACATGATTGTTTTAGATTTTTATTAGCTTGCGTTAGAAATATCAACAAATATTTGAACTAATACTCTGGCGAATAGAATAATTATAAGACCAATGACAGTGTACATAATTGTCTTTTTTGCTTTTTCTTTTGGCTCGTCTTCACCTTGAGATACAACCAATCGAATACCAGCAATAACTATTACTACAACTGCAATCAGCGCCATATAGGACAAGACTTCTTTAATAATATTAATTACTGTGGTTCGTAAATCATTTGATCCAACAATGTCTCCTGCAAGGGTGGCTCCTTCTTGTATACCACCACCTTGATATATTTGTCCGTATGCAACAGTAGTAGTTGCCCATGCAGTTAATGCAAGGCTACTTTTATAAACAATAGATAGTAATGAGGAATACTTGTTCATCTACGTCAATTATAGCATAAATAGAGCAGATAGGCTACTGTAGCCGCATGCGACCAGAGTCTTCTAGTAAAATTCTTAATTCGGCCAAAGCTAATGCATTTCTTGTAACAAATCTTATAAATATAAGATATTTAACTGGCTTTCAGCTTAGTTCGGGGATTGTGTTGGTCACAAAAAGTTCGATTACACTTTATGTAGATAGTAGATATTTAGAGGCGGCAAAAAAATCTGTTTATAAAAATATTTCTGTAAAACCAATGGGAAACATAAAGACGGCATTAAATAGAATAAAAAATTGCGGAGTAGAAGCGGATACAATGACCATAAGTGAATACGGTAAATGGAAGCGTAAAAATAAGAACACAAAATTTGTTCAAACAGAAGGGGTTATACAAGAATTCCGCAAAACAAAAACTCCAGAAGAGTTAAGAAAATTCAAACGAGCTCAGAGCATAACTCGAAAAATAATAGAATCTATTCCATCAATGTTAAAGCAGGGGACTACAGAGCTAGAGATCGCAGAAAGAATAAGGAGAATGGCTGTAGACCTTGGTGCAGAGGGCCTTTCTTTTGACCCGATTGTTGCTTTCGAAGCAAATAGCTCTCGTCCTCATCACCATCCCTCTAATAAGAAATGGAAAAAGGGAATGATGTTACAGATTGATATTGGAGCTAAATACAAAGGATACTGCGCAGATCAAAGTGCTGTGTTCTTTTCTAAAAAGAAGACAAAGAAACAAGAATCTACATATAAGGCAGTTTTAGAGGCAAAAAACAAAGCAACTAAGTTGGTTTGTTCTGGGGCCAGTACTCATAATCTATATCAAATAGCTTGTGAAGTATTAAATAAGTATGGGATGAAAGATAATTTCACACATGCTCTTGGCCATGGTGTTGGCTTAGAGATTCACGAAGGATCCAGTTTAACAGACAAGATCCCAGAAACTTCTCTTGAATCTGGTGAAATAGTGACCATAGAGCCAGGAGTGTATTTCCCAGGAGAATTTGGGATTAGATTAGAAGACGAAGTAATAGTTAAGTAAGAGATTTGACTCTGGGACTGGAAAAAATATCTATTTTTTGGTACACTGATCTGATTTGAATAAACAAAAATTCATTCACAGGTCACTATATAGAAGTGCTCCAAAAGTTAGGATTCCAAAAAGAATACCTACAATTCTTTTAATTATTTTCTGTATCGCTCCTATCTGCAGTGAAGGTGCTGATGAATCCTATGAACAAGATTTTTTAATAACTGCATATTATTCACCTATCCCAGATCAGTGTTGCTATGTAAAGGGGGGATTAAAGGCAGATAAAATATTAAATGGAAATGGTACACATGCTGCAGATGGAACCCCTGTTTATCCTGGTATGGTTGCAGCACCAGCTGGTTATAATTTTGGGACTTCTATTAATTTGCCAGGTATTGGAGTTTTTAAAGTACATGACAGAGGCGGAGCAATCATAGAGAGAGGAGATGGATTACACCGTTTAGATTTATGGGTAGGATACGGGGAAGAAGGCTTAGCTAGAGCACTTGCGCTTGGTATTGTTCGTGTTAAAGGAACAGTGTATCCAGAGGGTTCTGTGCAACCAGAAACTTCATTTGAACTAGAGTCATTAGATGCACCATTAAAAAGATTAGATGAGTTTAAATTATCTGGAACAAATTTGTTAGATACTGCTCCTGCTTTAAATGAAAGAAGTTATTCTGCAATGATGATGCAAGAGCACTTAAAAAGTTTAGGATATTTTACTCATGCTTCTACAGGATTCTTTGGAGAAGTAACACAGGAATCAATTAGAAGATTTCAACAAGATTTTAGGTTAAGTGGTAGAGACGACAAACTCACGGAGCAAACAGCTGCATATATTCTTTCTGCTGTTAGAAGGAAAGATGCAAGCAATCCAATAGATGATAACGTTGATAGCAGCTCTGCTAGAAACACGATTCAGCAAGCTCAAAGATTACTTCGATTCCTAGGATTTTATGAAGGTAGAACAGATGGAGAGTATTCAGATGAATTGATGGCTTCCATCCTCAAATTTCAACAAGAGTATTGGTTAGTAGGAACTAAAAATGACCCTGGGGCAGGAAGGATTGGCCCAATAACAATGAGGCATATAAGAGCATTGTGGGATAGAACATTGGTATCTAGATATGCAGAAAAATTAATCTTCATACAGAAGGTAAAATCATCTTTAACTGGTGAACAATTTGTAGATACTTTTTTACAAGAAGGTCAATACGGAACTCAGGTAAAAAATCTGCAATCTGAGCTTGCTTCACTTGGTTACTTCCCTCACGAAAAAATAAATGGAAGCTTTGGTCCTTTAACAAAAGATTCAGTAGTTTCTTATCAGATAGATTATGGAATAATTTCATCTAAAAATCATATTGGGGCAGGGGTCGTTGGCCCTGCTACATTATCATCTTTGCGCAGCAATAAGCTAAAAGATATATATGCAAGAGTACGCTCAGAGGGACTGAAAGTTTTATAAATATTGTGGTATTATGCTTAGGTGTTTCGATTTTTTATTGGGATATTATTAGTGGCAATATTTCCTATTAATGCATTTGCAGAGGGTGGGGTAACTCGCAAAGAAGGTTACTTACTTCTTTGGCATTCTATTAATCGCCCTGCTTATGAAACTATTCAAATCGAGCCTTTTATAGATGTACCAAAAGGGGCAGACGGTGAACTAGAAATAACCTTTGGAAAAAGAAGAGGAATTCTAGAAAAAGATGATTACTTTTCCCCAGATAATCTATTAAGTAGAAATGATGCTTTGCTTTGGCTATATAGAACTAGAAATGTAGATGAGTTGCCAAATATGCAGTATGAACATCTGCAATCATTAAGTGATAGATTCCCTGTTATTGACCCAAATGAAAATGAATTAATTAATTCAGCTGAGGAATTATTTGAAATGATGCAGAAACTAGATTTATTTTTAGTAGATGAGGTACACGAAGTTAGTTTTTATGCAGACGATTTCCATGGAAAAGGAACAGCATTTGGAGAAACTTTTGATATGAATGAAATAACTGCAGCACATCGAAGTTATCCTCAGGATACTTTGGTAAAAGTAACTAATATAGATAACGGAAAAGAGGTTGTTGTTAGAATTAATGATAGGGGGCCTTATGTAGACGGAAGAGATATGGATTTAAGTAAAGCAGCATTTCAGGAAATCGCTCCCATTGGAACGGGAGTAATAAATGCAAAATTCCAACGATTAGGAGACAAAGATCAGATTGATCTGTGCAGTAATCAAAAGCGTAAATATCAACGTAGAATTACAAGAAATGTAAGATTTCACAGAGGTGTACCACACCAATTTAATGTTGGGGAAAAGCTTTGGCTTGGGTCTATTAAATGGTTTGTAGTAAGAGGGATTACATATCCAGATGGTACTTTTATGCGTTTTCAAGATTTTATCTCTCCAGAAGAAAGGTTTTACTTTTCACCAAGTATCGTTGGGGATTATAAGTTCATTATAGGTACCAAAGAAGGCAGGCAAAGAGAGTTTAGAATGACTGTTAATTCATGTCCTAAAATATAGAGAAGTGCGATTTTTATAAAAACGCTGTTTCGTACCTATACAACGCTATTGAGTATTGGCACTTTGGTATTCTTATGGATGAATTTATGATATAATCTCTTGATAGTATTTTATTTACGTAATGCCAGAAAGTATAAGAAACATTATTGAGGCAGAAATTTGGACCAGTATTGGTACATGGTTCATAAATGATCCTGTGCGAAATATTATTTTTTTCTTACTTGCATTTGTTGGAATAATTGCATTTAAGAAATTAGCAAGACTGGCTTATGCAATTCATCATGCTAAGCATTTGGTATGTTTGAAAGTAATAATGCCTAGGAATGATAGCAAGTTGGATCAAGAGAAAAGAACAGACAAGGACTTTAAAGAGAAGCTTGCTGGGATGGAACAATTGTACAGGGCTCTATGGGAAGTAAAGAGTCTAACCATATGGCAGGCATTACATTTCTTTATATGGAGATACATTCCAATAAGCATGGAAATGTTTTTAGAAAAGGGTGTATTGAATTTTTATGTAGTGACTGCTCCAAAATATGTAGCAATTGTTGAAAAGCAGATCACAGCTTTTTACCCTTCTGCAGAGGTATATCCTGAAAAAAGTCCAGACATATGGCCAAAAGGATCCAAGCTAGTTGGCTACAATATGGAGTTTAAAAAGCTATTTGTATATCCAATTAGATTTTATGAACAAATGCAGGATGATCCTCTAAATAGTCTTGCAAATGTACTTAGTAAACTAGAGGATGGAGAGCTGGCTACTATTCAAATAGTAATGACACCTGCGTATTGGAATAAATGGGGTAAAAAAGCAAAGAGATACGCATCAACTATGTTCAAGGGTAAAAAGGTAAAATGGTTTTCATTTATTAAAATTCCATTAATAGGTGAATTTGCATATTTACCTTTGGTTATAGGAACACTTTTAATGGCACTGTTCTTTGAACAACTCTTTACAGGTGGTGGAGTAATTCCTTTAATAGTTATAGGAGTACTAGGAATCCTAGTCGCTACTATTGGGCCAGGCAGTTCTGGTTCAAAATCTATGGCTCCAGGTGCCAGAGAAGGAGACGCTTTTATACGTATGATTCAACCAGAAGAGGAGCTATACAAACGTATGGGTGAAAAAGCAGGAATGAGCTTCTTTATTTGCTCTGTTCGAATATTGGCTTCTGGAAAAACTTGGCAAAGATCATTAGAAATCACTAATAATATTCAGGTTGCCTTTAATGTGTTTAAAGATTTGTATGGGAATTATTTTATGAACAGAAGAATGTTTATTGGGTTTATGCCTTTAGTTTTTAATGCTCCAATTATATATAAACTTTGGAAACTTAGACTAATTGGATTCTTTAGTGATGTTTGCCCATTAACAGAAAAGGAACTTGCTAGCATGTATCATTTTCCAGATAGCAGATATAACAATATGCCTGTTATTGAGTGGTCAACCTACAAAGTATTACCGCCTCCACCAGAAACACCTAAAGAAGGAATTGTCTTAGGCGAGAATAAACACAGAGGGGGGAATACACAGGTTAGATTTTTTGAAAAGGACCGTACAAGGCATCATTACATAATTGGAAAATCTGGTTCTGGTAAATCTGCATTTTTATCTTGGATGTCTAGGCAAGATATAAATAATGGAGAAGGAGTTTGTATGGTAGATCCACATGGGGATTTGATAGAAGACGCCCTTGCACATATTCCAAAGAGCAGGGCAAAAGATGTAATTGTATTTGATCCTTCTGATACAGAACGTCCAATGGGATTAAATCTATTAGAGGCTAAAACACAAGATGAAAAAGATAGAGCAGCTTTGGATGCTATGGAGATATTTATCAAATTATTTGGAAATGAGATATTTGGACCACGTATTCAGCATTACTTCCGTAATGGTTGTCTAACACTTATGGATGACGAAGAAGAGGGTGCAACACTCATTGATGTCCCACGCTTATTTGTAGATGAAGAATTCCAGAGATATAAAGTAACCAAGATTAGGAATCCAGTTGTGCGTAGCTTCTGGGAACATGAAATTGCTCAGACAGGAGAAAGAGAAAAGCAAGAGATGATTCCTTATTTTAGTTCTAAGTTTGGTCCATTTATTACAAACACAACAATGAGGAACATAATTGGACAGCCAAAGAGTGCGTTCAATATTCGTGAGGTAATGGATAATAGAAAAGTATTACTTGTTAATCTTTCAAAAGGACGAATTGGTGATACCAACGCAGAGTTGCTTGGTCTTATTTTTGTTAACAAGATATCTATGTCCGCTCTTAGTAGGGCAGACATCCCACGTAGTGAAAGAAAGCGTTTCTACTTGTATGTAGATGAATTCCAAAACTTTGTAACAGACGCATTTGCAACAATTCTTTCAGAGGCTAGAAAATATGAATTAGGATTAATTATGGCTCACCAATATATTGGTCAGCTAGTAGGAAAAACATCTTCCTATGGTGAATCAAATACAAAGATGAGGGACGCAGTCTTTGGTAATGTGGGTACAATTAGCTCATTTAAAATTGGTGCAGAAGATGCTGAGTACATGGCAAAGGAATTTGCTCCAGTTCTAAGTGAACAAGATGTAATTGGAATTCCAAACTTTAATTGTTATATGAAACTAAGTATAAACAATGTGCAGTCACGACCATTTAGTTTAAAAACCATTTATGATGAGTCAGGAAGAAATGAGGAGTTATCTAAATTGATTAGGGAATACAGCAGACTAAAACACGCTAGAAAGAAGGTTTTTGTTAATCAAGAGATAGAAGATCGAATTGGAATTGCTAGGTAATAAGTCAAAAATATTGCTTTATAGCCGTTCAGATCTTATCCTTAGTTCATGACATCTATATCTCAAGCAAAAGATCTTTTCCGAATGCAAAAGGAGGCTAAAAAGATTAAAAAACAACTTAAGAAAATACAGGTAGAAGCAGAGGCAGAAGGTGTAAAGGTAGTCGTCTCTGCAGAGCAGGAAGTTTTAGAAATCTTTATTCCATCAGATGCTGACCCTGCTAGGGTCCCAGATCTTTTAAAGGATGCACTAAATCGTGCACTTAAAAAGGCGCAGATTGTAGCTGCCGAGCAAATGCAAAGCGTTATGGGATCTATGGGAATGCCAACAGATCAAGGTATGCGAGGTTTATCTCAATAATATTCTATGAAAAAGCTAGCCGCTGTAATCATTGTTTTATTATTTACTACTTTTGGGTGGTACAGGTTTTCTTTGTTACCTGTAGATTCAGGTAGCCAAGAAAGACATAATATAAAAATCCCACAGGGAACATCTGTAAAAGGAGTTGCACAGATTCTAAAAGATAAAGGCGTTATTAAATCTCCTTTGTCTTTTGAATTATTTATTAGATTTAAGAGGAGTGCAGATAATGTTCAGGCAGGTACATTTATTATCCGTTCTTCTCAATCAGTATCAGAGATTGCTGAAATTCTTAGGACAGGAAAAGCAGAAGAGGCCATTATTACAATCCCAGAGGGATACACAGTTACTCAAATAGATACACTCCTATCCGAGAAAGGTTTTAGCGAAGCAGGGGAGATATCCAAATGTGCTAGGACTTGTGATTTCTCTTCATTTGAATTCTTGCCAGAGGTAGAAGGACTAGCGCAACGAGGTGGAAAGTTAGAAGGATATTTGTATCCAGATACGTATTACGTAGCAAAGGAAGATTTTGTAGCTAAATTCTTTTTAGAGCGAATGTTAACAACGTTTAGGAAACGTGTACTCATGCAATATGAGGAGGCAATAGAAAAATCTGATAGAACTATTCATGAGCTTGTAACAATGGCGTCTCTTATAGAAAAAGAAACTAGATCAGATGCGCAGCGCCCAGTAGTTTCTGGAATACTTTGGAAAAGGTACGACGATGAAAGGGGTCTAGGAGTAGATGCGACTGTTAGATATATATTAAATAAGCCAACTGATGAAATAACTCGAGAAGATTTAAATAATGGTTCTATGTATAACACTCGTAAGTTTAGAGGACTGCCACCAGGACCAATTTCAACAATAAGTATAGAAAGTTTCAAAGCTTCCATAAAACCAGAGCAATCGCCTTATTGGTATTACTTACATGGTACAGATGGGCAGATTCATTACGCAGAGAGCAATGAAGAGCACAATATAAACAGATATAATTATATCAAGTAGATTTATAGTGATTGTGAGTTCCAAAATTGTTGAATTTACGCTATAATAATATAAATAATTTATTTATTTAAATACGAATTAATATGTCAATTGTTAACAAGGAACATCGATTAAAAATTGGAGTAATGGGATCTGCATCTGGTCCGCAGATAGAAAACGAACATGCAAGAAAGCTTGCAACTGAGCTGGGTAAAGAGATTGGAAAAAGAAACTATATATTTATAAATGGTGCCTGCCCTGGCCTACCAAATGATGCATTACTTGGTGCATTAGACGAGGGTGCATTTACCTTGGGCATCTCGCCTGCATTTTCTATGCATGCCCATATTCACGAATATAAGTCTCCTCATGCTCATGATTTGCTAATCTATACAGGTATGGGATTTATGGAGAGAGATATTATTAATATTCGTTCTTCAGATGCTGTAATTATTATTGGTGGAGGAATAGGAACATTAAATGAATTAACAATCGCTTACGAAGAGGGTCGTCCAATTGGAGTGCTAACAAACACTGGTGGGATAAGTAATCATGTGGAGCATATAATAGAAAATTTATGCCAAAGAAAGGTAGCTCCAAATATGGTTTTTGACGATGATCCAGTTGTTCTAATGGATAAATTAGAAGTTGTTGTAGAAAAATATCCTTTACCTATTCATGAGGATGGCAGAGTAGTTGATGCAGATATTCCAGAGCCTCGCAGAGAACCACGTTCAATTCTAGAAAATGAAACTAGTAAATTAGAAGGCGTTAGATCAAATGAACCTGGAACTGCTGGATAATATTTAATTTTGTTTAGTTACCCACCTGATAGGTGAACCATCAAACGCAAAAGTCCTGCGAATATTGTTTTCTAAATTTCTAAGCTGACATACCTGAACCTTCTTTGGATTTTTCACAAATAACGCAAATGTAGGTGGCAAGTCATCAGTTTGAGTAATGTGTTTGCATTTAGCCAGTGATCCCATTGGTTGGCCAAGTACTGCGTCTCTAAACCATCTATGTAGTTCTGCAGTAGGAATGTGCCTTTCTCTATTTCGTTTAACAGATTCTATTTGTTCAAATAGTTTTAGTAGACCTTCTTTACTATTTGCAGAGCAAAATAGGACAGGTGCAAATCGGCAGAATTGGAATGTGTAATGCAATACCTGCAAGACATGCTTCTTTTCTTCTGATGAAAGTAGGTCAGCTTTATTTACTAATATTATTAATCCTTTGCCTGCTTCTACCGCCATGCCTGCGATTCTTTTCTCTTGTCTTCCTAACTCTACAGAACCGTCTAGAACCAATACACAAATGTCACAGTCTTCTACAGAACGAACACTGCGGAAGTAAGCGAACTTTTCTACATCCTCTTTCGTTTGTTTCCTCCTTTTTATACCAGCAGTATCCATAAACAAATATTCCTCATCATGAAAACGTATAACCGTATCTGTAGAATCTCTGGTAGTACCAGGAACATCAGATACTAGCAAAGGAGATTTCTTTCTTTGAGTATCAGACATAAATGAATTAATTATCGAGCTTTTGCCAACATTTGGCTTACCAACTAGTGCAACCTTTATCATTGATTCATTTCCATCATCATCAGATCTAGTAAAATTAAGAGAAATAAGCATTTTCTCTAACTCTTCTTCTAAATTATCTATTCCGAGTCGGTGTGGTGCACTTATAGGAATAATAGTATCGCTAATACCTAGTTCGTAGTACTGAGGGATTATTTCCTCTGTTTCTTCTGGGTTATCACATTTTGTAATAGTTAATATTATTGGCACATGGTTTTTCTTTCCAGCTCTAAGGGTTTGAATAATATCTAAATCACTACTGGTTAAATCTTCTCTGCTATTTAGAGTAAGAATTATTACATCTGCATGCTCTAGGGCTAGCAACGATTGGCTGTGTACATCGTCTTCAAAATCCTTATCTTCTGTGCCACCTCCCATTCCACCTGTATCCACTAATAAATAATCAATCTCTTCACCCTTTATTAAGTGAGCAACATGATCGCGTGTAGTACCAGGGATATCACTTACAATTGCTTTGTTTCGACCTACCATCCTATTAAAAAGCGTAGATTTACCCGTGTTTGGTCTGCCGATAATTGCAACTGTAGGTAGTTTTGCCATAGTTAAGAAAATAGATCATATCATGATATTGAACAAAATTTATTATTTCAGATTTATATTATAAATATAAATGGAATTATACAATTCGCTCCACTCTTACAGCATTTTCATTAGAAAGACTTCCAAATTTGTCTGGTTCTTCTTCAGTTTCTTCAAAACCATTCTTTTCAAAGAAACCTCTAGCTTGTTCATTACCTACTCTAACAGATAGTGCGATAAGTGAATCTGGATATGATTTACATCTATCAACTAAAAATTCAACCATCTTTGATCCAACATGCTTTCCTCTATGACCTATATCTACGGCAATATTAAGTAATTCAATATAATCTGCAGCTTTCTCTATTTCCTTTCGAAAATCATAGATTAAATATCCAATTATCTCAGCGCTTTCAATAGCAACAGCACTTTGAACTGTTTCATCTAGCAGCATTCTATCAAATTCATCTTTGGTCCAAGGAAAAAGAGGGAATGCCTCCTCTTCAATTTCTAATACTCTTTGAATATCTGTTCTATCCATCATACATATGCGCACACGAAGATCATCAACACTAACACTAGTATTTTTTGGAGCTACCCATCCCGGCCTAAAGAAATCTGGAGAGTTCATTGTGTGTTATACACCCTTTCGAATGAGTACAAATAAAACTACATGATTCAGATAAACTGATTTTTATATTACATTAAATGATGTATTCCCCATTGATTCAAATAAATTTAGTGTAGTGGCATTTTGATTATCCTCTTCTGGCAATTCTGTAATTAGTTCCATTAGAACTTCGTTATTTTCTTCATTTTCACTGTTACAAAGCATGGTTGCTTCAAATCTTTGCTTAAAAAAGAACAACTGCGCAGGCAAATCTACTTCTTTTACTTTGGCTTGAATCAGTCTATTGGTTTCAGGGTCAACGCTATCAATCAATGAATCAACTAGTTCTGAACCAACCAATTTTCCTCTGAGTTCTTTTTTAACAGCAATGTTTGTGATTTCAATTATATCTCCATGGATTTCCCATGTTAGACATCCAATAACTTTTCCAGATCTTTCATACACAATTCCAGCGCTATCTGGACTTAGAACTGTATCTTCAATATCGTTTTCACTCAATTGGACTTCATCTGGATCGTCAGAGAAGCCATTAATATCCGAAGTGTCACCTAATGAGAGTTGTCTTATAATATTTGTATTATTGGTTTCATTATTTGGAACTACACTAGGTGTGCTCGGGGGCTGCCAATCGAAATTGTCTTCTGTAATTGGACTCATTCATTACACATGATATACCTATTTTTGTCTAGCTTGCAAGAAAAGCGCTTATCAATGTATCCTTTCCGCGATGTTGAATACGTATAGCCCAACCAAAGTAGAGAAAAAATGGCAAAAGAAATGGCAAAAAGAAGGTGCATACACCGTAGATTTAGAAAAAGCTACAGATCCATTTTTTAGCATGGTTATGTTTCCATATCCAAGTGGAGACAAATTACATGTAGGACATTGGTATAATTTTGCACCAGCAGATAGCTACGCAAGATTTATGCGAATGCAGGGTAAACAGGTTTTTACACCTATGGGGTTTGATGCATTCGGTTTACCTGCAGAAAACTATGCAATTAAAACAGGAGTACATCCAGATGACTCAATAACAAGCAATGTAGAGACAATGATCACTCAATTAAAAAGAATTGGATGTATGTATGACTGGGATAAAATGGTTAATACCAGCAAGTCTGAATATTACAGATGGACTCAGTGGCTCTTTTTACAGATGTACAAAAATGATTTGGCTTATAAGAAAGATGCAAATGTGAACTGGTGTAATAGCTGCCAAACAGTACTAGCAAATGAACAGGCACAAGATGGTTCATGTGAAAGATGTGGAACAGAAGTAATACAAAAGCCAATGACACAGTGGTATTGGAAGATTAAGAATTATGCTCAGCAATTGCTAGATGGATTAGATGATCTAGATTGGCCAGAGAAAACCAAGCTAATGCAGCGCAACTGGATAGGCAGGAGTGAAGGAGTGAATATTAAATCTAAAATTAAGGACTTTGATTATGAATTCGAAGTTTATGACTCTGTGCCACAGACTTTTAAAGCTCAGACTTTTTCTGTTATCGCACCAGAGCATCCAATTATTCCAGAACTAGTTAAAGGAAAAAAGAATGAGAAAGAGGTTCTAGAATTTATAGAAAGAATTAAAAAACTTAAAGCTACAGAGAAGTATAATTTTGATGAACACTTGGAAGGTATTTTTACAGGTGCATATGTTGACGATCCATACGGAACAGGGGATTTACCTCTTTGGATAGCATCTTTTGTTGTTATGGATTATGGAACAGGAATTGTTCATTGCAGTGCTCACGATGAGCGTGATTTTGCATTTGCAAAAAAATATGACATTCCACTAAACCCAGTAATGTTTCCAGCAGATAAAAAGGAAGCAGAAAAAATTAAGAACTTGGAATATTGTTATGCCAAAGACCCAGAAGGAATTCTGGAGCAGCCAGAAGAGTTTGCAGGAAGAAAATGGGGAGAGGTAAGAGGGGATATAATCGACTATTTGCAGAACAAAATGAAAATAGGAGAAGAAACAGTGCAATACCGTCTAAGAGATTGGTCTATATCTCGCCAGAGATACTGGGGAGCACCAATCCCAATAGTTTATGACCCAGAAGGTAAGCCACATCCAATCCCAGAAGAGCATTTGCCATGGGAATTGCCTCATGATGTTGAATTTAAACCAACTGGGACTGCACCTCTTGCACAGTCTAAAGAGTTAATTAAGAGGACAGAGAAGATATTTGGAAAAGGATGGACTCCAGAGGTAGATACTATGGATACTTTTGTTTGTTCTAGCTTTTATCAATTTAGATACTTAGCAGAGGGATCAACAAAGGAATTTGTACCAAAGGATATAGAGAAAAAATGGATGCCAGTTGATATGTATGTTGGTGGTCCAGAGCATGCATGTATGCATTTGATTTATGCACGGTTTGTAACCAAGGCACTTAGAGATTTTGGCTTTATAAAGGCAGATGAGCCGTTCAAAAAATTAGTTCATCAAGGGCTAATTACAAACCAAGGAGCCAAGATGAGTAAGAGTAAAGGAAATGTTGTAAGTCCAGATGAGTTTATAGATCAGTATGGAAGCGATGTATTCCGCATGTATCTAATGTTTATGGGCCCATTTACAGCAGGAGGGGACTGGAATGACACGGGAATTAAAGGTGTTGATCGCTTTGTGCAGAGAATATTCTCTTTATTTGAAACAAATATCGCCAAAAACGGCAAAGGAAAGGGTAAAAGCATGAACACTAAACTTGATCAAGACTCAAAAGAAGTCAACACAAAACTGCATGCAACTATAAAAAAAGTATCTGAGGATATTCCTAGAATGCAATTTAACACTGCGCTGAGTGCTCTTATGGAATTGCTTAATATAGTAGAGAAGCAGGATTCACTTTCCTTTGAGGCATTAAAAACAATTGCATTGCTAATCGCTCCTTTGGCACCCCACCTTGCAGAAGAGCTATGGGGGCAACTAGGTGGAGAAGGATTTATAATTGATCAGAAATGGCCAGAGTATGACCCAAAGCAACTTGTAACAGATACAGTAACTGTAGTAGTACAGATTAATGGAAAAGTAAGAGCAGAGATGGTTGTTCCTACAGAAATATCTGAAGAAGATGTGCTAAAAATGGCTAAAGATCACGAAAATGTGCAGAAATATCTTTCTGGAAAGGAGCTAAAGAAAGAGATATATATTAAATCTAAGCTTGTCAGTTTAGTTGTAGCGGGATAATTACTTAAATTTGTATAAATTCTTAGTATCTAGTGCTTGTGTGCTACTCTTTTATATCCATGGATCCAGTAGAAGAAATAAAATCTCGGCTACCAATAGAAGAACTAATTGGCCAATACTGCCAATTACAAAAGAAGGGGCGAAATTTTGTATGCCTGTGTCCATTTCATAATGATACACACCCTAGTTTTACAGTATCACCAGATAAAGGAATTGGTTATTGTTTCGCATGTAATAGTGGAGGAGATATTTTCAGTTTCTATCAGCAGGTAGAAAATGTAGATTTTCGTCAGGCATTAAAAGATCTAGCAGAAAAAGCCGGAGTTGAGTTGCCAGAGGTTTCTAAGGAATCTGTTGTTAAGAAAGATGAAAAAGACAGATTGCGAGAATGCCTAGAGGCAACAAAAGATTTTTATGCAGATTCTCTTAAAAACAATGAGGTAGCAAAAAAATATCTAGAGGAGCGCGGTATCCCACAAGAACAGATTGAATTATTTGGTATAGGAGTTTCCCCGGATTCTTTTTCTGAAACTTATAATCACCTACTAAAGAAAGGTTTTTCTAAATCAGAAATATTAAAAGCAGGAATAAGCGTACAAAAAGACTTATCCGAAGAGCGAATGTATGACAGGTTCAGGAATCGTCTAATGTTCCCAATATTCGATGCCCAAGGAAAGATTGTAGGATTTGGTGGCAGAACACTGGGTGACGATGATGCTAAATATATAAATTCTTCAGAAGGTCCGCTGTATAGGAAATCAAATATTTTATATGGCCTTAACTTCGCGAAAGAAGCAATTAGATCAGCCAAGAGCATTGTAATGGTAGAAGGATATTTCGATGTGCTAGCTTGCCACCGAGTTGGAATAAAGAATGTCGTTGCAGTAAGTGGAACAGCTCTTACACAAGAGCACGTTCACATTCTAAAGAGGAATGCAGAAACCGTTGTGCTTTGCTTAGATCAAGACAGAGCTGGAAAAGAAGCTGCACAGAGAGCATTTATATTATGTAGCCCAGAGGAATTACATGTGCATACAGTTCAGGTACCAGATAAAGATCCAGATGAAACTGCTACAAGGGATCCAAAGCTACTTAATCAATTATTATCAAGCGGAGGTGTCCCATATTTGGATAAGCTTGCTAATGATTTATTAGAGAAAGATTTAAACTCTATTCAAGGTAAGCGAGAAGCAATGGAACTTATTGTTCCATTATTAAATAGTATTGGGTCATCTGTAGAACGTGAACATTATATAAATAAGTTTGCTAGTGTTTTAAGTACTACAAATGTTGTACTTAAAGAGGATCTATCTAGATTAGAAAAACAAAAAATTAAAACCCCTATAAATAAATCAGAAGATAATGAGTTAGAAGACGCAAGAAAAAAGCAGTTTTCTAAACTAGAAGTAAGTTTGGGTCTTTTTTGTACATATCCAAAACATTTAGGATTACTAGATCAGTTAATTCCTCCAGATGATGGAATGCCTTCTAGACTTTACGCCGCACTAAAAGATTTTTCTGGTGGGTATGAAACTTTGTCTCCAAAAACATTAGATATAACAGATGAAGATCGGGAAAGACTCTCCATTTTATTACTTTATTGTGAGGAAAGTGATTTATCTGCTTGGTCAGAAATACTTTCTGCACAGGAAATTAAAAGAAATTGCCAAGCCTCAAATAGGGAATTCTTGCAAAAAAAACAGAAGGATATTGCCAAGAAACTGCTGATAGCACGCACGCAGGGCAATTCAGAGGAAGAAACAAGACTCTCCGCGGAATATCAACAGATTGTAAAATTGTCCAGATTGACACGTTAAAATCTTGGCAGACGCAAGTTTATATCTATACTGCATACTCAATGGCCTCTCATCCACGAAAATTTATCGCGCAACCAACAGAAGATGACTTGAAAGGACTACCAGAAGAAGTCACTCATTTGATCAAAAAAGGTCGGGAACAACGTTATGTTACTCACCAAGAAATAATGTCTGTTGTTCCTAATGCAGAACTTAATGTTGATCTTCTTGATGATATTTATTCACTACTCGTTAATTTGGGTATTCAAGTGATAGATGTGAAGGACGCACTAATTTGGGAAAAGAAAGCAAAAGAGTTTGGAGAGCCAACAGAAGATCTAGCAGATATCGCTTCCTTTGATAATTCAGAAGCAGAGGAAGATGAATCAGAGGAAGATGAAGAAGATGCAGCAGAAACAGGAAAGTCAGTAGCAAAGAAAAAGAAAAAAGAGCCAGAAGAGAATATGAAAGATGTAGTAGCAACTGCAGGAATAGTAATGGATGAAAAAGAAGTATCAGAAGAAGAAAAAGGAAAGCGAAGAAGAGAAAGAGAGATTGATCTACTAGAAATTAGTAATGACTCAGTTCGAATGTATTTGTCCGAGATTGGAAGAGTTCCTCTAATTGATGGGAGAAAAGAAGTAGAACTAGCTAGAAGAATTAGAAAAGGAGATGCAGCCGCTAAACAGCAGCTAGCTGAGGCAAATTTGAGGTTAGTTGTTTCTATCGCAAAGAAATATATAGGTAGGGGGCTATCTTTCTTAGATCTTATCCAAGAAGGAAACATTGGTCTTTTCCGCGCAGTAGAAAAGTTCGATCCAGAAAGAGGATTTAAATTCTCAACTTATGCAACATGGTGGATTAGGCAGGCTATCACTCGTGCAATTGCAGATCAGGCTAGAACAATTCGTATTCCTGTTCATATGGTAGAGACAATTAATAAGTTAACTCATACACAACGAAGACTAGTTCAAGAGCTTGGACGTGATCCAACTGTAGAAGAACTAGCAGTAGAAATGGAAATGGATGTGAAGAAGGTACGTCACATAAGAAAAATTAGTCAGGACATCATCTCTTTGGAATCTCCTGTAGGAACAGAAGAAGACAGTAAACTAGGTGACTTTATAGAAGACGAAGAGGCAATTAATCCATCTGATGCTACTAACAGACAGCTAAAGAAAGAAAACGTTCACTCAATGCTAGAGTTCCTAACCCCAAGAGAGCGAAAGATTGTAGAGATGCGTTTTGGTTTAATGGACGGCATAGGACACACTCTAGAAGAAGTAGGAAAAGAGTTTGGTGTTACTCGTGAACGTATTCGTCAGATTGAGGCAAAGGTATTGCAGAAAATGAGAGATCATCCACGTTCACTAACAATTAGAGAACATGGAGGCTCACCAAAACGTGTTGGGTTTACACCTAGTACACCATTCTTCTCTGCAGAAGAAATCCTTGGTGATTTCTCTATAAAAAAGAGTGATCATGTTCCAGATACCAAAGCTTAATTTTTTAGATAATAAAAAAGAGCCACTATAGAAAGCGACTCTTTTTAAGTTTTTAACTTATAAACTTATTTTCGTTTGCCAGGGATTGCTAGGTACAGGGCACTTAGCCCAACTAGTACATATACAATCTCTGATACGAATGGAATTCCTCCTACAGTCATAGATACTACATTTAGATCTGTATTCATAAGCATGCCAAGACCAACAAGACCCCAGTTAAGTGCTCCAACGAATACAAGAATTCTAGCAACTGTTCGGACTAAAGATTTTTCCATAGATTTAAAGGGAAAGGTAATAGAACTGACTGATTGTACCACTATAAGGCTGTGTAAAAAGATTGCTTAACAAATTATGAATATTTGTCTACACAGGAAAGAGTGTGACAATATTTTTTAAAACTAGTAGCATTTAAGCAGATGGTAAGTACAAAAAAGGAAAATCCTCCCAATTCCGTAGGCAGAACAACAACTGAGTTCGAGAAACGTCTTTCTACTTTAAACAAAGAACAGTTACAGGCAGTACAAGAAATAGATGGCCCTGTAATGGTTATAGCTGGCCCTGGAACAGGTAAAACAGAGGTGCTTGGTATGAGGACAGCCAACATCTTAAAAAAGACACAGATGCGCCCTAGTAACATTTTGTGTCTTACATTTTCTAACACTGGTGCCAAGGCAATGCGCGAAAGGTTAAGAAAGATAATTGGTCCAGATGCCTACGGTGTAACAGTAAGTACGGTTCATAGTTTTTGTAACGAACTAATTCAGCAGAACCCTCAACTCTTTATTGATTTTCGAGCACTAGAGCAAGTAAGCAATTTAGATCAATTAAAAATAGTTAGAAGGGCAATTAAAAACCTAGGATCTGGGTCCCCTCTTTATAATCCAGTTTCTGATCACGACAGATCAGCAGATGTATTAAGCAGAATTACAGAAATGAAAAAAGAGGGTTTACTTCCAGATGATTTAAAAGAATTCGTCAGTGATTACGCAGAGGAAATAAAAACCACTCCAACAGGCAGAGAGCGAGACTTGGAGTCTAAGTCTTATAAAGGTGATTTAAAAAAGGTACAACAGTTTAAGGACTTCATCACAATTTATGAAAAATATATTCAGGAACTAGCAGCAAGTAACAGATACGACTTCGACGATATGGTTTTGGTGGTGTTAGATGCATTAAAAGAAAACGAATGGTTACTGCTTTCACTCCAAGAGCGATACCAATACATATTGGTAGATGAGTTCCAAGATCTAAACGGAGCGCAAAACAGAGTGTTAGATATGCTTACTTCGTATGTACACACAGATCTAACACCAAATATCTTTGCAGTAGGAGACGACGATCAAGCAATCTTCCGTTTCCAAGGTGCGAATATTGGGAACATGCAATCTTTTGTAAGTAGGTTTGTAGACACAAAAGTAATTACACTCACAACTAATTACAGATCAACACAACCAATACTAGATGCGGCGTCAAATGTAATAGATGCAAACGAGGAGCGTTTAGTAAAAGTGTTAGAAGGTTTGAATAAAGACCTAGTTTCAGCCAAAGCTGAAGAAGGTGAAATGCCTGAATTTATACGTTTTCCAGATACCAGTACGCAGTACGCAGGGATCGTAGATATTTTGCGCAAGGCAGAGAAGGGGAGTACGCCATGGAAAGAAATGGCAATAATATGTAGAAAGAACGAAGAGGTTCTAGAAATCTCTGATGTATTAAGTGCAGCAGGAATTCCAAATATTGTTACTGCAAAGCAGGATCTAACTCAACATCCTCAAGTTTTGCAAACTGTCACTCTACTGCGTTCTATTTTGGAGCCTACAAATTCTGTAGAATTATCTGGAGCAATAGCATTACCTTGTTTTAATTGTCATCCAGCAGATTTAGGCAGGCTTTGGATCGCATTCCGCTCACATAATAGAGAGCAAAAGAAAATGAGTTTGCACGAATATATTTTGGAAACAGAGACTCTGCCCCAAAGCATAAAAGATGCTAATGAATTTATTATTAGTAAACACAACAGCATCCCAAGTACAACAATAACAGCACTAGTTGCAGAAACCCTTACAGAATCAAATCTACTACCTCCAGAAGATGCAGAAGTTGCAGACCCACGGGCAATTGCTGGGATACACGCGTTTTATGAATACGTTAAAAGCAGATGTTACGAGGTTAAATCTTTAACACTCAGAATCCTGCTATCAGACATAGATGAATACCTAGCAGAGCCACGACTTAAGCTTCAGTACGATCTACCTCATCTAGTTCAAGATGGAGTACAACTAATGACAGCCCACGGCGCAAAGGGATTAGAGTTTGATCTAGTTGTTATGATGAATGTTTGGTTCCGTAACTGGGGAAACAGAAATAGGGGATCAACTTTGTCTTTACCGGATCACCTAATAATGGATCTAGATAAAGAAGTAGAAAAAAGAGCAGGGCAAGAGGACGAAAGACGCCTCTTCTTCGTCGCAATGACTCGTGCACGGTCCAAGCTGTTCCTAACTTTCCCAGAAACATACAGATCTAGTGAACAGATGAAACAAGCACAAGTGAGTACATTCGTTGCAGAAGCAGCAGAGAAGGTGAATGAGATAGTGCTAACACAAGAGCAATTACCACAACCAATAGAAACATTGCGAATGCCAGAACTAAAAATAGACGAAGCGTTTAAAGCATTCCTACTAGAACGCCTAAAGGATTATGAATTATCTGTAACTGCACTTAATGCTTTCTTAAGTGAAGATAACGGTCCACAAAAGTTTCTTTGGGAACAGCTCTTGCAGAAACCAAGTGATAAAAAGGCAGCCATGGCTTTTGGAACCGCGGTTCATGGAGCTTTGGAGGATAGAAATTTCTCTTGGCAAGAGGGCAAGGAATATAAAACAGACAAATTAGTAGAAGGATTTTTGAAACACTTAGAAAAAGAAATCCTTACAGATGAGGAACGTGAACATTACAAAAGTAAGGGAGGTGAGATAGTGCGAAAATATGGAGATGAAACTTCCACAGGAATTCCTCTAGTACTCTCTACCGAACGAACAATTCACGCAGTAGTAGATGATGTACCAATTAAAGGAAAAGTAGATCGTATAGATCTATTTGAACCCCGTGGACGCAAGTGCAGAGTGCTAGACTACAAAACTGGTAATACTTGTCGTACAGAGGATGCAGTACGTAAGAAAGAAGGCTTATTCCGTCAGTTAGTTTTCTACAAAATGCTTTGTGATTCAGATCCTAAGTTTATTCACGATGCCACACTATTCACCCTAGATTTTATTGGTAAAGAAGATCAAACCAGAAGAGAGATAGATGTAGAGATTACTCAGCAAGAAGTAGAAGACCTCAAGGTTTTAATCAAAGAGGTTTGGGGAAAGATTCAGAGGTTGGAGTTTGGGGGGTAATTAAAGAATAATAATTAGATAACCAAGTGATAAAATTCCGCCTGTGAATGATATTCTAGTCAATTTAGAATATAGCTTTCGTTTATTATTTGCTTTCTTTTGTTTTAAAATCGCTATTTTGTGTTTTTCTGAACCGCTGCCATCCCACATCATATCTGCTTTTGATGCAAACCTACGAGATAAGTTAACTAATTCGTAGCCTGCATGATAGTTTCTACGAATAGCTGTAACTATAGTTGCAATAAAGAAAAAAGCAGTAAAATAAAAGAAAAAAGCTTTTTGTCCTTGCAGATCTAATCCATTGCCAATTACCTCTGTTTTTATAGAAAATAAAAAGCCAAGTGCAACAGAGGATATAGTTATTAATTGGTTATATGAGGTTAATCCTAATCCAACCCCTTGCTCGAAGAATTTATTTGCTGCTGAATATCTTCGATTCGTTTCGATTATTTTGCCCTCAAGGGAATAGTTGTTATTCATATTAATATGTTAGTTAAGTTTAATATACTATGTAAGATAAATATTTCTAAATTAAATTATTAAGTTCTTGGAAAATACTTTTTTAGTTTTCCATTATTAAAATCAGCTTCACACAGAAACTCACTTACGAGTCTCGTATCTACAAAAGACTCTTTCTTTTCCTCAGGCTCAATCTCACCTTTCCATTTTGAAGCCAATACGTCGTTTATTGGGCACATTCTACTCTGAAACTCTTGCAGAACCATTAAATAGTCATCTATTCGTTCCTCGATATTTTCTTCAATATTTCCGTTTGCATGGGCATATGAACTTCTAATTTTTACTAATTCAATTGCCTTTAGGATTGTTTCTTCTCCAGCCCCAACTATTCTCATAAAACTAAATAAATTCTTCTCAGGTATAAAGCTTAAGTTTCTAACTGAAGACGCTCCTAAAACATTTCCGTGGATATCGGGAATAGGTGGGTTAAGCTGCAATACTTCTTTGTGGCCTTCATCATATAACCAGCAAGTGCTAAGAGTAGTTAAATACTGTTTTTTATCGTAGGCACTTATTCTGTGTACTTTGTATTGCACCGCGAACATGAATAGCAAGTGGAAAGGGAGTATCGAAAATGCACTTATAGGCTCGTCTGTGCTCATAAGTATTTCAAATGCACCCCAAAGATGTTTGATGTAACTGGTCTCTGCACCAGCTTCAATGGGTAGATAATCAGTTAACTCATAGGATTGTTCATAAAACATAATTTAAACGTTATTCTTCCCATAGCTTAGAAATTACCTTCCTAGTTTTCTCTTCATAAATCCCAATCAATTCTTTAGCTGATTCTACTAGAGCACGTTCAACTTCAATTCTGTCTACAATTAGCTTTTGAATTTTAAGAGGTGGAAGGGGTATTATAAAATTAATTAAACTTTTTGTATTTATACTAGTAACATTTGCTCGGTTGCAGACCAAGAGAATGGATTCCCTAAAACTATCCATTCTTAACAAGTAATTAAGAAACATTGAATTAACATCTGAGTTAGGTGTTAATCTTAAAATATTATCACCGTATACAACATTGGTGTTTCCTGAGTTGTAAACAGAGGAAAATGCGGCACCCTGTTCTTTTAGCGAAACTCGAACAAATAAAAGATCACCGGTATTAAGATATTTTCCTTGATAGTTCTGTTTTTTTACAAAAGGTAAAGAGTTTACATCTATCTCATAGCCCTGATACAAATCGTAGATATTGACGAATTTAATTTTGCCTTCGGTAACTATATCTTTTTTAGTAATTGAAACCCCACTTTGAATTTTATTTTTTGAAATGTCTCCCAGCGCTACCTTCTTCCACTCAGGATCAATATCAATCTTTGGCTTCCAGTTTTCTACTATCTTTCTGGCTCCATCGATGATGCCAGAATATCCATCCAGCTCTGCCACAATTTGCTCTTGGAATTCGAGGGGCGGAAGAGGGATTTTATATTTTTCTACGACACTTTTTCTAATTGAAGGCAATGCAGCATCGTTTGCCAAGTCACTTAAATCAATTCCCAACATTAAATAATAAAGATACATGAGTAATATTTTCTTCTCAGGCAGAAGGCCCATAACATTGTTATCAAATGCAGATTCCCTTTTTAAAACTCTCTTCTTATTTGTTGCAATTGCAGCACCAATTTTTGGGAAAATTACTGTTCCTGACTGATAGCTCTTTGCTTTCAATTTTTTTAAAGTAGCTCTACTGACAGAATTATTATAATTAATCATATTAATCTCATTCCCTGGCAAATTCATATCACTAACCTTTAAAAAGGGGATTTCTTCATTTAACAATCCTTGTGATTCCCTAGGAAAGCCAAAACCACTAACAACTTTACATACTAATCCTAATTCCATCATTGGCCATTTAGAATTGCTGTAATCAGTTGTCACTTGATAATGACCACTTGAAAGATTGTAATCGCCACTTTTTTCAATTTCATCTTTCTCAACATAAGATGAAAATCTGTTATCGTCTTTTACTCCATTTCGCCATTTATTCAAAATTTCGAGCACATTTGGTAAATCATTCTTGGTAATTGGACGTCTATTAGCACTTACATCAAATCCATCATTTTTAATCTTCACGAACAAGATCTCGCTACCTTGTTTGGCTAACTCATGATCAAAAAAAAGAATGCTTGTTTTTACTCCACTATATGGCTGGAAAACGCCACTTGGGAGACTAGCAACAGCGTAGAGTCCATCATTCACAAGATTCTTGCGTAGCTGCTTATGCGCGCTTCCTGACTGGAAAATAATTCCATCGGGAACAATGACAGCAGCACGACCTTTCGGGCGCAGGTGGTTCATTATGTAGTCCACAAACAACACTTCACTACGGCTCGATTGTACGCTAAATTTACTATGAGGCTTTACGCCTCCTTTTGGTGACATAAATGGTGGATTCGCAAGTATCACATCGAATTTATCTTTCCATCTCTCTTCCATAGAGAGCGTGTCATATTGGTAGATTTTTGGATTCTTGAACTGATGCAAATACATATTTACCTGAGCAATTCTCTGCATCCCTGGATCAATATCGTATCCTTCAAAGTTCTGGATAAGTTTATTTCTGTCATCTGGGGTTAGTGGCTTTTCGTTGTTTGGCTTGCCTTCTTCATCTCTACCATCATGTTGCTCTAAAATGTGCTTGTAGGAACTAACAAGGAAGCCACCAGTACCGCAGGCCGGATCGAGTACCTTGTCATCTTTGGTAGGGTTTATTACATCCACCATAAAATCTATGATATGCCGAGGAGTTCGAAACTGACCCGCATCTCCCTGAGAGGACATTATAGAAAGCAAGTATTCGTATGCATTACCAAGTTCTTCTGGATGGGAATAATCAAAATGAGCTATTTCTTTAAGGAACAAGCCCAATACTTCTGGCGATCGATATGGCAAAAATGCAGATTTAAATATTGATCGGAATAGCTCTGGCAATTGCTTTGCCTGAGAAAACTGAACCAATGCTTCTGAATACAAATTCATTCTCTCTTGATTACCAAGACGTGTATCCATTAATCGGGTCCAGGCATATTTCTCAATATCACCAATGAAAAATGATGGCTCATCACCCTGTTTTATTGCTGCTTGATCCATATCATCCATAAATTTATAGATGAGTGCATTGGTAATCTGATCAATTTGAGATGTTGGATTCGGCACTACACCGACTAGCACTTGTCTGGCTGCATCTATATGACGTTTCGTTTCAGATGTTAACATAATTTAATTCATGAAAGTATTAAGTGATATATAGTCTTTTATATATCTAGGAACAATTTCTTTATATCCATTTAGCTGTTGGTATTCGTCGAAATGAAAAGACGATTCAGTATTAAATCGTGCTGTCTGTCTAGTTTCCATAATATCTCTAACATCTTTATCAGTAACATAGGCTTTAAAGAACATTTTTACAGGTGCAAAATGTTCTTGATCTACGTCATGGACTTCTTGGAATTTACTCCATTCAGACTCTAGCAAATCGTCTTTCATTTCAAAGGCATCTTTCTCACCAAAGGCAACTTGTAGTAATTCTATAACACTAATTCTACGGTCTACTTTGAATGCGCGTCGGACTTTATCAAGATTAAGGAAATTCTTTGGCTTATCAATAATATATTTCTTAACAAAATCTACAGCCTCCAAAGTATCACCATTCACCCACATTGTTTTGAGTGTCTCATTACCCAAAATATCCTCTTCTACAGCTCTTATAAAGCCTTCGCGATCAATACGCATGCATTCTGCACCAATAGGTGTTTCTACGACAGTTTCAATCTGATCAGATTCATCCAGATCAAATGGGCCTTTGAAAATCTTATTTACATTCTCATCTACAAATTCACCTTGTGCTATTTGATTATCTCCAACTTCATTTTGAGTTTTTATTTGTTTTATATGAGGCAACTTGATTTTTTCATCGTATTTGAATTCATTCTCAAAATATTCACAAGTTGCAAAGAAATCAAAAAACTTAAAATGTTTTTTTTCAGCGGTAATATCACCAAATACTTCATAGTCTTCATGCTCGAATAGATATTTACGTGTACCTCTACCCTTGATTTGTACAAAATCAGAAGGACTAAAGAGTGGTCTCATTAATGCAAGATTCAATATATCTGGACAATCATAGCCAGTAGTCATCATTCCAACAGTTACCGTAACTCTAGTTTTACTACTGTCATATCCCTCCGGATTTTTAGTTTTACCATTTAATGTATTATTAGAAAAATTTATTGTCATTTGCTGTGCGTCCTGAACAGAAGAAGTTACTTGTACGGCGAAGTCAGACTCATTGTATTGATCTGGCCATTTTTGAAAGGCAAGTTTATTTAAAATATTTGTTACCTTTGCTGCATGTCTTTGAGAAACACAAAAAACTATTGATTTACCAAACAGATCTATATCAATTTGCTTAGCAACTTGATCATATAGTGCATTATCCATAAAGGCTTTGCACATTGCTATATTTGTCTCTTCATTAAAGAATTTTCTTTCAAAATGACGCTGGCTGTATACCATATTGACTTCTTCACCATCATCATTAGTTATATGAACCGAGTAACCTTCGTCTGATAGGAGCTGAGTTGTGATCTCTGTTCGTGCATCGACAATAACAGGGTTAATCAAATATGGACCTCCACTTTTGGTGCTGGTTCCATCTAGTAAGCTATATCTAAATGTAGGCTCTCCTGATTCACAACCAAATGTTTTATAGGTATCTAATAGCAGCCTTCTTTCAAATTCTCTTTGAGAATCAGCACTTTCTCCATTAAGACCTTTTAAATAGTCTTTTGGTGTGGCAGTTAAACCAAGTTTATATCCAATAAAATATTCAAATACTGCACGGCTATTTCCGCCAATTGAGCGATGTGCTTCATCAGAAATCACTAGTTCAAAATCTGTTGGCGAAAACTCTTTTTTATAACGATCGCCAGCAAGAAACGTTTGAATAGTAGAAACAACTACCTGTGCATTTTGCCATGAATCTTTTGCCTCCTTATAAATAACTGTTGTGTAGTCTTTACCGAGATAGCTCCTAAATGCTTTTAATGCCTGATCTTCTAATTCTAATCTATCTACTAGAAATAGAATTCTACGTGCATTTCCAGATTTTAGAAAAAGTTTTAGAACAGCCGCTGAAATAAGTGTTTTACCTGTCCCAGTAGCCATCTCGAACAAAAATCTATTTTGTGCATTTAAGGCTGACGATTGCAGGCTTTTGATTGCTTCTATTTGATAAGGTCGTAATTGTTTTAAGTTATTATTTTTTAGATATTCCATTTTAGTTCTGTCTTCCTGAAATAAAGGATCATTCGCAAATCCAGGCATTTGTGTTTCAATTATATAGTTTTCATCAACTTTAGTATCTGCAAGTTCTTTTGCATTAGGTTCCCATTTTTCAAATTGTGAAATGGACTCTTGCGTAGGGAATCTTGAGATTGTTTCTGGATTACCATGTTTGGTATCCCAGAAGTAATGAATATTTCCGTTTGATAGAATAATAAATCGAGCATTTATATTTCGTGCATAGTTCCGTGCCTGTTCTTTTGCTGATAGCGGATCTATGGATTCCTTCTTTGCCTCAACTACTACAAGTGCACGTCCATCTTTGTCTAGAAGTAAAAAATCTATAGCACCACGACGTTTATCGTGTGTTTCAGCATCTTCAAAATCATCACCTAAATTCTCGAATTTTACATCTGCCTCAAGTCGTATATTGGCTTTTTCTGAACCAGAGTCTTCAAAACGCCACTGCGACTCTTCAAGTAACTTGTTTATCTTTATACGTGCCTGTGCTTCGTTATTCTTGGCCATAATTATGATTGTAGATCAAATGTAATCGAATAGGTTTTTAATGAAACTTTTTCTGAAACTTCTTTTACTGCATATTCAAGTTTTTGGTCCTTTTCTCCAACAATTATAAGCCCACGTACTTCTTGCTTATCTTTTGCTAGATTATTTCTTACCCATCCCATATATCTCAGGACTTGACCAACTACAGCATCAGACTTCTTTCCTTGTTTTAGTTCAATTACTACAAAATTATTTTCTGCGTCTTGTGCCAATATATCTATCGTACCTGCATCACTAGTTGCGTATTGATTTCCAATTTGTCCACTTTCGTCTTCATATATTGATAAATCTTCGCCAAAATCAATTTTATCCCAATTATTCACTATAAAATTTTCAAGATATTTCTCAAATGCAAACTCCATCTCATGCTCAGGAATATCTGTTCTATCCTCATTTATTGATCTTTTAGCAACTACCTTGCCAGCCAATAATGTTTCAACTTCTTCAAACAGATGCACTCCGCCTCTGCAGAATGTTGTAAAGGATCCAAGTGTATTTCTTGATTGCTGAGAGAATTCATCTCTTTGTACTTCTTTAATCCATTCAACGCGTCGTACATGTACATACTTTTCATCAAAATCATCATCTCTTTCTAGGGTGTTGTCAGAGAACCTTCCAATTTTTACTATGGAATCTCCCGAAACTGGTAGCGCAACTAGCTCACCTTCTTTTGCAACTTCAGCGAACCGAAAAAGCTGCCCTGCATTCATACGGTTTGAATTTTCAGGCATGCCGATATCTCTTAGGGCGTCTTTAATTGCATCTCTATCGTGCAGTTCTGGCAAATTTACTTCACTCCAGCCTATTGCGACTTTTCCACTATTTACTTTGTCATGTAGCTTATCGTTATTGCGTAGTTCACTCATGTGAATAATCCAAACTTGTTTATCTTGTTCTTGCATGCAGAAAGGATAGATTCAATTGATCAATACATCAAATCAACCATTCCACACTACAACCACAAAACATTCATTAAAATTTAGATATTACCGTAACAGCTTATTTATCTTGCTTGAATACCGAGGTATTACGTGATTCCAAGCAATAGCTACTATTGTTCCGATGATAGCACCAGCAACAACTATGAACAGAATACTGATCAATAATGCTAATGATATGTATATGTAGTATTCAGATGGCATGCTTTGTAGGCTTGGATCTTTCATAATATTTACTATTGTCGCAAGTTTAACTTCTCCCCATTCCATGCATGGTGTAGATAGTGTGCACAGCTGGCCAAACATCTTTGCTCCAGGTAATCCTGGTATAGAGTCACCAAGAAAAAATAATACTATTTGTGATTTTGTAATTGAGAAAAGAATCATTGATATAAGCACTGCGAGCCAATAGGGAACATAAAAAATAACTGCACAAATAGAACCAGTCTTCCATCCAGAAAACTTCCATCCACGCTTGTCATACAAAAATAGAAAAAGGAAGTACAAAGCAGTGATGATTGCCAGATACATTGGTAATATCTTTCCAAAAAGAAGAGCAATAACCAGAATAGTGATCAGTGCTAGTGTTGAGTCCTTATTAAGTTTATTAAACATGATTAAACCTTACTATTAATTGGAAGCTGCGACAATAATATTTAATCAATCAGAAGAATAGCAATATACTACAACCACAAAACATTTTCTTGTATTTGTATATTAAAGGAGTAGCATTTTTTTAAATCTAATAATAACTATGCACAAACCAGAAGCAGAAGCATGCGATAGGCTTGTAGAAATTACAGAAGTCCAGATAGAAAGGCTTCGTTGGGGCACTCCTATTCACCTAGGAGGGGAGTATGACTTTGATTTAATCAGAGAAAGAATAAAGGGAATACTAGGAGTTAGGCCAGACCTAGAAGAAAAACTAGACGAATTATCTGTTAAATTAGAAGCAATAGATCCTAGTTTATCTGATAGAGAAGAATTCTATGAGAGAAAGAGGAATGAGCCGATAGAAAAGGCCTATATCAACTTTTATGAATTAAAAGGAATGGTAGATAGATTAGTAGGATATGAGTTATTTGATGGAGATAGAGCTGATGAATATTTTGATGCAAGGCATAAGATAAGCACTTACAAGGTTAAATTTAAAATATTAATACCAGAGTTAGAGGAACTAGAAACCAAGTTAGACGAACTAGAATTAGATGAAGAAGAAATGAGGAAATTACTACATAGGAAGCTTGAAAGAGAATCTAAAGCTGCTGAAAGACAAAGAGAACTTGAAAGGTTGGAAAAAATAGAAGCAGCCGCAAGGCAATTGAGAGAAAATCCTTTATACCAAAAGCTACTAGCTCAAGAAGAAGAGGTATTAAGAATAAGAAGATTTAAAGATGAATGTAACGAACCTTTTCAGTCAAAGGGTCAGGAATCTTTTGATTTTTCAGCTGATCCAAAATGGCCCTACCCAGAAGGGGATAGTGGTGGTTGGGGCGGGGATGAAGAATAAACATTAAAAACTGAATAGAATCAAATATGTCAAAACTGCATAGAAAACATGTATTGGTTTAAGTAAACAGTCTAGAAAGGCAATCAAAAACTATTAAGGTATTCAGGCGAATACTTGAATAGTGTAGTAAGTAAATAAGGCGTTTAATTGGAATTGTAGTACTAATAAGTTTGTTGGCATCTATTAACCGAATGTATACAAACTCTAGAGTTTGTATACATCTTAATCGCAACGCCAACAAACTTAATGGAATCTAGAAAATTCGGAAATTCCGAATTTTCTCATTTCTCCTTCAATGAAACCCCGTATGAAGCGTAAGCTGTAGGAGCTTTATGTAAGCCGTGAGAGGGCGAATCCCGCAATACCACCAACAACAAATACAATCGCAAACCTCCATAAATACATCCAACCAATTTGCAAACGAGTTCTAATACATTTTTGCTCTTCTTGTTTTGCTTCTGCAAGTGTCTTGCGTGCAATAGCTTCCATTTGCATTGCATGTGCTGCTCTTTGGGCATCATCCATATTCATAATATATGGTTGTGCTCCGGTTAATTCAGGCCAGCTACGCTGCTGATTGTTGTTCTGAGTTGGCTGTTGTGTCATATCCTAAGTTTCGTAATCGGGTATCCATGGCAAATGTAGATACGCCAAATTGACGCGCCATATCTTGGATAGTTTTTGTTGTGATTTGATCAGTTGCGATACTATTTCGCACTTCTTGTTCTGGCATAATTAAATTTCCTGCAAATTCATTAGCTTCTAGTTCTTGTTCCATGTATTTCATAGTTTCATCTCTTGCTATAAATTGCCCGTCGATAAATTCATTTCTTTCATCTTTATGAATGAAATAGTGGCCTAGTTCATGAGCGACAGTAAAAAGCTTACGCTGCTCTGAGTCTTGTTTATTCACATAGATCTTCCATGAGCCTCCTTCTTTTCGGAGAGCTCCAGAAATATCGTATAGATCAGCTTCTAGTAACTCTATTCCATTTGCATCTGCAATAGATGAGATGCGTTCAAATGGGTTTTTAACATGTCCGTGCTCCTTTAACGTAGTATTCGCTTCATTCTTTATCTCTGTAAGCCTTTCCGTAGAGAGTAATGTATTCATATTTTTAAATAGGAGATTAATTTGATTTTGATTCATGAATGTTATTAATGCAATGGCCTAGTCCCGAAAAAGTACTAAGAGAGGTACATTTTCTATGGTTAAAAATACTACAACCACAAAACATTTTCTTGTATTTGTATATTAAAGGAGTAGCATTTTTTTAAATCTAATAATAACTATGCACAAACCAGTAGCAGAAGCATCCGACAGGCTAGTAGAAATATTGGGAGTCCAAATAGAAAGACTTCGTTGGGGTACGCCAATCGATAAAGGAGGGGAGAGTGATATAAGACTTGTAAGAGAAAAGATAGAAGCTTTATTAATCTATAGAGAAGATCTAGAGCCAGAATTAAAAGTATTACTAGAAAAGCTAGATACAATAGATCCAGGTGCATCTAATATAGAAGAGTTTATTGAACGTAAAGGAAATAAACTAAGCGAAAGAGTTTATATATATTTTTATGAATTGAAAGGTAGGGTAGATAAAATCCTAGGTTATGGCACATTCGATGAAGATAGAAAATTAGAATTAATTAATGCTAGAGCAGATATAAAATTTTATATAAGTATATTTAAATGCATGAAACAAGAACTAGAGGAATTGGATGCTAAGTTAGATGCAATAGATCCCAATATTTCTATTGGGGCAGATGAAATTAAAAAAGCGTCACCGCCTAAGCATCAATCCCTTTTTGAATTTATGGATGAGTCATTACCAGATGGAGGTAGTGCTATTGGGGTGGGATAATTGGAAATAATACAAATATAATGAAGACTGAACAAAAAAGTTATACAATTAATTACATAAAAAATAATCAGAATAGAATATGTCAAAACTGTATAGAAAACATGCTTTGTATTAAGAAAACAGTCTAGAAAGACATCTAAAAAGTATTAAACCTTTCAATTGAAAGGTTGAAAGGTATCACGTATTAAGAATTAAGTATTATGCGATATTTACTCAGATTCACTTAGTATGTATTTGATCAATTTTAATAACATTGTTACAATAGATTTACAATATGAAAAGAGTCCTCTCAGGATATTTATGCCTGTCAGGGGTCTTTTCTAATATGAGGAACAAGACGAGTTGCTTCCAGATAAACAGTGGAGAGATTACGTTTACGAAGCAAATAAGAAGTGTATGCAATATTAGGTGCAATAAGGCGATGGAATGCATTTCTTTCACAAAGAAAATCGATCAAACATGCGAAATCACCATCGCCAGTAACAAGGATTGCTTTATTTAACTTCTGTTCGTAGTAGTCACTTACTACCTGCAAAACCATCTCTGCATCACAGTTCCCTTTGGGCTTGCCTAAATGTGTAGTGACTTCTTTGAAGATTAAATCATATCCAATAGCAGTTAAATTATTATAGAGCGGTTGATGCTTGGGAATATGACCAAGAAAGATGTATGCGCGTTCCATTTTATATTTAGCCTTTAGCCAACGATAAAATTTTTCATAATCTAAATTCCATCCTAGATTTTGGATACCTTTGTGTAAATTGGCTCCATCAATATATGCCAGATTATATTTTTCATCCATGTATATGAGGGTATACCTCTGTACACCTACTATCAAGTGTCATTTAGAATGACGTATTTTGTGATATTTATTAAGAATCTTCTAAGGTAGTTCGAAGTTCAAACCCATTTTCATTAGCAATTTCTATAACATGATCTTTTTTACTTTCACTTACTTTTGTAGCTATATTTCTGCCACAAAGCACACAGTTTAATTTAAGTATTGTTGCTAGTTCTACAAGCGCTAAAGCTGGATATTCAAATGCTTCTTCATGGTATGTAAATTCTAAACCGATAAATTCATTATTAGATTTCATATATATATTAAATTATGATTACTAATATCTGTCAAAAATAAGCATAAGTTTTAAACAATCAAATGCGAACGCAGTGCTGCTACTGCTTTTCCTCTGTGACTTATGGCATTCTTTTCCTCCACTGACATAGCGCTATAAACTTGGTTAAATCCATCTGGACGGAAACATGCAGAGATTGGTAAACCGGGTAGATAGTCTGCTTCTAATTCTTCTGTAATAGATCCTTCGCACACTCCCTCAAAAGTATGTGGCAAACCCTCATCATCAATAAATGCCAAGTTGCATACGAATCTGGCTTTACGGTTTTTTTCTTTTTGCATTCTCTTTAAAAAATAGTCTATCCATTCTGCGTCACTTGCATCTGCTCCGGCGCCCCAGCGCCTAGTGTGAATACCAAGTTCACCTGCGATAGCATCTATTAGGATTCCAGAATCGTCTGCGACTGTTGGTACTTTGCCAAGCTCGTAGTAATAGATAGCTTTTTGCATGGCGTTTGCTGCAAAGGTATCCCCTGTTTCATCTGGAGGAGGATCACTAAAACCAATAGAAGATGGAGTAATAATTTCGTGAGGTATACCAATAAGAGACTCAGAGATCTCTGTAATCTTTCCTTTATTAGATGTTGCTATAAGTAGTGGTCTCATGATGCCATTGTTTCTATATAAACTTTTCTAGCTTTTGCTCCATTAGATGGACCAATCAAATTTTTGTCTTCCATAATATCTAGTAACCTTGCAGCTCTGGCGTAGCCAACTTTTAATTGTCTTTGCAACAAACTAGCAGATGCTTTTCCACTTGCTTGTACTACTCGTACAGCCTCAAAGAATAATTCGTCTCCTCCATTATCATCTGCATCTAAATTGATTGCTGTAGAAGATGCATTTACGATTCCATTTTCATCGGACTCCTCATTATCAAGTGGGATTTCTTCTGTGATCTTTCCTCCACCTGCGATTTTAACTGCATTAATTACACGCTCTACTTCTTTAGTAGAAATATAAATTCCTTGGATTCGTTGCAATTGAGCTACCTCTGCAGTTAGGTAAAGCATGTCTCCTCTACCAAGTAGATCCTCTGCGCCAATACTGTCTAGAACTGTTCGACTGTCTATGGAGCTAACAGTGCGGAATCCTATTCGTGTAGGGATGTTTGCCTTAATCAGGCCTGTAATAACATCTACACTTGGCCTTTGTGTTGCAATAATTAAGTGTATACCAACAGCACGAGCCATTTGTGCGATGCGTGCGACCATCATTTCTGTGTCTCTGCGGAACTGACGCATCATTAGATCTGCAAGTTCATCTACAACAATTACTATGCGAGGAAGCACGTTTTCATCTTCTGTTTGCTTTTCGTTGTACTCATTCAGATTTCTCGCACCAGCCTCCGAAAGCCTATGCAACCTGCGTCCCATTTCTGCAACTGCCCAACGCAATGCCTGTAATGCTTTTTCTGAATCTGTAATTACAGGAGTAAGCAAGTGGGGGATTCCGTCATATGGCATAAGCTCAACTCGTTTTGGATCGATCAAAATAAGTTTTAGTTGGTCTGGTGCATTTTGGAAAAGTAGTGCAGTCAAGAAAGTGTTCATACATACAGATTTTCCAGATCCTGTTGCACCTGCGATAAGTAGATGAGGCATGTTTTCTAGCGCTGCTGTTACTGCTTTACCAGAAACATCTCTACCAAGCGGTAATGTAAGAGGGGATTCGGACTGAACAAAATCTGGACTTTCTAGAATCTCTCTAAGATGAACTATAGTTCTTTCTAAGTTAGGCATTTCTATTCCAACTAGAGATTTACCAGGAATTGGTGCTTCTATTCTTAAACTTGGTGCTGCAAGAGCTAAAGCTAGGTCGTTTTTCAAGTTAGCAATTCTACTAATCTTAACTCCTTCTGCAGGGCGTAAAGTAAATTGTGTAACTGTTGGCCCGGGGTGAGCGTCACATACTGTTACCTCTACACCAAACTCATCTAACTTTTCTTCTATCATTCGTGCCTGCTTTTTAAGCATTTCATCGTCTACAGTTAGTTCACTTTGAGCATTGTCTATTAAATCATAACTAGGGAAAGTCCATTCTTCGTATCGAGTATCTTGCATTGTGATGCTATCAACTTTGTTCTTAACTGATTTAGCGATTTTTTTAGCTGAATCTTCCTTAACAGATTTTTGTGCAAAAACTGGTCGAACAATATTTAGTTCTGGAGATTCGATATCTTGTTCTACAAGATCATCTTCATCTTCTTCCTCATATTCCTCCTCCTCATATTCCTCCTCCTCTTCTACTTTTTTCTTTGCTCTCTTCTTTTTCTTCTTCTTTGGTTTCAAGATAGCAGATTTAACAGATGCAATTATAGAAACAAGATCTGGCTCTAATGCAATAAACAGCCCAGCAACTAAGGCAGAACCAAGCACGGTATAACCGACTGCTCTGCTAGCAAATAGTAGGAAACCAACACTCATCATAAAACCAACTGCTCCAGCTAGCTCTCTTTGACTGCTTCCAATTTCCTCTAGTGGTGCACCAATATGAGAAAGTCCAAGGAAGGCTGCAAGACAAAGTGATAATCCAAAAAATTGCCTCATAGATTTAGCTCTTTGTTTTTTTACACTGCTTCTTTTTTTAGGTGGAGCAAACAAAAATAGCAATCCACTAAATACAAGCATTATAGGAAACAGTATGCTCCATTTACCAAAAAAGAATGTAAGGAAATTTTTAAGAGAGTCTCCAATCATTCCTGCATTGTTCCTTAACCCCAGTAGTAGAAGTATTCCTAAACATATTTGTACTGTGCCACTTACTTGTCTTCGAACTGACTCGCTTAGAACACCAGTTTTTCTTCTGGTTGTTCTTTTTCTTCGCCTTGTGGTTGTTGTCCTACGACGCCTTCGTGTCATTATATAATATCTTACAGTAAATCACGGCTTTCCGCCACGAATTACGTAGGCACACGAAAAGGTGGCATTTGGTTGCCCGTTTCGTTATTATACCCGTCCAATGAAGGTACTAATATTTGGTTCAAAGGGATATCTGGGTCAGAACTTTTTAAATCTATATCCAGATGCTATTGCTTCATCTGCAGACATTTCAGATCCTGCTTTGGTAAGAGGGGAATTAGAGACTCATAATCCAGATGTAGTAATAAACGCAGCAGGTAAAACTGGTCGTCCTAATATTGATTGGTGTGAGGAAAACAAGGAGGAAACTATAAGAGCAAATGTTACAGGGCCATTAATAATTTTGGATGAGTGTAGAAAGAAGAAGATATATTGGGTTCAACTTAGCTCAGGTTGTATTTACGAAGGAGACAAAGGAGGAGAAGGATTTACAGAAAAAGATAAGCCAAATTTCACTGGCAGTTTTTACTCCAGATCAAAAGCAATGATAGATCAGCTACTTGCTGAAGTTCCAAATGTACTGATTCTTAGACTCAGAATGCCATTTGATGGGACAGATAATCCTAGGTCTCTCATTAGTAAGTTAAAAAACTATTCGCGGATATTAGACGTTCAAAATTCTATCACCTGTCTTTCTGATTTTATGGAGACTGCCGCAAAGTTGATAGAGGCAAAAGAAACAGGGATATACAACATAGTTAACCCAGGGACCATGTCTCCTTATGAAATAATGCTCCAATATAAAGAGATTGTAGACAATTCTTACGAATGCACACGTTTAACATTGGATGATCTGCCAGACGTAGTAAAAGCAGGCAGAAGTAACTGTGTTCTATCTACAAATAAGATTAAGAACATGGGAATACAGCTTCCAAGCGTACAGGAAGCCATAAATGGCTCCTTAAAAGAGCTAGCTGAGAATCAAAATTAATATTGAATAAATATGGTAAAAAACTCATTATTATGTTATAATTAACTAAATGGTAAAAAATGCATTAGACAAGCTTCCAAAGAAGGATTCAGAGATAAAAAAGAATAAAAAGAGCGAAAATCACGCATCATCAATAATTATGGGTATATTCCATTTTACAAAGAAAATATTAGTTTTTGCAAAGCGTCGTTGGATTCTACTTTCAATTTGTTTTTTAGTTGCTCTTCCTGTTATTGGAATTGCTTATTTCTTGTTAGCACCAGAAAAACAGGAGGTAATTACAGAAACAGCAAAAAGAGGAACCCTACTTCAAACAGTAGAGGCTGTTGGAACAGTGATTTCTGAAAAAGACTTAGAGCTAAAGTTTCCAATAACAGGAGTAGTTGATGAGCTCCTTATAGAAGAAGGAGACGATGTAGAGGCAGGTCAAATATTGGCAACACTAAGAAGTACAAAAACATATAGAGCAGAAGTGTCTGCTGCTTACGCAAATGTTCAGGCATTTAAAGCAGATTTACAAGAATTAGTAGAGGGCACAAGACCAGAAGAAATAGCAATTGCGCAGGCAGAGGTTGCAAATAGAAGGGCTTCATTAGAACTAGCTCGTACAACTCTAGCTTCCGCTGAGGCTAATTTAAAAAGATCAGAGAGCAAACTAGAGCAACTATTAAAAGAAGCAAGTGCAAGCCTAACGGGAGACATAACATCTGTAGATAGTTTGGTTCTGCAAAAACTTTCTGCAATAGAAACATCTCTAAATATTTTAGATGATGTATTTGCTACAACAATTATAGAAAATTCAGTTGAGTTCCATTCTGCAAGGCTTTTGGATTCATATAAAAATACTCAAAGGGAAGCAAAGCAAATAATTTCATCTGCTCTATCTGGTGGCTATTCAACAGATTATGAAATGGCGCTAGATAAACTTACAGAGGCGCAAGCTGCTGCAACAATGGGTTCATCTGCTGTAGAGATTGCTTATCAGGTAATAGTAAGTACTCCACTTTCAAACTATTTCACAAATTCTATAAAAGAAACATATAAGGACAAAATTGCAGACGAGAGAAGTGCAGTACAAACATCTCTAACAAGTATTACAACAGAGTTAGAGGGATTACGTGATGCTACCGAAGGGTATAGAACAGGTATAGCAGCAGAAGAGGGGCTAGTAACTTCACAACAGGGTTTGCGAGACAAGGCTCTTACAGATATCTCTACTTATGAAACTCTATTGCTAACACAAGAAGCACAACTTGCATTAAAAAAAGCAGGAGCAAGAGATACAGATATTCAGTCTGCACAAGCTAGAGTAAACAAGGCATATGCAGATTTACAAAGAGCAAATGCAAGACTAGAGGATGTAATTCTTAAAGCTCCTATTGATGGAAGAATTACAAAGGCCAATCTAAAAACAGGAGAGTTCACAGGTGATTTCCAAGACTTTGATAGATCCATCACAATGCTAGGAGACAGTCCTTATCGTGTAGAGCTTTATGCATCAGAAATTGATATTCCAAAAGTACAATTTACACAATCTGGAGCAATAGAACTAGATGCATATCCAGATAGAGATTTTTGGATGTCTGTTTCAGAAATTGACCCAGCTGCATCTATTATAGATGGTGTGCCAAAATACAGAATCAAATTAGATTTTGCAGAAAATGTAGAGGATATATTAAAAATAGGAATGACAGGTGACGTAGACATAATTACAGATGTTCGAATAAATGTTGTTCATGTACCAGGCCGTGCAATCATGAAGGACAAAGATGGTAACTACACAATCCGATTGCTAATTGATGGAGAAGTAGTAGAGAAACCAATTGTCGTAGGAATGGAAACAGATACAGATGTAGAAATTATTTCTGGTGTAGATGAAGGGGATACTGTGGTGGTACTTGTTAAGTAGCTTTGAGCTTTAAGCTTTAAGCTTTGAGATATACAATATAGACATAGATAATCCCTCCTAAAAAATGCCAAAGAATAATGCTCCATTAATCCAGACCGTTAAGCTCTGTAAATCATATTTTAATGATGAACTAGAAACCCCTGTTTTGTTTGATATGGATCTAACAATAAATGAAGGAGAGTTTGTTTCAATCATGGGGCCATCTGGATCTGGAAAATCTACGCTTATGCATATTTTAGGATTTTTAGATGGGCCAACCAGTGGAAAATTTCTATTTAAAGGGGAACAAACAATGCAAATGAATGATGATGAATTGGCTAGAATTAGGGCTACACGCGTTTCTTTTGTTTTCCAAGCCTTTAATCTACTACCTAGAACTACAGTACTAGATAACGTAATGCTTCCATTACTTTATCATCCTTCAATTCCAGCGTCTGAAAGACGAGACAGATCTTTGAATGCGATAGAATCTGTAGGTCTTACAGATAGAGCAGACTTTTTCACTAATCAACTATCTGGAGGCCAGCAGCAACGCGTTGCAATAGCTAGATCTTTGGTAACAGATCCAGATATTATTTTTGCAGATGAGCCAACAGGTAATTTAGACAGTACGTCTGGTAACCAAGTTATGGAAGTTCTGCAAAAAATGCATACAGATGATAATAGAACAATTATTTTAGTTACTCATGAACATGAAACTGCAATGCATGCAGAGAGGATAATCCATCTAACGGATGGACGAATAGACTCAGACACTACTAATTTTAAACGTGCTAGAGCATCTAAAGCTAAATCCCTAAATAAATAATGAGGGCTATTGATACTTTGCGATCGGCAAAGAACGCACTTGCCTCTAACATGAGTCGATCACTCTTAACAATGCTCGGAATAATTATTGGCGTTGGTTCTGTTGTACTTATGACAGCAGTAGGCGCAAGTATGGAGGAACTAATCTTAGGACAGATTAGTTCAATTGGCGCTAAATCTATGGTTATCTTCCCTGGTCAACAAGAGGGATCCCAAGGAGCTATTCAGGCAGGATTTGATAGCCTTACATTAGATGATGTAGAAGCAATAAAAAAATTGACTACAGTTACAACAGTTGCACCAATGATGTTTTTGGATGTGCCTTCTGCTAGATACGGTAGAGAGGAAACAATTCCACGTACAATTGGTACAGTCCCTGATTACTTTAAAAATAGAGAAGTAATTGCAGAATTAGGACGAGTGTTAGAAGAAAGAGATATTCAAGCTGCAAGAGCAGTTGCTGTTATTGGTCCAGACATTGCAACAGAGCTATTTTATACACAGGATCCAATAGGGGAGAGGATTCAAATGGGAGATCGATCTTATACAGTTGTTGGAGTATTAGAAGAAGTTGGAACACAGTTCTTTCAAAATGCTGACGAGTTTGTATTTGTTCCAATGAGTACTGTTAGATCAATTAATGGTCAAAAGTATGTGAACAGTATTACCATGCAATCTATCGGCAGTTTCGACTTAGCTTTACAGGATGTTAAGTCTTTACTTCGTAGGCGTCACGGAATAGATAATCCAGAAGATGATTCAGACAAAGACGACTTCTTAGTCCGTACCTCTGCTCAAGCTAACGATATCTTAGGGGCTGTGTCACTTGGGCTAACTCTATTTATTACTACAATTGCTGCAATATCGCTAATTGTTGGTGGAATAGGAATTATGAATATTATGCTTGTAGCTGTTACAGAAAGAACTAGAGAGATAGGATTGCGCAAAGCAGTAGGTGCTAGAAGCAAAGATATATTGCTACAATTCCTGGTTGAGTCTGTAGCACTAACAGTATTTGGAGGGTTTATTGGTCTTGTACTTGGAACACTGCTTGCGTTGCTGATTGCAGCAGTAGCAAATAAGTTTTTGGCTACTTACATTTTTGCATTCTCTGTACCTTCTATGTTCCTTGCAATGGCAATGGCAGTAGCTACAGGATTAGTATTTGGAATTTATCCAGCTAAAAAGGCTGCAGAACTTTCTCCTATGACTGCTCTCCGTTACGAATAATGCTTTTATCTGACACCATTCAAACGGCATACAAAGCAATAATCGTTCATAGAATGAGGTCATTACTTACAATGCTCGGAATTATTATTGGTGTTGGTTCTGTAATATTAATGGTCTCTGTTGGTAGAACGTTCGAGAATTATATATTGGATCAAGTGGAGACATTTTCTAACAATTTAATAGAAGTGTATCCAACAGGTTTTGAAAAATTTGGACGAACTACAGATAGCCTTACATTTGAAGATGCAGAAGCAATTGCAAACTTAACAACCGTAGAAAATGTAGCTCCTGTAATATTTATAAGAGAGAAAGTTCAATATGGTACAGAGGAGTTGTCTCCATTAATTTTTGGAAGTACATCTGTGTTTTTAGGAAACTATGGCCTTAAGCTAGACAAGGGAAGATTGATAGATGAAAGTGACGAAAAATCTGCAAGAAGTGTTGCAGTTATAGGATCAGAGGCTGCAAATACTTTATTTGGAAATAGAGATCCAATAGGCGAGCGTATTAGAATCGGAAGCAGATTCTATACAGTAGTTGGCGTGCTCCAAAGCTTAGGTTCTGCATTGTTACAAGATATGGATACTGTAGTCACAGTCCCATTCTCTACAGCTCGTGCAATAACTGGTAAACATCAATTGGATTACATGAGTATGACATCCAAAGGAGACGACGATTTAGCACTCGCGGATATTCAATCAACCTTACGGCAAAGGCACGGAATAGATAATCCAGAAGAAGATCCAGACAAGGATGACTTTATTGCAAGATCATCAGCTCAAGCTACAGAGATTATTGGTCAGGTGACCTTGGGTCTTACAATCTTCTTAGGATTAATTGCAGGCATCTCACTCTTGGTTGGTGGAATTGGAATCATGAACATAATGCTTGTAGCAGTTACAGAAAGAACCAGAGAGATAGGATTACGAAAAGCTCTTGGGGCAAGAAGAAAAGATATCCTGCTTCAATTCTTAATAGAGGCTGTAACCTTAACTTTGATTGGTGGAGTAATAGGAATAATTGGTGGAGTTGGCTTTGGATTATTAATAACTGCAGTCGCAGATAAGTTATTAGGCTCTGTTAGCTTCTCGTTATCTTTGTCTGCTCTTCTATTATCATTCGCAATGGCAATGACAATAGGGCTTGTATTTGGTTTGTATCCAGCTAAAAAAGCAGCAAACTTAAGGCCTATAGAAGCCATCCGTTGGGATAGATAACATTCATTATTTGCTTGTTAACATATAAAAGTGAGAGCAGTATTGTTTCATAAACTTCTTTTTCCTTAGACAAGGAGGACATCATGTCCAGTGATTTTAACCCAGATCCTTTTTGGGATCATAACCCAGAAACTGGGGGATGCGGGCCTGTAGCGTTAGCGCTACTGGCGTTAACAATTCTGTCCGCTATTGCAGCTTTCGCTTGAGAACCGTGTCTCAAGCCACATCCCGGGTAGCAGTGCTGCGCGGGATTTTGTAATACATTGTATTACAACGGTTTGTGGATGTATTACAATGTAATACAAATGTGTGACAATGTATTACAAATTGTCAAAAGTCGAAAGTCAGAAGGTCAAAAGTCCTATAGCCATTAGGCCTTTGACTTTTAGACATTAGACATTTGACCTGAAACTCACAACTTTATCAATTTTCTAGACAATATTCCTATCCAATGTATACTTTGTTCAACATGAGTTCTATGGTTAATTACTTTGGCTTTTATTTCTTCTTCTTTAA
>JABGQH010000010.1 GCA_018648865.1 Candidatus Peregrinibacteria bacterium
TGTGAGCTGTGAGCTGTGAGCTGTGAGCTGTGAGCTGTGAGCTGTGAGCTGTGAGTTATGAGTTATTTTAAAATAAACATAAAAATGAATACATTACAAAAAGTAATTATTACGTTAACTAGGGAGCTAAAAGCTTAAAGCTTAAGTCTCAAAGCTATTCATAAGCTTAGGTCTAAAAGTTGAAAGTCATTCATTCTTTGATCTTTGAGCATTTCTATTTGCATACTTGCGCAAATACGCAAATAGAAATCTTAATAAAAACACTATAACTCTTATATTTTTCTTGCATACGGCTATTTCCTCTGTAAAATACCTACGAAATCGCCGAAGTGAATCCACTTGAGATAGAAGATCAAGCTGGAGCACTGCGGTTCTTCGTACGTAATTATTTCTCTTTAAGCCCCATGCCTCCATACAAGAAGCCCCATGCAGCAGCCACAGATTCATTTGATGCTGTTGCCCTTTCCGTTGCAAGTCCAGAAGATATTCTGTCTTGGTCCAAAGGAGAGGTAACAAAACCAGAAACAGTTAACTATAGAACACAGCGCGCAGAACCAGATGGTTTATTCTGTGAGCGTATTTTTGGACCTACAAAAAACTTTCAATGTTTTTGCGGTAAGTACAAAGGTGTTCGTTATAGCGGAGTAGTTTGTGAAAAATGTGGTGTAGAGGTTACTAGAAGTATTGTTCGTCGTGAACGAATGGGACATATCAATCTAGCTGTTCCAGTAACACATATATGGTTCCTTAGATCCACTCCATCTAGGATTGGATTGCTACTTGATTTACCAGTTAAAACACTTGAGCAGATAGTTTATTTTGCTGCTTACATTGTTATTACTGTAGACGAGGATATGAGGGCAGAATCAGAAAAGGAGTTGAATGCAGCTATAGACAGTAGAAGAGCTCAGCTCAAGAAAGAATACGAAGATGCAAAGAAGCAATTACAAGATGCAAAAGCAACTCAGTCACAAACAGATGCTTTAGATAAAGAGTACGCAGACAAATCAACTGCACTTAAACAGAATCACAAAGAGGCTCTAGATGATTTACAGAACTTATGTATTGGAGCAGTACTTTCTGAGCTTAAGTATCGTGAAATGAATATGAAATTTGGTCATGTATTTAGAGCAGGTACAGGTGCTGAATCTTTAAGAGAAATAATTAAGAATCTAGATCTAGAAGTTCTAATGGAAACACTCCAAAATAATAGAGGACAGAGTAGTGGGCAAAAGCTAAAGAAAATAATGAAGAGAATGAAGTTAGTTAGTTCACTTATGAAAGCAAAGATAGAACCATGTTGGATGGTATTAGAGAGACTACTTGTTCTTCCTCCTGATCTAAGGCCTATGGTTCAACTAGATGGTGGTAGATTTGCCGCATCTGACTTGAATGATTTGTATAGAAGAGTAATTAACAGAAATAATCGTTTAAAGAAGCTAATGAGTATTGGTGCTCCAGAAGTTATTTGTAGGAACGAAAAACGAATGCTTCAAGAAGCCGTAGATACATTGCTAAATAATTCAGCAAGAGCAGGAAAAACTCTATTTACTGCAGGAGACCGCAGAAAACTACGAAGTCTATCGGACATGCTTAAGGGTAAACAAGGACGATTCCGTCAGAACCTACTTGGTAAGCGTGTAGATTACTCTGGTCGTAGTGTTATTGTTGTTGGTCCATCACTTCATCTTAACGAGTGTGGATTGCCTAAGAACATGGCAATGAAACTATTTAAGCCATTCGTAATTGGTCGTATAATTAGAGGTGAACTCGCACACAATGTAAAAGGTGCAGAAAGACTAGTTCAAGAAGGAGGTAAAGAAGTATGGGATATCCTAGAAGACGTTATCAAAGATAGATTCGTACTACTTAATCGTGCTCCTACATTGCATAGACTTGGAATACAGGCGTTTAATCCAAAATTGATAGAAGGTTATGCTATTCAACTTCATCCTCTTGTATGTGCTGCATTTAATGCTGACTTTGATGGAGATCAGATGGCAGTCCATCTACCGCTTTCCGAGAAAGCACAAAAAGAAGCAAAAAGTTTAATGTGTGCAGCAACGAATATTCTAAAACCATCCGCAGGAGAACCAGTTATTAATCCAACACAAGATATGATTCTTGGTTGTTTCTTCTTAACTAATGTTCACAAAGGAAAGAAGGGTCATGGAATGACGTTTAGTGGTAAAGCAGAAGCAATCTTAGCTCATGAGCATGAGATAATTGATCTGCAGGCAATAATTAACGTCCGTATGGAAAAAGAAGATGGCACAACAGAAATAATAGAAACATCTGTTGGAAGAATCTTCTTTAACGAGATAATCCCAGAAGTTCTTGGTTACGTTAATAAATCACAAAGCAAGAAGGACTTATCCAATTTGATCGCAACTTGTATGGAACTTTCTACAATAGAAGAAACAGTTCAACTGGCTGATGATCTAAAAAATATTGGATTCAAATACGCAACGACATCTGGAATCTCTATTGGATCAGAAGATATTACAATCCCAGCAGAACGTAAGGAATTACTAGAGAAAGCAAACAAAGAAGTCGAAGACATCAATAACTATTATTGGAGAGGTTTGATGACTGCAGATGAAAGATATGTTCAAGCTATTGGAGTTTGGTCCAAAGTAAAAAATGATATTAGTGTAAAAATGATTAGCGAATTCCAAAAAGATGAAGAGAACGACATTACTTACGTTATTAGTTCTGGTGCTCGTGGTAACTGGGGTCAGGTTACTCAGCTAGCTGGAATGAAAGGACTAGTTGCAAATCCATCTGGTAGAACAATTGAACTTCCTATTCAGTCCAATCTAAAAGACGGTTTCTCTGTATTGGAATACTTTATTGCTACACATGGAGGACGAAAAGGAAAATCAGATACAGCTCTAAAAACAGCAGAAGCTGGATACCTAACACGTCGTTTGGTAGATGCAGTACAAGACGTAATAATTAGACAAGACGATTGTGGATGTAAGGATACTCACTGGCTCACCAAAAAAGAATCAGATGAGATTGGTGAACCTCTATCTAAAAGAATTTATGGTCGTGTATTAAGTGAAGACCTAATTTATAACAAAAAGAAGATCGCGGGTAGAAACGATCAAATTGATAGAGACTTACTAAGAGAGATAGAAGAAAAGGAAATCGAAAATGTTCCTGTGAGATCTGTTATGACATGTAAAACACATCGTGGTATTTGCCAACAATGTTACGGACGTGATCTAGGTGATAATCATCTAGTTAAACAGGGTACACCGGTAGGAATTATTGCAGCTCAATCAATTGGAGAACCAGGAACACAGCTAACTATGAGAACGTTCCATATGGGAGGTGTCGCAGAAGGCGCAGATATCACTCAGGGTTTGACAAGAGTAGAAGAGCTATTTGAAGCCAGAAATCCAAAAACTCCAGCTATCCTTGCAGATATAGCAGGAAAAGTAAAAGTAAGCAGAAGCTCAAATAAAACTGTTATTCATGTCTTTGCACAAGAAAAAGGAGAAGACGAATATAGAATTGCAGGAGGATTCGAAATAGTTGTAGAAAAAGGACAAGAAGTAAAAGAAAGAACTGTGCTAGCTAGATCTGTAAATGATAAATCTACTGAAAAAGCAAAAGTAGCTGGTGTAGTAAGCTCAATAGATGATGGTGTTGTAAAAGTTAAGCACAACGAATTGCAAGAGAGAACATATGAACTTGGTAACAGAGAGACACTACTTATTAAGAACAATGACGCTGTAGAGGTTGGTCAAGCTTTGAATGTAGGTCACTTCAACTTACAAGATCTTCTAGCTAAAAAAGGTCCATACGCAGTACAGAGATACATTGTTTACGAAGTACAGCATATTTATGCTTCTCAGGGTCAAACAATTAACGAGAAACATCTAGAGATCATTGTTCGAAAGCTATTCTCTAAAGTACGTATTATAGATGCTGGTGATACCAAATTATTGCCAGGTGAAACAGTAGATATTTCGGATGTTGAATTTGAAATTGCAGAAATGAAAAAGAGAAAGAGAGGGAAAGGAAAGGTTGCAACATACGAACCACTACTACTCGGTATCACAAGAGTTGCACTAGCTACAGATTCATGGCTTGCAGGTGCATCCTTCCAAGAAACAATACGTGTTCTAGTAGAAGCAGGAACAACTAGAAAGATAGATAATCTTCAGGACCTTAAATCAAACGTTATTATTGGACGCCTAATCCCTACAGGAGAGGTATACAGAAAGCGTTTTGTAGACAAGATAGAAGAGACTGAAGACGATGAATAAAAAATGTATACAACAAGGACACTGCCTAGTAAAATCAGGTAGTGTTCTTTTGGTTCTGGGAATTGTTAAAACATAAGAATTTTGCTATAATAAAGGGAAATATTTAAATACCAATACACAATATGAATACGATAAAACACAGTATATCTGGGCTATATTCAGAAAGAAGGATGTTATATTTTAATTCTCCTGATTTGCCGTCATCTGTACCAGAAGACAATGAAAAGGACATTAAATCAAATACTGCTCAATCAGCAGAAGCGTATCCTTCTCCAGAAGTAGAAATAACAATGGATATTGATCAATCAGCGATTAATTTCTTTTCCCAAAATGAAGAAAAATTTCTATTTGATAATGAAGCAAAAAAAATAACAATTTTGGATTCAGATGTGGATATTAATCTAAATAGTGATGGGCTAACAGCAGAGATAGAGATGTATGCAACATTTATGAGTGAAAGATTAGAAGTGATAGTTACTAATAGTGACGGGACTAGAGATTTTATTACGCTTAATTATAATGGAACTTATTCCATAGAAAATAGTCAGAGAAGAGTTAATGAAATTGAACCTGATAATGAAACAGATTCACGTTTGTCACAAATTGATATTGAGCAAAACGAGTTTAATATTTCAGATGGTGGATCTAGCGCGCCACATACTGTTGCAGATGTTTTGCAAAAAATTCAAGGGGTAGCAACTGGTGTAGAAGGCCAAGAATGGAATTTGCCAGAGGCAGGAGCAGGATTGGCTGAGAGTCTACCTGAGATGTATGCAGAAGTTCCTAACTTAACTGATGTAATGAGCAGCGAGGTACAAATTGGGGGTGTAGATAAGGTAAATGAGTTTCTAGTAGATGAAGGCTTTAGTATCCAATTAGAATCTATCGCTGGGCCTGATGATATTGCAGCTGCAAGTGTATTGGACATAGGGGTAGAATGGTTACAAGCAGGAGAAAGCGGAGAAATGAGACTTAGTGACAGCAATGGGCAAATTGATTACGATTCAGAAAAGGTAGATTCTGTTACGATGTCTATTCCAGAAGATCTAGATGAGAATGAGGCTCGCCCATTTTTTACTGGAACAGTAGAAGGACATGAACATCCCATTGCAGTAGTTAGAACAGCAGAAGGCTATTTAGTTTGTATGACACGTTTAGATGAAGCACCAGAAGGGAGTACTGATTTGCATTCATTGGCAGAATCAATGACTCAAAATTCAGATTTTACTAATGAATACGGAGCAATATCTTTTCCTATGGTAGATTTTCATAGGGAAGGAGATATAAATGAAATTCTAGGTGCTGAATTAGGTAAATATAAAATTACTGAGGCAAAATATGAACATATGTTGCGTATGAACGAAAATGGAGCAAGGGCTCAGGCGGCTGCAGCTGCAGTTGCATCAAAAGGTATGGATGAAGGACCACCAAAACTATATATAGACGGACCTTTCCTTGTTTGGTTCTGGAAGTCGGGTGATAGTGATGAAAATGCAGATGGCATTATTCCTTTTGTAGCTCATGTTCAAAGGGATGATATGAATTCACCATAGAATTTGGAATAAAACATAATCTATAGAATCAAATAAAAAAAATATGAATATAAAAATAAACTCACGGCACTCGTTAGAAAACGAAAATAGACTCCTGCATTTTGGGGCTGAAACTCTTGGTAATAACTCAGAAGATACTCCTGATCCCTCAGATCTAGATGTTGAAGAATCAACAGAAAGACGAGTCGAAGCTGTTCACTTACCAGAAGAAAGGAAACCTAGAGAAAGTGGCTCAGATGAAAACGAGACAGCAGGAAGTGGATCACTAGAAGATAGAGAAAGAGAGGCAGATTCTACTGAGGCAGACGAGCTACTTGAAACAGAATTAAGTGGGACAGAGGGAACTGAAATAGAAGCTCCTACTACAAATCATTTTGAAGGGATGGATAAACAAGAAATGCTGAATACAGTAGTTATAAATATAGTAAAAAAGATTAATGAGCTATTTGATAAGATACTTGAAATGTTTGCGAATATGACTGAAACATTTCGTGACTTATTTGATTCAGGATCATCTGAGGATCTAGCGAGTCAGTTAGGCAGTGTAGAAAGGCAAATAGAGGAGAAGAACAATGAATTATCATCTCTTTCTGATTCAGAAAGGAGCGGAGAGCAGGGGATTGCATTAGATATGGCAATAGCTGAACTTATAACTAGGAAAGAAGAACTAGAAGATCAAATAGAAGAGCAAGAGGAAGAAGAGAATATAGAAGCGGAGGAACAGGAGGAGGAAGACCAAAGAGAAGAAGAGCAACAGCAAGAAGAGCAGCTAAAGGTTGAGCAACAGATAGAAAATGGTATTGAAGAGATAGAAAGGCGGTCGGATGGATATGGCACTTATGATGTTGGAGAAATTCCATCACATGAACCAGAGATGTTAGATATGGATGAATCAGTACCCATGGCAGAAGAGACAGATACATTACATGTTGATGAACCAGAGATGTTAGATATGGATGAACTAGTGTTCTCTGAAGAAGATGTAACAAGTGAAGATTCAGCAGTACCAATTGAGGATCTACAGCCAATAGAAGACTCATTTTCAATAGGTGAAGATGAATTTTTTTCTAGAATGATGACAGGATATTTGAAAATAGGTGGCATAACACCGGTTGATGTTAGGGCTGACATGGAACGATTCTTAATGCATCTTCAGTTTATTGAAGGTAGTAATGATGATAAGAAATTCCAGGAAAGTGAGTTTCTTTCTTCATTTAATGAAATGTCTGAAGAATTACCATTATTATTAGGATTAACTAGAGAAGTAAAAAATATAAACAATGAAAATATTGTGGAATATAGCTTTGGTATTACAGAAGGAGCAAGAGATATTTTTGATCAACTTGAAATAATTACACAACTTTTACCAGAAGAGATCTCTGATTGTACAGATGAGCAAATTGAATCATTTAAAGCAGTAGCTAAGCAGGCAGCAGGATTTATTGGACTAAACTTAGAACGTGTTGATGTGGAAGGAGACAGACTGATTTTTGAGTTGATATTACAAACAGGAGAGTCAGATTCTTTCAAGAAGCGGATCTTAGATATGTTGGAAAGTGGAGAATTTGTTAATAATGAAGCAATTGCAGCTGCAATGGACATAGAAATTGAATTCGAGCATTTAGATGATAACGATACGAAAATTCTAATTAGTATAAAAGATAAGCAACCTGAAGAGGTTTAAAAAAGAGATTTATTAAAGAAAATACCCATAAAATCTTTACTTAGCTTGCAGATTCCCATAATCTCTATCAGCTTTTTTGAGGAACTTACCAATAAGAAGCATTTAGTTTTATATGCCAACTATCAATCAATTAATTCGTAGGCCAAGAAAGGACAAGAGGACAAAGTCCAACTCTCCTGCACTCCAATACACTTGGAATGCACTAAAGATGCGTAATGTGCCACTTCGCAAAGGAGCTCCATTTAAACGTGGAGTTTGTGTAAAGGTAACAACAATGACACCAAAGAAACCTAATTCCGCTTTGCGTAAGATTGCTCGTGTACGTTTAACTAATGGTCACGAAGTAAAAGCCTACATTATGGGAGAAGGACACAATCTACAGGAGCATAGCGTTGTATTAGTACGTGGTGGTCGTGTAAAAGATCTTCCTGGTGTTAGATATCACATAGTTCGTGGTGTATTAGATACAGAGGGAGTACAAAACAGGAAACAAGGAAGAAGTCGATACGGTGCCAAGAAGGCAAAAGCTTAATTTCTTTAATTCGTTATTATGGCCAAAGCAGTAAAAGAGTACATACCACAGGGATCTGATCCAGTTGTCGAGAAATTCGTTAACTGCATGATGCAATGTGGTAAAAAGGCTATATCTAGACGTATCTTTAAAGACGCAATGGAAGTAATTAAGACCAGAACAAAAGAAGAGCCTTTGGATGTATTCAACAAAGCTTTATTGAATGTAACTCCTTTAGTAGAAGTTCGCCCAAGACGTGTTGGAGGATCTGTGTATCAGGTTCCAGTAGAAGTTAATCCAAAAAGACAGCAGACTTTAGCAATCAGATGGATACTAAAGGCAGCCAGAGAACGAAAGGGCATGCCAATGTGTAACCGACTTGCTTTAGAGCTCTTAGAAGCCTCAAATGACCAAGGAAACGCATTTAAGAAGAAACAAGACGTAATTAAGATGGCGCAAGCTAACAAAGCTTTTGCGCATCTTGCAAGATAATCCCAAAGCTCGAGGAGTTTTCATTTGCATGGAATACCCCACTTCTTTATAGTCTTTCGGCATTGAACGCTTTTTCAGAACGTTCAAATATTAATTAATATTACTCCTACTATTCATGGACCTAATAAATGTTAGAAATATCGGTATTATCGCGCATATTGATGCGGGTAAAACCACAACTACAGAACGTGTTTTATTTTATACCGGTGTGAACTACAAAATAGGAGAAGTCCACGAAGGTGAAGCAACAATGGACTGGATGGAACAAGAGCAAGAGCGTGGTATTACAATCACATCTGCTGCTACCCAGTGTCATTGGACTGCAAAAGATACTGAATATACTATTAATATTATCGACACTCCAGGTCACGTAGACTTTACTGCAGAGGTAGAACGTAGCTTACGTGTTCTAGACGGAGGTGTAGCAGTATTTGATGGATCACAGGGTGTAGAACCTCAAAGTGAGACAGTATGGAGACAGGCAGACAAATACAATGTTCCTCGCCTTGCGTTCATTAACAAGATGGATAAAACAGGAGGAGACTTTTATATGTCTATTGCAAGTATCCATGATCGATTGAGTAAAGACGCAGTAGCTATCCAGTTACCTATTGGTGCAGAGAGTGATTTAAATGGAGTAGTTGATCTAGTTGCTATGAAAGCATACAAATTCGAAGGTGATCACGGAGAAAAGTGTACAGAAATTGATATTCCAGAAGATATGAAATCAAAAGCTACAGAATACAGATCTCAGCTAATGGAGAAGGTTGCTGAATGTAGTAATGATGAATTTTTAGATGCGTATTTAGAAAATGGAGCGCTAACAGACGAACAATTAGTTAAAGGTATTAGAGTAGGTGTTATAAAAAATGCTTTATATCCAGTTGTTTGTGGTTCTTCATTAAAGAATGTTGGAGTACAGCTTATGCTAGATGCAGTTGTTGCATATCTACCATCTCCACTAGATGTACCACCTACAACAGGTATTAACCCAAAAACAGATGAAGAGGTAATTAGGAAGCCAGATGATTCAGAGCCTTTATCAGGATTAGCATTCAAAGTTGCAACTGATCCATTTGTAGGAAAACTAACTTTCTTTAGAGTTTATTCAGGAGTACTTAAATCTGGTAGTTATGTTATTAATTCTAGATCAGGTAAAAAAGAAAGAATAGGACGACTAGTTAAAATGCATGCAAATTCCAGAAAAGAAGTAGATCAAGTTGGAGCAGGTGATATTGCTGCAATTATTGGATTAAAAGACACAAGAACAGGAGACACTCTTTGTGATGAAGGGAATCAAGTAAGACTAGAAACAATCACATTCGCAGAACCTGTTATTCAGATTGCTGTTGAACCAAAGACTAAAGCAGATCAAGAAAAGATGGGAATTGCTCTAGGAAAACTATCCGAAGAAGATCCAACATTCCGTGTTAAAACAGATGATGAAGTTGGACAGACAATTATTTCCGGAATGGGAGAACTCCATCTAGATATTATTATTGATCGTATGAGACGAGAATTCTCTGTAGAAACAAGTGTTGGACAACCTCAGGTCGCATACAGAGAAACAATCCAAGAAGAAGTTGATCACAATGAGAAGTACGTAAAACAAAGTGGAGGTAGAGGACAATATGGTCACGTTATATTTAAGTTGATCCCACAGGAGCCAGGTAAAGGATATGAATTCGAGAATAATATTGTCGGAGGAAAGATCCCTCGAGAATATATAACTCCTTGTGATCGTGGTTTCCAAGAGGGAATGAGCAGGGGAATAATTGCTGGATACCCAGTAGTAGATGTAAAAGTTAATTTATATGATGGTTCGTACCATGATGTGGATTCATCTGAGATGTCATTTAAAACATGTTCTAGTTTAGGTTTCCAAAGCGCTGCCAAAAAAGCAAAGCCTGTACTACTTGAGCCAATTATGAAAGTAGAGGTAGTAACACCAGAAGATTTCTTGGGAGATGTAATGGGAGATCTAAATGCACGTCGTGGAACAATCCAAGGACAGTCTGATCGTGGACAAGCAAAGGTTGTAGACGTATTAGTGCCTCTTGCAAACATGTTTGGATATGCAACAGATATTCGTTCAATGACTCAGGGTAGAGCTAGTTACTCTATGGAATTTGCTAACTATAATAAAGTCCCACCAAATGTAGCAGAAGAAATAGTAAAAAAGAGAGGTGGATGAAAAATTAATTAAGTTTAACTTTAATAATTAGGGTGTAGATATAAAAATATTCTGCACTCTAATTTAATAAGTAATTATTCTTTATTTAGGAAGCGGCGTTGCATCATATGCATCTGCAATGCTGTCTCCATCACTATCGTCAATAGTGTCTGGTATTCCATCTCTATCTATATCTCCTGTATTAGAGACAGGTAAAGTATTGTAATAGGCAACAGGTAGATACTTGTTTAAGAATGCAAGCCGAGGAATGACAATTGAAAATACAATAGTCAGCATTACGCCCATGATTATTCCTACGGAAAGCTGTTGAGATAGTTCTTTGCTACGCATGATTTTTGTTTGTTATTGCTTATATTATAGCAAATATTCAATTTTATGGCTATGTATATATTTTGTTCTAGTGTTGTAGAACGTTGTAACGATATGATAGAGTTCCAATATATTGCTATGAAACTACGATTCTCTGAAAGAAACTGGCGAAGCAGTCCACAATTTAGAGGCTTATGTGATGCTTTTTCTTCATGCAATAATGAAGAAGAAATAGCCAATCTACTTAGAGATATTGGCACATTAAGCGAACTTCAGTCATGGAGTGAGAGATTAGAAGTGGCAAAGCAATTATTTCAAGGAAAGACCTATCGTCAAATAGCAGAAAATACAGGTGCAAGCACTACAACTGTAACTAGAGTTGCAAGGTTTATGGAAGAAGGCTCAGGTGGATACAAAAAATATTTCTCAGCTAAGGATTCAAGTAAATTAAGTAGAGAGGTTGAGCATAAAAGATCTGAACCTGCACTTAAGGGATATTTGAGTAGAGCCCAAAAATAAGCCATTAACTAAATATTTAGATATTGTTCTTCTATGAATATGCGAGATCAAAAATATATAAATAGGTGTATTTCTCTAGCAAAAAGAGCTGGAAAATCTACCGGTATTAATCCCAAGGTTGGTGCTGTATTAGTTATTAATAATGAAATTATTGCAGAGGCTTATCATCAGGGCTGGGGGCAGCTTCATGCAGAGAGAGAACTTTTAAACCTTGTACAAAAAATGTGTACAAAAACTGATATAAATTTATCAGAAGCAACTCTATATACCAATTTAGAGCCATGCTGTCATTTTGGTAAAACACCACCTTGCACAGATATAATTAAAGAAACTGGCATAAATCGTGTTGTATTTGGAATGATAGATCCAAATCCAGTAGTTGCAGGGGAGGGGATTACTGCCCTAGTAGAAGCGGGTATTAAAGTATCCGGTCCAGTTAATTCAGATCTTTGCATCAGAATGAATAGGGGATATATCTCAGTTATAAATAAGAAAAGACCGTGGATAACAATTAAATCAGCTCAGACTAAATTGGGTGGATATGCAGACAAAGATGGATCACCAATTAAAATTACATCATCAAAGCAAGATGAATGGTCGCATAAGAATCTTAGATCAACTCATGATGCAATTATGGTAGGAGTAAATACTGTTAATAGTGACGATTGCTCTTTAACTACACGATTGGGGTATAACAAAGATGAACAAAAATTGTATTCAAGTTATAGAATAATTTTAGATCCAGAACTTCAAATTAAATTAGATTCCAAAGTTATTTGTGATGAATTTACTAGCGACACAATAATTATCACATTAAAAGGTGATGCGGATAAAAAGAATGAATTGATGGGTAGGGGAATAGCAATATGGGAATGCCCTATTAAAGATTCTGTTTTTGATTTCTCATTTATTTGGAACAAGTGCATTACTCCAAGTAATGGTTTTAATGGTATTTCTAGTATTTTAGTAGAGGGCGGACCAAAAACATGGAACGAGCTTAAAAAACAAGGTTACATGGATGAAGAGATAATATTAGTAGGAAGATAGACTATGTAATTTTCTTGATAATCGATCCAAGCAATCGTGTAAGTCCTCCTTTTGCTCTTTGTTTGATTGGAGCCTTTCCTGTTTTTACGTATTCCTTAACAACATCTGCAAATTCAACTCCTTTCGACTTAACTGTTTCTAGGCTATCTGGACGTTTATCTACTATTAAACCAAACTCTCCATTTTCTAACATACATTTCTCTTCAAAGTGATGCCCTATATAACTTCCTCCAAAGTATTCGATTGCCTTTGGTAAGGAGCTAGTAGTTTGCTTCATTAATCCTTCCCATACTTCTTTTGGTACTCCGCCTGTAAATATTATGTAAAAAGGTTTACCTGCTAGTGTGCCTTTATTATGTTTTTCATTTAGTGCAAAGCTACCCATTCGATCTACTAGATTTTTTAAATTAGCAGGGATACTAAAATTCCATACAGGTGTAGCAATTACAAATGCATCAGATTGTTTAATGGCAGATTCAATAATAGTTAAATCATTACCTTGATCTGTATTTTTATCATAAAAATCCAAAGAAAAATGTTCCATCCTCATATCTTTTAGTAGATATTTATTTATTTCCACTTGCTCCTTAGCTTTCATTCCATCAATAAATGAATTTGCTAGTACCACACTATTACTTGGGTCATTGGTACTACTTATAAATACACAAATTTTCATAAATATTTTTCAGAAAGAGAGTTTATATCTTACTCTATGACAAAAACTTATTATCAGTTGGGCTTTACGAGATACTAATAAACTATGTCTAAATCTATATTAATCTGAACTTTAAAATTATTTCTAGAATTGAATTCTTATATAAATCAGCTGCATTGGTTATATAATTATTGAACTTTGACATACGAAAATTCACTGTTTAAGTCTGCGTTGACCATCTGTTAATTATTCAATATCTTGTGTGAACGGGGGCACATACCCACTACATACTGTGTTTTAATTGATTTATCGCCTTATTTATGAGCTCTATTGCTTCTACAACAACAGAATCTTCTGGAACAGATACGAATTTGGATTATAAAAAAAGTGGGATATCTATAAATAGAGTTTTTACAACTTTAGGTAGTGATCCAATGGAGGAGGTCTCATACGAAAAAAGGCAAAGTAAAATTGTAAACACAGATGGGTCTGTTGTTTTTGAAATGAGTGGTGCAGAAATTCCTATTGAGTGGAGTCAGGTAGCAACAGATATAATGGTTAGTAAATATTTTCGTAGAGCTGGCGTTCCTCAATATGATGAGGGTGGTCAAATAATTAGAGACGATGAAGGAAATGTAGTTACAGGACCAGAACGCTCTGTTAAACAAGTTGTTCGTAGGCTTGCAGGTTGTTGGAGGCACTGGGGGCAGCAGTATGGATATTTTGAAA
>JABGQH010000012.1 GCA_018648865.1 Candidatus Peregrinibacteria bacterium
TGTTCAACATGAGTTCTATGGTTAATTACTTTGGCTTTTATTTCTTCTTCTTTAATTAGAAGCGGAAGTAAATGTTGAACCTATAGAACTTTAATTATTACATTACTTCCCACTCTAATTCTTTTAGATATTTTTTTAAATTTAAATGTCAGTCGCGCTATCGTTATCGGCAGAAGGAGATCTAAATCGTTTAAGGGATGAGATAGATAAAGAAGATCGAGAATTGTTTAATGCAATAGACAGATCATATGATCCTTATTATTTACCTACACCTGATGAAGTTGAAGAGATTGAGGCAGAGTGTTTGGTAGGGCTTATTGCGCTCTTTCAGAATTGCCCTACAAATGAAGTAGAAGCAGAAGCTGCAAGGCTAATTGACGCGATAAGACGACAGTTTAATACAGAGATAACAAGAAGGGTTAGATTAGCTCTTTTGAATGGGTTTGAATACAGATCAAAAGTAAGAGCTTTAAAGACAACAACTGTTGATCCAGATCGTAAGGGGCAAGTAATTAATAATTGGAGAGAGAATGCAAGAAGAGTTAGGCTAGACCCAAATTCAGCAGAAGCATTATTTGAAATATTGCATGATGTATCTGCTAGATTGCAAGATCTTCAAGCTAACAGTACGAATTTATAAAAAAACTGCTCGGTACGAAGATCGAGCAGTCTTGCATTACAGTTTTACTGATGCACTTCTATGCTGCTACACTTCCTCCCCAATGTATCAATATGTAGGACTAACGGGATTAATGGGTAGTGGGAAAGGTGAAATAGTAAAAATGCTACAGGGCAGGGGATTTGAGTATGTTTCACTATCTGACATGGTTAGGGCAGAAGCAACAAGTAGAGGACTAGAAAACACTAGAGAGAATCTACAAAATATAGGAAACGAATTGAGGTCCTCAGGTGGGGCAGGAGTGTTGGGTGCAAAAGTTCGGGAGAGGATACTTGGAGACTCAGAAGGTAAGAACTGGGTAATAGATGGGATTAGGAATCCAGTTGAATGTTTGGAACTAAGGGAGCTAGAAGATTTTCAAATGATTGGTGTACATGCAAGTGATGAGATCTTAATTACAAGAATGCTAGACAGAAACAGAGACGGGGCGCAGGTTACAAAAGAGCAACTAGAAGAAAGATTAAAAAGGGGGAAGGGGATAGGTGAGCCACCAGAGGGTCAGCAAGTGAGTAAATGTTTAGACATGGCGGATTTCTTTGTTATAAACGAAGGATCAATAGAAGATCTACACAAGAAGGTTGAGCACTTCATAAAATTATGGAAAGGCGAAGATCGCCCAACTTTTGACGAAATCTTTATGGAAGTTGCATATACATGGGCCAAGCGTGCTACATGTTTGCGTAGAAGAGTTGGAGCTGTAATCGCAAAGGACAAACAGCAAATTACAGCAGGATACAACGGAGCTCCAAAAGGTGTTCCACATTGTGCGGATATGGGTGGATGCTTACGAGAAAAGATGGGAATACCATCTGGTCAACGCGCAGAAATCTGTAGAGGAACACATGCAGAGCAAAATGCCATTACTCAGGCTGCTAAGTTTGGAATATCTATAGAAGGGTCCACTCTTTACTGTAATACGTTTCCATGTGTTATCTGTACTAAAATGATTCTAAACGCGGGGATAGAAACGGTTGTTTACGATAGTGATTACAACGATCCACTCTCAAAAGAGATCCTTGGTCAGCAACACGGGCTTGAGCTTCGTAGGTACGAAGGTAAGAAGGTTAGGATTTAATTTTCCTTCTAGACAAGACAATAAATCTTTGCAAAACTAAATATGTTATCTTCTTCCAATCCCAAATATAGAAAATTTATAATCAGTAGAAGAAAAATTAGATACTCAGGCATTGCTTAGTAAACTAGCAAGTTCAGATAAAATAGATCCATCTGATATTGTAGATATTGATTTAGCTATAAATAGCATTCCAGAAAATCTTCAGGAAGCAATGCGAAAAACTCTTCATGAAAAGGCATCAAGGGAGTAATTTTATTTAGAGTACAAATAAGAAGCAAAAATTGTAGAGATAGGCATTGCTAGTAGTAATGCTGAGCTACCTACTAAAGTTCTAATTATCTCCTCTGAAATAAAAGCACTATTAATAGTAACCCACATTGGTGTCCCACCACCTA